>JBIOVO010000301.1:0-9975 GCA_044867735.1 Pyrinomonadaceae bacterium | reverse complement strand
GAAGAAAGATGGGGTGGCCACGGAGGGCCACCCCTACAATTTGTGCTAAATCGATTAATAGATTTCCGAACTCATCGACGCGAGCACGAGCGCCCTTCGGAATTAAGGTCGTCGCCGAGTATTCAGTGACGATGCACGGCGTCTGTAACTTCGCGCCCGCGCGGAGTTCTTCTCTGCGGTACACGCCCGCCTTCGGTTTTGCTTTGCTTCCACCACGCGCAATCTTGTGTTGGGCCAACTGCTCTACCAAACCAAACGATCGCAGCCGTGCGCTCACTATTTCGATCTCGCTGTTCTCTTTTGCATAGCCGTAACGCTCACGATGCGCACGATGAAATGCCGCCGCGAGATCGCCCGCGGTCTTCGTCACTTCCAACTCAAACGATTGTCCTTGATAACGCATCGCAAATGAACGTTCGTGTCGTTGCTTCGTGCGAGCAAACCCTTCAGCACGCAGCACGCGCGTCGCTTCCCTTTCCAATTCAACAAACACTTTATCCAACTTCGCGAGATCTTTCGCCCGATAAGTAATCATCACCGTGCGGCTCTGATCCTTGATCACGTCTGCAACCAGCACTCCCACAGCCGAAAGCGCACCTGGCGCACTCGGAACGATCACGGTCGGTACTCGCAACGCACGCGCGAGGTCAACAGCATGCAATCCGCCCGCGCCGCCAAAAGGCAGGAGCGCAAACTGGCGCGGATCGTGCCCGCGCTCGACCGAAATGTGACGTAACGCGCGTTCCATGTTTGTATTTGCAACCGCGAGCACGCCTTCGGCCGCCGCCGTAACACTACATTTCTTTCCTGAAGCCTTACTGAGGTCACTCGCCAACGCGGCCATCGCTGCACGCGCACGGTCTTCGTCGAGTTTGAATTCTCCACCCAGCAAACCGGCGCCTCCGAAGTGGCCCAAAACCACATGCGCGTCAGTCACTGTCGGCAACAACGAACGCCCATAACAAGCAGGGCCCGGATCCGCGCCCGCTGACTCTGGCCCAACACGCAACGAACCGCCTTCATCAACACGCGCGATAGATCCGCCACCGGCGCCGACGGTGTGAATGTCCATCACCGGAATCGCCACCGGCAGGCCCGCGACGATCGCTTCGTTCGTTGTACGAATCGAGCCGCTGTCGCACAGCGCCACGTCAGTTGACGTTCCGCCCATGTCAAAAGTGATGACGTTCTGAATTCCAGCGGACCTTGCCGCCCGCAGAGCGCCAACGACGCCACCCGACGGGCCGGAAAGAATCGTGCGCACCGGTTCGGTTGCGGCGACGTCCGCAGAGATGCTGCCACCGGACGATTGCATGACGCGGAGGTTGAGCTTTGTTCTTTGTTCTTTTTCCTTTGGATTTCCCTTCGATAGGCGACTCAAGTAGCGGCCCATTAATGGTTGGAGATATGCGTTGATAACTACGGTCGAGGTACGTTCGTACTCGCGATACTCGGGCAGGATGCGATTCGAGATCGACAGCGGCACGTCGAGCGACGCGAGTGCTGCGGCTATACGTTCTTCGTGCTCCGGATGCAAGAAAGAGAAAAGTAAGGAGACGGCGACCGCCTCAACACCGGCTTGCTTCAACTGCCTGACGAGCGAACGAAGTCCGCGTTCGTTTAGCGGCTCAAGCACTTCACCCGACGCGACTACCCGCTCACTGATTCCGAGTCTGAGCTCGTCGGCAACGAGTGTCGGCGGCTTGACCGCATTGAGATTGTAGAGTTCGGGCCTTGCCTGACGGCCGATCGCGAGCACGTCTTCAAACCCGCGCGTCGTGATCAAACCAATGCGCGCCCCACGCCGCTGGAGTAACGCATTCGTTCCCACGGTCGTGCCGTGAACGACCTCGACGTCATGCAATGAAGCGCCAGTTTCCGCACAGATCCGATTGAGTCCCTGCTGAATCGCGAGTGAAGGATCGGAAGGTGTGGAAGGCAGTTTGAAAAGCTCAACGCGCCCGTCTCGTTCAAAAACGAAATCCGTGAAGGTCCCACCGGTGTCAACGCCAATCCTGATGAACTTTGAACTTTGAACTTTGTGCTTTGTGGTCACGATTGGCGGAAGATTAACAAACAGCGACGAAATACAAAGAACAAAGGTCTAGTAAAGATCAAATCGTTACCCAGCACCCACTCTCATTCGAAGCGCGCGCCGCATCGAGGACCAATTGAACGCGGTGGCCGTCCTCAAACGTTGCGGCGTCTTTGACCTCGGCTTTTCCGGCGCGCAACGCTTCGCAGATCGCGACGGCGAATGCCGTGAATCCCCGCGACCAACTTCCCTCGCGCATTCCCTGGGCCATGTGATCCTGGCCCACCGGCACCGGACGCCACGCACCCGAACCTGTCGGCGATAGCCACAGCTCGCCGGCTTCTTCGACCATCAACGCGGCCTTGGTGCCGTAGACCTCAAGGCGATTCTCATACTTCCCTTGCTCGACAACCGAGATCGACGCCGCGCCGGTTATCTCCGCATCCGTTCCGCCCGAGAGCTTGAATAACAGCTTCGCCTCGTCGTCGGTTGTAACTTCACGCATGCCGCCGACTTTGTCAGGCCGTTGCTTGATATGCGTCGTCAACATGCCGAGTACTTTCGTCACCTCCGCACTCAGCATCCAGCGAAACGAATCGATTACATGAGAACCAATCGCTCCGAGCGCACCGCCGCCCATCGTCTCATCCGACCACCAATCCCACGCGCGATCCGCAATCGAACGATAATCAGACCGAAACACATAGTTACAGTGACGCACGGTTCCGATCGCGCCCGTCTGCAACATGCCACGCATCATTCGACGGCTGTTCAGAAAACGGAGTTCGTGATCGATTAACGCGAGAACGCCGGCGGCATTCGCTTTCTCGGCCATGCGCGCGGCTTCGCCTGCATTCAGCGCCATCGGCTTTTCGCAGAGCACTGCCTTGCGCTGGTCGAGTGCCGCAAGCGTGATCTCCATGTGTGTGGATGGCGGTGTAACGACGCTGACGAGATCGACGTCCTTGTGGGCAATCAGCTCCTGCCAGTCAGACGCGACGTGTTCGATGCCGAACTCTTTCGCAACTACTTCGGCGCGCTCGCGATTACGACTCGCGATCGAGACAACCCTCGCGCCCATGCAATCACGAAATCCCGGGATCTGCGTGGTGCGGGCAAACCCCGTCCCGATGATTCCAATTCCGACCGGTGACCTCTTCATGGCCCCATTATTTAGCCACAGATTTACACAGATTGCACAGATGAATGGTTAGATCTGTACAAATCCGTGTGAATCTGTGGTTAGGATTCTCTGCCGGCGAGTCGGGCGATCATTGATACGAGTTGACCCGCGCCGATCGGTTTTGCAATGTGCATCTGATAGCCGGCGGCGAGTGCTTGTGTACGGTCCACGTCGCGGGCGTAGGCCGTTAACGCGGCGGCCGGTATCTCACCACCTTTGTCGCGCGGCAGAGCGCGCACTTTGTGGATGAAACTGTATCCGTCCTCATCCGGCATCGCGATGTCGCTCAGGATTACATCCGGTCTCCACTCCGCAAGCTTCGCGAGCGCCTCACTGGCCGAATCGCAAGTTTCAACTTCCGCTCCCGTGCGCGTGATTACCGTGCTGAGTATCTGACGTGCTTCGGGTTCGTCGTCCACCAGCAATACACGTAACCCGTCAAGTGAACGAACCTCAGAGATACTCATCTCACCGCTGTGAGCAATCGTCGGCTCCGCACGATCGGCCAGCAACGGGAACGTCGCCGAAAACGTCGCACCTTTATTCACTCCGTCACTATGCGCCGAGACCGTGCCACCGTGAAGCTCGACAAGGTGTCGCACAATCGCCAATCCCAAACCCAAACCGCCGAAGCTGCGAGTGGTAGAACTATCGGCCTGGCGAAAGCGATCGAATACGCGCGGCAAGAACTCCGGATCGATGCCCTGACCCGTATCCTGGATCGTCACGACCACGTCCGATCCGTCCTGCTCGAGTCGAACAGAAATCTTGCCACCATGCGGCGTGAACTTCACCGCGTTCGATAAAAGGTTCCAGATGATCTGTTGCAAGCGCGCCGAATCGGCTGAGATCGCGCCCAGACCTGGTTCGGCCCAGTAGTCGAGCGTAATACCTTTCGCATCGGCCGCCGGACGGACGACGTTGATCGCCGCACGCGTTACCGAAGCGATGTCGAGCGGTCTAACGTCGAGATTCAACTTGCCGGAAACGATTCGCGAAACGTCGAGCAAGTCGTCGATCAGTTGCGCCTGGACCTTTGCGTTGCGATCGATGGCTTCGAGTCCCTGACTCAAGACTTTCTCGTCGCGTTTTGCTTCACGCAGCACGCTCGACCAACCGAGCAACGACGTCAACGGCGTGCGCAACTCGTGCGACAGTGTCGCCAGAAACTCATCCTTTATGCGATTCGCTGCTTCTGCTTCGGCGCGCGCGCGTTCGGCGCGCACGAGTAGCTGACCTCGCGCTTCTTCGGAACGCTGTAATTCGCTGATGTACCTTGAGAGTTCTTCAACGTGTAATCGTGCAGCTTCTGTTTGCGCGACCGAGTTTTCGATGTTCTTGAGGTAGGTCTGATACGTGAAGACGATGATCAAAATGATCGGCACCGTGGCGACAACCGCATAAAAGCCATAGGTGTAGATCATGATTGCGATAATGCCCGCCGCCGACGCACCCGCGAAATAGGTAACCGAGGTCCAGAGATAGTAAGTGCGCCACGTGTTCCACGTTGATTCCTTGATCTTCGAGGCCTTTTCAATCGCGATGAGCGTGGTGTTCGCAACGTACTGCACCAGCGCCATCAAACACACTGTGTAAAAGAAAGTCGGCGAGAAGCCTCGTGGAATAACGAGTTCGGGTGGACCAACTGTCCAGTTGAGCACTGTTGCAGTACAAAAAGTTGACGTCGCAAGAATTGCCGAGTTGAAGAGAATCGTGCGCGGACGCTTGCTGATGATCAGTGTCGCCGCGACACCTTCAAGCGCGGAAACCAGAATTGCCGCCGCACCTCCAAACAGCAACATCGTGAGAAAAACAAATGTGTCCGCAACCGTGATGCGCCCACTAACGCGCGGAATTCTGATTGCGATCAGCGAACTCGCAATCACCATCAAACACAGAAAGATGAAACGTACATCCAGCTTTCCAAAAGGCAGTTCATAGATTGAGACAAGCGCGATTGCCGCTCCCGCGGTGACCAGCGACCACATGTAAACTTGTCCGAAGTGAAGTCGATTGACGTTTACTTCTGCCGCACTCATTGTTTACACCTCGTATCGCAGAACACACAGATGACGCAGATCAAAATGGATCTGCGTAATCTGTGCCACTGTGGTTTTAGCTACTTAGTCTGTGGATCAGTAATCTAAGCAGTCGGTGCCGTCGTCCGCTGCCGCTGACATCATGGAACTACTATCACCATTGAGCATCGCTGACTGGGCTGTGGCTACGAGGTCGCCAGTAATAACGCCGTCGCCAGTGATGACTCCGTCTCCGGTAATTACACCATCACTCAACCAACTTCCCTCAGGAAGCAGACCTTGAAATAGCAAATTGACGGCGAGGAAAGCTGCGCCGTCGCCAGTAATTACGCCGTAACTCGTAAGGATATGATCGCCCGTAATCACACCGTCTGAGAAGAAAGCCGGATCGAGACTCAACGTCGAGTCGCCGGTGATGACGCCGGTGCCGAGTAGATTTCCCAGACCGTAAACGAGCTGATACCTGGTGATCAGATCTGAGCCCGTCACATACGTTTGATTCAAAACGAGTCCGCGCGACCACGTGAAAGTATGGTTCGCGATTGTCGTCTCGGGTGCAGGCGGAGTCGCCACGGTGAGCAGTGGTGAACCAACCGTTGTAGTGGCACTCAGATCAGTTCTGACTGACTGGGCCAACTTCACTGCGCCCGCGACATTTATCTGACCCGCGCCTTGTTCCAGCATGTTGAAGCCCGCAAGCGGTTGCGCCGTGTACATCAACAGAGCCTTCACGAGATTCGGAGTAAGACTCGGGTTCGCCTGAAGCATGAGCGCGGCAGTGCCGGCAGCAACCGGCGTCGCCATCGAGGTGCCGCTGAGATACATCATCTTTCGATTTTCAGCACCACTCACACCTGCATCGAGCGATGGAGTTTGCTTGACCAGGTAGTTTTCGTCTGCTTCCGCATCGACCAACTTGTTTCCCGGTGCGACTAAATCGGGCTTGATGAGGTTGTCGTAATGCCTGACGCCGTCTTCATCCGTGGTAAAGCTTCGCGTTGGACCACGTGAACTGAATGAAGCAACGCTGTCGTCGCTGCGTTCGTCCGTGCCGAACGTGTTTGTAGCGCCCACGGTGATCGCGGACGGTTCGATCCCGGGCGAGTGGATGTGGCCATAGACCTTGTTGCCCTCGCTGTCTTTGCCGTTGTTACCAGCAGCGGCAAACACCACTACACCTGCATCGACTAACCTGCGCACTGCACGGCAGACCGGATCGTTGCGATACGAGTCGATCGCCGGCATGCCGAGACTCATGTTGACGACGCGGATGTTGTAGGTGGCGCGATTTGAAGCAACCCAGTCGAGCGCGAGCAGGACTTGCGCCGTCGTCCCGATTCCTTCCGAGTTCAGCACTCGCAAGTTGATGAGATTTGCGTTTGGCGCGACGCCAATGTACTCGGAGTTCGAGATGCGCCCATTGCCTGCCGCCAGCGACGCGACGTGTGTTCCGTGTCCGTAAGGATCGTCGGTGCGACCTTCACCGGTGAAGTCTTCGCTGTAGACAACGCGAACACCGTTTGATTTGTTCAGGAACGAATGATGCTCGGTGTCGATACCGGAATCGAGAACAGCGATGCCGACGCCGGTGCCGTCAAGTTTGCCGTCGCTACTTTCGTTGCCGGTATTGCGAATCTGATCGGTGCCGGTCGTATGCGACAAGTGGCCCATCGGTGTCACGTCACGATTGAGCGAGACATACGAAACGTCGCTCCGGTTCGCGATGTTTACCGCTGCCTGAACCGGAAGTGTGACCACGCGTACTCGGAAGTTCTTGAACTTGCGAATGTTGGTTCCGCCTGAGTCTTCGAGTGTCGAGTCTGGCAAATCGGTTTGATTGGCAGGTTGAATAATGACGCGAACCAGATCCGCGCCACGACCATCTGCTACTTTTTTGAGGATGTCTTTCGAAACCTTCTTTTGCACCACCACGCTCGCCTCAGCGTGGGTTGTGGTTTCAAACACAAACAATGGCAAAAGAAGTAGCGATGCGACAGCACTACATAACATCGGGTAAAGAAAACGCTTCATCTGCTACTCCGGGAAACTGTGAAGAAGTCTCACTCTCCAGGCTGCTAATTCCAGTCGGTGAATGAAAGGAGGTAATCCTAGGGCAAATTCATCGCACCTTCGGGGAGACCTTGAGGTCGGGGGTGAAGAAGTCTAACAGGTTTCAACTAGGGAAAATGTGGAGTTTTCGTGTCGGACAATGGCAAAAAACTGCCGGAATTTGGCACCTTTTGTTCAATGTCGCACTGCCCGAGGAGGGTTTAACCACAAAGACACCAAGACACCAAGAATACAAGGTTAGAAAACCACTTAGTGCCTTTGTGTCTTTGTGGTTAAACCCTCCACCCGACCCTCGAGTTTGCAACCGAAAAACTTTTGCCAAACAATCATGGCAAGTTCTTTCCCCTCCCGTCGCTTCCCCCACCGTTAAGCCCAGCCAAACTCTTTGCTGTGGAGACTTTATGAGACACAAACATTTCAACTACCTTCTCAGTCTGGTTTTGTGCTTATTGACTTTGACTACTGCCGCGAACGCGGCCACAGTCCCGGCGGGTTTTACGGACACGCTGGTCGTCAGCGGCTTGAGTAATCCTACGGCGATGGCGCTCGCTCCCGACGGCCGTATCTTTGTTTGCCAACAGGGCGGCGCACTGCGCGTGATCAAAAACGGCGCGCTCCTGCCGACTCCATTTCTAACCGTTACCGTCGATTCATCAGGCGAGCGTGGACTGCTCGGTGTTGCTTTCGATCCTAACTTCGTCTCCAACCAGCTCGTCTACGTCTACTACACCGCGACGACGCCCACGTTACACAACCGCATCAGCCGCTTCACCGCTTCGGGCGACGTTGCGATCGCAGGCAGCGAAGTGATCGTGATGGATCTGCCCAACCTGAGCAGTGCAACGAACCACAATGGCGGCGCGATTCACTTTGGACCAGATGGAAATCTCTTCGTCGCGGTCGGCGATAACGCGAACGGAGCGAACGCTCAAACGTTAGCGACACGTCTTGGCAAGATGCTGCGCATCACTTCAACCGGCGGCATTCCGACCGACAATCCGTTTTTCAACACGGCCTCGGGCGACAACCGTTCGATCTGGGCGCTCGGACTGCGCAATCCGTTTACGTTCTCGTTTCAATCCGGCTCCGGTCGCATGTTCATCAACGACGTGGGCCAGAATATTTGGGAAGAGATCAACGATGGTATCGCCGGTTCGAATTATGGTTGGCCCACCTGCGAGGGCTTCTGTAATCCGCCGAACCCGAGTTTTCGCGATCCGATCTTCGCTTACGCAAACGACGCGTCAACCTGCGCTATCACCGGAGGCGCGTTCTACAACCCGCAGATACCGCAGTTTCCGGCGCAGTTTGTCGGCAACTATTTCTTTGCTGACTTCTGTGGCGGCTGGATAAGAAGACTCAATCCGTCAGCGGGAAATGCTGTTACGGATTTTGCGACGGGCATCTCCCTACCGGTTGACTTGCAGGTATCGCCCGATGGTTTTCTTTACTACTTAGCGCGTGGTAACGGCTCCGTTAACCGGATCGGTTTCGCCGGCGGCGGTGGTGACACTACTCCACCGACGGTTGCGATCACCTCTCCGGCAAACGGCGCTATCGTGGCGCGCAAGTCGAACGTAACGATCACGGCAACGGCGAGTGACAATGTCGGTGTGACGCGAGTTGAGTTTCTTGTTAATGGTGCGTTGCAGTGTACTGACACGACCGCGCCGTACAGTTGTGTCTGGCGTGTACCGGCCGCGATGAATAAGACTCATCAACTTCAGGCACGTGCGTTTGACGCAGCGAACAACTCGGCAACAGCGAGCATTCAGGTCACCGCACAGTAAATCAAGTATCCACAGATTACACGGATCATGAACGGATCGATCTGTGTAATCTGTGGGCCTTCTGATATTCTTGTCGCGTTCAAATGCGACTCATCCTCCTCATAGCCGTGGTCCTGTTTTCTGCCAGCACCCTGGTTGCAAAGGATTGGCGTGGGATCCTGCCGATGCATTCAACGCGTGAACACGTCGAGAAGCTTCTTGGACCGCCCCATGAGTCCAGAACAAGCTCGTCAACATACAGGCTGGATGAAGGAGAGGTCTACATCCTCTTCGCCGAGGACGAGATGCTCAAGAGATATGGCTGCCCGACGGTCGCGCCCGGCACCGTGATGATGATTCAGATCACTCCCAAACAGATGTTGCTGAGCAGTCTCAACCTCGACGAAAAGAAGTTCAGAAAGTTTAATCCAAGCACTCCAATCGATCGTGGAATTGAAGCATTTGTGAATGAAGACGAGGGTTTCGCCGTCAGGGTCTCCGGCCAGAACGTGCAACAAATGGTCTTCACTGCATCGGCTTCGGATCGTTCCAGGTGTTCCGACAATTACATCAACCTCGATGATTCTGTGCGGGTGTTTATTTGCGGATTAGGCTTCCGGATCGACGAATACGGCGACATTGATTTCAAGGATGAAAAGGCGCGACTCGATAACTTCGCCATCCAGCTACAAAACAATGAAGCCGAATACGGACACGTCATTGTATATGCAGGTCAAGTATCGACTCTCGGAGAAGCGCGGCTACGGGCCGATCGGATTCACCAGTACCTGGTCGGCGTTAGAGGCGTGAACCCTGCTCGTCTCAGGGTGATTGATGGTGGGCATATGCCGGACTTTACAGTGACCCTTTGGCTCCTAC
>JBIOVO010000300.1:0-24717 GCA_044867735.1 Pyrinomonadaceae bacterium | reverse complement strand
CGGAAAGAAAGATGGGGCGGCCACGGAGTGCCGCCCCTACAAACCATCTATCCAAAAATGTGAGTCGTGAAAACAACGGAACCACGATTTACATCATCTCAGCGACTGTCTACACAGTTAGCAGACACTGACATCGAGATCCCCAGTCTCGCCTTTAAACCGAAAATTAGAGCGTTCTGGTCAAGTTGAAACTGAAGTAAGTTTCGGCTTCGCTGCGGTGTAGTCTGTTTCGAAGTAAATATCCTGGGAGG
Source organism: Pyrinomonadaceae bacterium (assembly GCA_044867735.1). Lineage (GTDB taxonomy): Bacteria > Acidobacteriota > Blastocatellia > Pyrinomonadales > Pyrinomonadaceae > PSRF01. The sequence goes on along the minus strand of JBIOVO010000300.1, from coordinate 24,466 downwards.
CAAGTATGAGCCGCCGATGGCTTCTTTCCCTGTTGTGCCTTTCTGTTCTGTTCCTGTGGCTGGTTCAACTCACGCACGCCGGTGGCGAGTTGAAGGTTGACGAGACCAACACCAGGCTACTATTTGAGAAACCTACGGCCGAGGTGGTCCTGGCGATTGAGAATTCAACCGGCGAGACCTTCAACGCCAGGGTCGAGCTCGAGCTGTTGAGTCCACAGAACGACAGCAAGACAAACATCTCCCAGGTCCAGACAATCCCAACAGGTAAAAAGACTCTCACGATTCCTCTCAACCTTTCGTTTTCAAACTTCAATTCGGACGAACGCAGGCAGTTGCTCTGGTACCGGTTGCGCTACCGGCTGGCCCGCGCCGACGCAAACACCACGCTGACTGAAGGATTCATCTCACTATCCCAAATCACTTCCGATCTCTTCGAGGTCCATTTGATTGCTTCAGACTATGCCCGTGAGGGAGGCCGCTATCGCACGCGTGTCCAGGCGTTGCACCCGATTAGTCTCAAGCCAGCCGCCAATGTGCAGATCGAGGGTGAACTCACGCTCGAGGATGATGGCGACCGCGGCCTGAAGCTACGCGCTTCGAAGATGTCCGATGGAAAGGGCCGCGCGGTCCTGGAGTTTCAGTTGCCGCCACGTTTTCCTGAGTATCCTCATACCGTCACGCCCTCGGGTGGTGAGATTAAGGTTACGGCAAAGCGCGGCGCGCTTATCTCTGAAGTTTCAGGTGATGTGCTGGTTGATCAGTTCTCGAAGATTCTTATCAGCACCGACAAGCCTCTGTATCAACCCGGACAAATGATGCACGTTCGTGCGCTCGTGTTCAGCCCTTCAAGACGTGCACTTGCAAATCAGGACGTGGTCGTAAAAATTCTGGATCCAGAAGGCACGGGCGTTTATCGAACGGAGGTCAAGACCTCGCGTTTTGGCGTCATCAGCGCCGACTGGTCCATCCCGGAGAATACGCGACTCGGATCGTACAGAATCACCGTTGGGCTCGACGACGAGGAGAATTGGGCGCAGCAGTATTCCGTGCGCATCAGTCGTTACGACCTGCCCAATTTTTCGGTCAGTGTTGAGCCGGATCGAACGTTTTACTTACCGGGTCAAAGAGCCGAAGTGAAAGTGCGGGCCGATTATCTGTTTGGACAACCGGTGACGCGGGGCCACGTGCGTGTGGTTCGTGAGAGTAATCGTGAGTGGAATTATCGTGAGCAGAAATGGGATCTCGAAGAGGGTGATAAATATGAAGCGGACACGGATGCAAAAGGAATCTTCACCGCGCACATCGATCTGACCGAAGATCATGAAAAGTTAGCTGAGCGTGACTACGAGCAATTCCAGGATATTAGCTACGCTGCATACGTCACCGATCCAACGACCAACCGCACCGAACAACGACGCTTTGACGTGCGCGTTAGCCGCGAACCGATTCACGTGTATGTCATCAATCGCGATTACTACTCCGATCACAATCCGGCATTGCCCGTTGACATACACGTTTCAACTTTCTACGCGGATGGCTCGCCGGCGCGTTGTGACGTGCGTCCGAAAGTTGTGGAGATCGAGGATGCAAAGGTCAAGACAGACAAATCGCTGCCGCCGGTCAGAACCAATCGTTATGGGTTGGCCAGGATTAGTGGCCGCTGGCCACGCGAGCTTCAGGGCCAGAGTATGTTCCGGCTCGTTGTCACGGCGACAGACTCACGACGCCGAATCGGATCCGTCGAGAGAACTCTGTACGCCGATGATGACGCACGAGTAAAAGTCGAAACCGATAAACCGTTGTATCGAGCAGGAGAACCGATCAATGCGGTCATCACTTCTACGATGGCGAACGAAACGCTCAACGTCGATCTGGTGCGAGACTCGACAGTGATCCATTCAGAGCGCGTCAAACTTCATGATGGCCGCGCCTCGATCTCGTTCGCTTACCGGTCTGGTTTCAAAGATCGTTTGACTATTGCCGCCTATCCCGATTTTCCCAGCCGGTCCAACATGATCGGTACGGACACTGTTCTGTATCCGAATAACAGCGCACTCAAGGTTGGTCTGCGCACTTCGCAGGACACATATCGCCCGGGTGAAGAGGCGGAAGTCGCGCTGAACGTACGCGCGGCTCAAGGCAGTTCTGCGGAAAGTGCGTTGGGTCTGGTGGTGTTTGACAAAGCAGTGGAAGAACGATTTCGGACGGATCAGGAATTCGGTGACGGAGTATCGAGTTTCTATCGCTCCTTGCAGAGTTTCCTCGGGTTCGAAGGGCAACTTTCCGGAGTGACATTTGAAGACTTGCAGAACCTGGATATGTCGAAACCGGTGTCGCCCGATCTGGAAATGGTTGCCGATGTGATGCTGCGCGCGAGCACAAACTATTATCCAACCTTCCACAGTAGCGATGAATATGATCGCAACCACACGAAATATTTCACCTTCCTGACCCTGAGGCAGGTAAGTCCCTTAGTCAATGCCCTTGCGGCTCGTTACAACAACACTAATGAGCATCCGAATGATTTAGCGAGTTTGCGAGGTTTTTTACGCGAGGCTAATATCGATTTTGATGCGATACGTGATCCGTGGGGCATTCCTTATCGCGCTAACTTCAATATCGATAAAGACCGAGACTTACTTGACCTCACGAGCGCCGGCGCCGATAAACGTTTTGGCACCAGTGACGACTTTCACGTACAGCAACTGAGTTGGTATTACTTTCGTCCTACCGGTTCAAGAGTTGATGGCGCCGCCGTGCGTTATCACCAGCAGACAGGCGGCTACATTCGTGACCTTGACACGCTTCGCGCTGAGCTTGCGAAGGATGGTTTGCACTTGGACCAGTGGCGAGATCGCTGGGGCCAGCCTTATCGCATTGACTTCACTATCCGCGACACCAAGTTTCTGACTGTGATCAGCAGTGCGGGACCGGATAAGCAGTTCGCCGATCGGCCCTACACTGAAGATGATTTCGTCGTCTGGCTCTCTTCAATCGATTACTTTGAGGAGAAGCGCGCGCAGCTCGACACGGCGCTGGTGAAATACCTGAAGAGTACCAATCAGTTCCCGCAAACGGATCAGCAGTTGCGCGAGGCGTTACCCGGTGAAGACCTCGAAGCTCTCAAGGATCCGTGGGGCCGTCCCTATTACAGGACCTTCAAGATCCAAACCAGTTACAGCGATCGCGTGCGCGTAACGAATCGATCGACGTTCGGAGTGGCAAATTCGGAGCGAGTAGAGATCCTTCCAGTCACGCGATGGCTGGGCATCGTCAATTTCCGCAGTGTTGGGCCCGACGGAAGAGCTGGAACCATAGACGATTTCACCGCAGGCTCGTTTTCCGGAATTGTGTGGGAACAGGAACGCGGTCAGGTTAAACCGACGCAGGCAAACTCGAGCATCGTCCTCACTCCAGGCAACGGCGTTATCTACGGAACAGTGACTGACTTTGCCGGAGCCGTTGTTTCGAACGCAAACGTCACGCTCAAGCGATCGGAAAATAACCTGGAGCGAGTCACATCAACAAACGAAGACGGCAAGTACACCTTTGGCGATTTGACGCCGGGAATTTACCAGGTGCGTTTTGAGGCGGTGGGATTCAAGATATCCATCATCGATCAGGTCACGGTGTCTGCTGGAAACCTCACGGAAGTCAACAGCAAGCTCGAGCCAGGAGCTGTTACTGAAACGGTAACGATCTCCGGCGGCGGCAGCAATATGCTGCTCGATGGAGTTAATGCATCAGTAAGTCATAGCATTACCCGCAATTTTACTCTCATCACAAAATCGGGCGGCTCGGCGATGGAAACACCACGTCTGCGTGAGTACTTTCCGGAAACGCTTTTGTGGCAGCCGGTAATCGAGACCGACAAACAAGGTCGCGCACGGATCAATTTCAAACTCGCCGACAACATCACGACCTGGAAGGTTGCCGTAGTCGCTTCAACTGAAGACGGACGTATCGGAACGACTGAAAAGGAGATAAAGGCGTTTCAGCCATTCTTCGTCGAACACGAGCCACCACGAGTGCTGACCGAGGGTGACGAAATATCGCTGCCGGTCGTGGTGCGCAATTATCTGGAGCGCGAACAGAAAGTTAACCTCGAGATCAAACCCGAGAGCTGGTTCTCGTTGCTCGGCCCGTCACAGAAGCGGACTGCTGTAGTTGCAGGCGACGCAAAACGTGAGACTTTCGATTTCCGTGTGACCGCGTCGATCGACGACGGCAAGCAACGCATAACCGCGTTTGGTTCCGACGCGAATGATGCGATCGAAAAGCCGGTTTCAGTTCATCCCGACGGACAGGAAATCTCAGTGACTGAGGGCGATATCGTTGGCAGCACGGCAACGATGGAAATGTCGCTGCCGGAAAACAGCATTCCGAAATCAACCCGGGCCGAATTGAAGATCTATCCGAACCTCATGGCGCATGTCATCGAAGGCGTCGAAGCAATCATGCAGCGCCCCTACGGTTGCGCCGAGCAAACGATCTCCTCCACTTATCCGAGTCTGCTGCTGTTGAGTCATCAGAAACGGACCGGCGAAGAGCTGGCGGTGCGTGCGCGCGCCGAGCGCTATCTGAAGAATGGTTACAGCCGCGTGCTCAACTATCGTGACGAACAAGGTGGTTTCAGTTACTGGGGACGCGGCGATGCTAACGTAGCTCTGACTGCGTATGCGCTGAGGTTTTTCACTGAAGCGTCCGACGTGATGGAGATTGACAAGGAGATCATCAAGGAGACCAGGGAGTGGCTCCTAAAACACCAGCAGCCGGATGGGAGTTGGGAGTCGTATAAATACTGGAGGCCCGAGGATCAGAAACGTCGCGACACGGTGCTGACGTCGTACGTTGCGCGCGTACTGGCGATGACCGACGCGAAGCTCAATCGTGATAAATCGGTCGAGTCTGCTGACGTTGCCCCAGCGTTGAAACGAGCATTCGACTATCTTGCTCAACAGGCGAATCGAATCGATGAACCGTATCTGCTTGCTTCGCTCGCGTTGGCGCTCATCGACGTTAACGAAACGCAACGAGCAAGGCCAATCATCGAGCTGTTGCGTTCACTGGCCCACACCGAGGGCAGCACGATGTACTGGGCGCTCGAAACCAACACGCCTTTTTACGGGTGGGGCATAGCGGGACGTGTTGAGACCACTGCGCTCGTGGTCCAGGCCTTGAAGCGATACTGCGACGCGGCGAAGTGTGAAACTGATACGAACTTGAATTCGCGCGCGCTGCTGTTTCTGCTCAAGCAGAAAGATCGTTACGGCGTCTGGTATTCAACCCAGGCGACCATCAACGTGTTCGACGCTCTGCTGTTGATGTTTTCGAAGAACGGTAATTCCCCCGGCGAATCAACGGCAGAGGTCCTGGTGAATGGCAGCGTCGTGAAAACGATTCAAATGCCGGCAGCGAATCGTTTGATCAGTCCGATCACCGTCGATCTGGCGCAGTCTGTTCGTACCGGCAAGAACATGATTGAGATCAGGCGTCCTAGTGGTTTGCCATTCGCGTCGGCGCAGGCGAGGTTGAATTACTACGTGCCGTGGCCGAAGGCGATTGAGACACACCACGCGGAGAACGTGTCGAACGATCTTCGGTTGACCGCCAGGTTCGACAAGAGTGAGGCGAAGATCAACGACACGATTACGTGTCACGTCGAGGCGGAGCGGATTGGTTTCAGAGGTTATGGAATGATGCTCGCGGAAATCGGTTTACCGCCGGGCGCCGACGTCGATCGAGGTTCGTTGGAAACGGCAATGAAAGGTTCGGGTTGGGCGATCAACCAGTACGACGTGTTACCCGATCGGGTCGTGCTTTATCTCTGGCCGTCGGCGGGAGGCGTCAAGTTTGACTTCAAGTTTCGTCCGCGCTTTGGGTTGAATGCGAAGTCTGCGCCGTCCGTTGTTTATGATTACTACAATCCCGAGGCGCGGGTGACCGTCGCGCCGACGCAGTTCAAGGTGAAGAATTAAGAATACTTGCGCAAAGGCGCAAAGACGCAAAGTTCAGACCTCTGGATGCCGCAGGTCCGAACTTTGCCTCTTTGCGTCTTTGCGCGAGTATTCTTTATCTAGCGGATGCGACGTGAATGTTCGATCGCTTCAGCGGCGAGCTTCGTAGCCACGTTCGTAAGCTTTGTTTCCTGTCCATCCGGCGTCCGCGGTTCGCGATAATACATCGCGAACGAACCGAGCACTTTACCTTTGCTCGACAGGATCGGAGTTGACCAGCACGCACGCATACCGATCGCAATTGCGTGCTCACGGTAATCGTCCCAAAGAGGATCGGTGAGAATGTCGCTGACGATAACGGGCTTGCCGCGGAACATCGCTGTCCCGCACGACCCGTTCTTCGGGCCGATCGGACTGCCGTCGATCACCTTCACATAACTCTCAGGCAGGCTCGGCGCCACTGCATGTTTGAGGTGGTTACCATCCTCGCTGAGCAACAGTATCGAACAGAGCATCTCAGGCGACTGCGCTTCGATCATCAACACGAGTTGCGAAAGGATCTCGCTAAGCGGAGTGTTGGCGGCGATCAAGCTTCGGATTCGTTCTTGTTCCGCGGTGAATTTTGCTTCGGTCGTCAGGGCAGGAAGCTTCTGGGTCTTCGCGCTGGCGAGATCAGCTTGCTCTTGGTCACCCATTCCAATTTCCCCTTATGAATTAGTGGCGAAAATGGCAATCAAGGCGGGAATGAGCAACCAGAGCAGTCCCTTCACCAGGAAGAAAAGGAATCCTACGAAACCGAGTCGCTTGATCCAGTTGCCGATTCTCATACTTTTGCCACAAGCATACGCTAGTCTCCGATCAGTGTCATCCGTAAGTAAAAGCTCTTCTCAAGTCGGGAGCGACGCTTATAATCGGCCGCGAGGTAACGTCAATGCTAATTCGAATTCAACTCGCCGCGATACTCACGCTCGTCGGTTTTGCCTGCACTCACGCACAGGCGGTCCAGGATCTCGAGCAGCGCTTTGGCAGGGCTCAGCCGGACTACTCGATTAGCGAAGGCATGTCGATGACTGCGCAATTTGCAGCGGATGGGCAGGTGTGTCTGGTGAAGATACTTGCGAAAGGAAATGGCTACAGCAAGTCTCAACCTGAATTGCAGTTTACCGAGGTGCGGGATTTCTTGAATTCGTTCGTGCCGCCTGAGACGCGCGGCGCTAGGAAATATCCTTTCGACTCCGGTGCGACCGGAGGCGGCAGTGTCTGGACCACCTACAATTATGAAAAAGTGACTTTCACTTTTAGCGCCGCATATGGTTTGCAACCGTATGACGGTACCGTCCTGAGGCGGGGCGAGTTTGTGTTTACAATTCCGTCCGACTATGTGCCTCCCAAGCCGGAACCGCCTTCGCCACCCTCGAAAGATGACTTCAAGCGCAGCGAGTCAGAGAAGACTCAAATGGTCGCAATCAGGTGGAACGAGAGACGGTGCATCAATTAACTTAAGAATTTTCTCGCGCAAAGGCGCAAAGACGCAAAGTTCTGACCTCTGGTTGCCGCAGGTCTGAGCTTTGCGCCTTTGCGCCTTTGCGCGAGAAATTCTTTTTACAAGCTACGCGCGCTGAACGTATCCCCCTGCCGAATATCTCCAGTGTCATAACCACGCTTAAACCATCGGAACCGCTGTTCCGACGTCCCGTGCGTAAACGAATCCGGAACGACGTATCCACTAGTGCGACGCTGGATGGTGTCGTCACCGATTGCACTCGCAGCCCGGAGCGCTTCTTCGATGTCGCCGGCTTCGAGTACGCCCTGGTTCTGTACGTAGCGCGCAAACATTCCAGCAAAGAAATCCGCCTGCAACTCCAAACGCACCGAGAGTTGGTTCGCCTCAACTTCGCTGACTTGACGTTGCAACGCATCAACTCGATCCGAAATGCCCATCAGGTTCTGCACGTGATGACCAACTTCGTGCGCGATCACGTACGCCTGTGCGAAATCTCCGGGCGCGTTAAAACGCCGTCGCAGTTCTTCGTAGAACGCGAGATCGATGTAGACCTTTTCGTCACCAGGACAGTAGAAAGGACCGACGGAGGCTCCGGCGCGACCGCAAGCAGACTGCACCTGGTCCGTGAAGAGTACGAGCGTAGGTTCACGATATTGCCGGCCGTTCTGCCGAAAGACGTCCTGCCAGACGTCTTCTGATTTTGCCAGCACCACGGAAACAAATTGTTTGAGTTCTTCTTCTTCGGGATTTACCGGACGTGAACTCTGAACTTCAGAACCGCCGTCCGCAGGCATCTGTTCGAGCAACTGTCGCGGATCGGCGCCGAACAACAGAGCGATTATCAGTATGACGATCGTTCCGATACCACCGCCGACTGCAACTTTACCTCCCGACAGACCACGTCGATCTTCGATGTTCGTACTCTGCCGCTCGCCTCGCCACCGCATAGCCTTTCCCCTCCTGACTCTGTTGTGCGCAGAGTTTCAAGGCTGTGTGTCGGCATCGCGACCCTTTCGTTGTTTTTTGGTCACACCACCGTTATGGGAGGTCGTCGAGTTCATAGCGAGTCTTAACCACAAAGACACAAAGACACGAAGTTGTTTATATGTCATCGAGAAACACCGACCCAAGCGCCCGAAATGTTTTCGCGGCTGTCTACACAAAAGATCGGGAAGAAAGGAATTTAGAAAAGGAGTTACATCATGCCCTCGAACACCCTCCTGGAGAAGCTTGCGCGACTCTACAGAAACCACAACATCCCTCACGAACACCTGAAGGAAGTTACACTCGCTCAATGGATGCTCGAATCTGGACGAGCCACATCCGCACTCGCAACAGAACATTTGAATTTCGGTGGACTCAAGTGGAGAAGTGAGATGACGCCGTTTGCAACACCTGTCAACTATGAAGCGCATGACGGCGCCGACAAGTATTGCAAGTTCCCAAACATCGAGTCTTTCATCAGCGGCTACTGGGCGTTCATCGGTCGCGCTCCCTACGCCGGCTGGGAAAACCACACCGCCACCGGCGAGGACTACATCCGATTTATCGGCGCGACGTACACGCCAACGCCGGGCTACGCGGACAAGGTGCTGCAACTCGTTCCCGAAGCGCGAACTCTGCTGGCGAGCGTTGGTACTGGAAACGGCGGTGGCCCAGTTATCACGCCTCCGAGTTTGGGTACGATCGTGATCGATCCCGGACACGGTGGGACCAGAACCGTCGGCGATAGTTCGCCAAACAACGCAACCAGCGTGAGCGGTGTTAAAGAAAAACAATTGACGCTGGACTTCTGTCTAATCCTGCAAGATGCGCTGGTTGAGTTAGCTGGAAACATCAACAAGCAGATTAAGGTCGTCATGACGCGCACTACGGACAAGAATGTCGGCATCGTTAAGCGCGCGCAGTTCGCCGCCACCAGCAAGGCCAATCTGTTTTTGTGTTTGCACTTCAACGGCGTTGATGATCCAAACACGCGCGGCGTGGAAACGTTCTTCAGAGCAGAAGCAAACGGAAACATGAATCTCGCTGAGGACGTCGATTTCGCGAACGCGGTCAACAACTCGCTCTTTGCCTCGCTAAAGTCGATTGACCCTGAGGCCAGAAATCGCGGCGTGAAGCCCGACACCGATACGGTTAAGAAACGACTTGGGGTGCTGAACGATAACAGCCTCGGTAACGCAGGCCGTCCAAAGAAGTGCCGGGCTTGTTACGTAGAGCTGGAGTTCATCAGCAATCCGAGAGTCGACAAGCTGCTCGTGTCTGGTCCGAGTGCATTACAAAATCGTCGCGTTGTAATGCGTAACCTGGCCGCTACTCTGATTGATTATCTCGAGAAGATTACTTAGCTGACGATTGGAAAGGCAGACGCAGGAGTTCGCCGTTGTAGACCACGTAGAGTTTCTCGCTTTTCGCATCGACCCACATCGACCTGCTGTCGAAGGAGATGTGTGGCAGGACCAGAATCGACTTGAACGAAAAGTCCTTGAGGTTGTAGCGGCCGACCTGCGTCTGGTTCTTTTCGTGGTTGGGTATGGCCGTCCAGAACTCATTTGCATTCTCGGTGGGTTGCAGGAAACGTTTGCCTGGTTCAAGCAGAGGAGCAAACTCGCCTCTCCCGAGTTGAACGTCGCCTGTTTCCGGGTTAAGCAAGTAGTGTTCGGGACGCTCTGGTCCGGTTTTGATTTGGTTGAATTCGGATCTGGCGCGGTAAAGAAGCACTTTGTTATGGAGTGGCAGGAACATAATCGGCGTAAGTGCATCGGCCGGCTCAACCTTCACGCGAAACTCACGCCCGGTGCGCAAATTTATCCGGACCACATAATTTGGTAAGCTCCAGTCAGTATCCACTTTTGCAGCCACAACCCAGTTCCCATTGGGCATGACGACTGGATACTGGTACCCGCCTTCTCCAGTACTGACGCGCACGGGTGTCGTGTTGGCGACCTGCTTCCATAAGCCGTCGAAGTTTCGCGCAATGATTATCGTGTCCCGGGTTAACATATTAGGCATCAGGCTGATGTTACCGAACGCCTCCTGTTCCGTTAACGAAAACTGGTCCAGATTGAGTGTTAAATAACCCTGCGGTTTTCCGACAAGGCTGCCGGCTTTGCCATTGATAAGAGTGCGCCATGAGAAACGAGCATTATTGTCTGCGAGGCGTTTTCGCCTGCGCTCCGCGATCGCGAGTTCACCTTGTTCGGCGCTGGCAGACTCGCTTTGATAAAGTGCTTCCACTTCTTCATCTGTGACGGGGCGCTCCACGAAGAGACGAATGTCCGCACCTTGCTGCCAAACATCGCGCACCGGCAGAGTCTCGTCAGCGTAAAGGAGTTCAAGCCCTTTGATTTCTGTCTCCAGGTGGTAGATTGTTTTTACGTTTGTGCCTCGGGCCAGCAGACCGAAGCCTTCAACCACAGCGCTAAAACTGTCTTCAGGCTTTTCAGTAGTTACCACACGGCGGCCCTTTTCTCTAATGAGACTCAGAAATTCGGCCGACTCGCATCCGTGATAGCAGGAACTGACATTCGGTCCCTCATCGGTGATACCGCTCGATAATACGAGACTCTTAAACGCATCAACTTCTGCTCTCGTTACGGTCCACTCACGATAGCGCGCCAGGTCGGTATAGTGCGTGTAGACAACCTTGTCGGCGTAGACGCGCAGGATCTGACTTTCATTCATGGTGGTGCTGGGCAAATTGTCGCCGTCACCGACGAGCGCATATATTTCGAGTGGGCCATTCTCTTCGAACAACTCAGCACGCAACTTCTTTTCAACCTTGTCGAACAGCGCGGCATCCTCCGCAAGGTAGTTAAGGGGCTCGAGCCAACCGGTGATGAATGCTTCGTTTGGGTGGCGCTGCCACAAAAGCTCGCGTGCCTCAGGACTATCCTCCGCCAGCAGATAACGTTCGGCGGCGAAGAAAAGCAAAGCATCCTTGCTGTTAAGTAATGGACCAACCAACTCAATAGGCAGAGCCATTTGCACCAGACGTGAGCATGCGAGTAAAGCTATTTGTGCCTGCCGATCTTTGCCGGCAAGAATGTCCTGAGCGATGGACTCATCATTGAGTAGAACGGCCGAGATCCCCGGAGCGCTTCCACCGGCGGCCAAAAGCGCATGTAATTCCGGACCTGCGCTTTCACGGAGCTTCTCCCGGCGTTCCAGCGCTTGAACGATCATGTTTGCATCGGCAGAACCATTCTCGATGCGGTTTATCATGTCGAGATTCACCTGACGTCCCTGCCAACCATGAGAAATCTCGATTAGTTGATTAGCAACCGCGGGACTGGTCTTCTTCAAGCTCTCGGCCTGGAACAGCACGGCACGCGCTAACCAATCCGGAACTTCGGCGAGTCCGGCAAGATATCTTCCGATACTTACCGGTATCTCCCGCGGCTCTGCCTCAGAATCGCGATCTCTTTCCACTTCTTCACGACCTTCGGGCGTCGTTCGTTTGAGAGCATATGCTTCCAACCCCTGGATTTGTTCTTCCTGCGTGAGTCCCTGACTATCGATCAAACCCTTGATGATTAGATCGCGATGGCCGTCGCCATGCTCCTGGGCTAATGCTCGCCGGAGAGCAGGCACCGCGCGAGGATCCTTGTACCTCGCGAGCGTTTGTGCCGCGTTGCTGCGGTTATCGCGGGTTTCGTTCTCAACGATCCAAATTAGTCCCGGCACGCTCTCGGGCATGTCGACCCTGGCAAGGGTCCGCATCAAGCTCACCCTGAGGCTGGGTTCGTTCTTAAACCAGGATGGGTTTGATAACCACGGCAACAAGGGGAGCAACGTATCCCGGCGAGCTTCCACTATATGGAAACTCAGGAGACAACTAGCCGCCGCACTTCTGACCGTCAGGTCTTTGCTTTCTGCCAGGCGCGCCATGATCGGAGTCCACTTCTCCAGATTGGAGGAGAAGAGTTCTCTAAGTGGAGCGTACCGCCGCCCATTATCCTCAGGATCGAGCAGCGTTTCGTCTTCAAAGAGGCTGAGGTACCACTGGTCTCGATTAGACCATTCCGTGACCGACAAAGCGTGGATTGCGGTGAAGCGCGCTGACGCAGGCTGACTGCGATCGGAAGCGATCAACTTCAAACGATTGCGGTGACGCTCTTCATCGCCCAAATCTTTTTCCCGGATTGCGTGATGGTATGAGACTGCAACCGCCAGAGCGGCGCTACGTAGTTGTGGAGAGTTCGCAAGATTTCGCACCAGGGGTTCGGCGGCTTCCCAATTCAGCTTTGCGAGAGCCGCGAGAGCCGGCCCCTGAGCGACGTCTCCGTGTTCATTGTCCTTGACTTGGTTGGCCAAAGCGCGAAGCTCGTCGAGGAAGTAGGTGCTGTTGTAAAGCAACCACACTTTTACAGCTTCCTGAGAGTTCGCGTTGAACCGGTCCGTAATCGGTGTCTTATCGTAAAGCTCTTTTAGTTTCTCGGCCGCCGCTTCAGTCTTAGGGAGCAGCGTAAGAAGCCCCGACAGTTTTTCCGGATCCGAGACTTCTTCCAGTAATCGCTGCTTCACCTTATCGGAAGGATCCTGAATACGACCCTGCCTACCCCAAAAGCCCCAGTACAACAATAGGTGATCGAGGGGTGCATCATCGCGTGGCGGGTTGTTGCGATAGAAAAAGTTGGCAGGCAGTTTGCTCGCTGGGTCTTCTGACACCCCTGTTGCGCCTTGCCGCGGTGTCGGGGCCGGCTTCGCCAGGAGTTCTTTCATAACCGGCGACGAATCATTCCGTGGTGTTTGAGCAAACAGAATCGCTGGGCCAGACCAGAGGATGGCAGCAATGAGGAGAATTGTTCGTTTCATCGGGGTTGAGTTTATTTACTCACGGCTTCGACGCGAATAAGATGCAAAAAGTTGACCCGAATGGGCCGCAAAAATTCACAAAAAGCACAGATGACGCTTGTGATAGCAAAATATTTCTTTAGTCACTTAATCGTTCCAGTCGAGTCCGTTCGGAAGAGTGATCGCGGCGTACTCGAAGTGGAGCACGCGCCGATGTTCTGGATTGATTGCTGGTAGCGAAGAGTGGAGTAGCAGAGGTCTCATCAGCACGAGTCCGCCGCTTCGGACTGAACACGTCACGATACGTTCCCATTTCCATTGCTGAATTTGATGTGGATCGAGGCGTCCGTGCAGGTGTGTGCCGGGAATGACGCGTAGGGCGCCGTTGGTCTCAGCGGTGTGATCCAAGTGAAGCCGCACCGTCAGAATGTTATTGAGAACTGAAACTGGTGGTTGCACGTGCGTGATCCCGGCCTTGAGTGACCACGGACCGAAGCCGTCAGTCTCAACTCTTTCACGAACCGCAATCGTGAGATCCTGGTGCCATGCGACCTTCCAGTTTGCCTCTTTGTGCTTATCGAAGTAGATCGCTCGCACGACGCGTGCGTCATTACCGATGATCGGCGCTACGAGTGACTTTAACCTGGTGCTGTTTGCCAAAACACGTGTCGCCGGTACTGCGTTGAGAAGATCTCTGAGACCAAACGTGAGCCCGCCTCTTTCGCTGCCACGGCTATCCAGTCTGGCTGCTGTCAGATCCTGAATGAGAGATGCGACGGTCTCGCGGTCTAAGAAGTCTTCGACGATCGCAAAACCGTCGCGCGCAACCTCGCCGATATAATTCGCATCAACTCTTTGCATCATTCAGTCAGAAAGACTCTTGACAGGATCGATGGACCTGCTTTACAAGATGCAGGTTGCGCGCAGGACGGATCGCGCGTGATGAGGAAGATAATCCAATGATGATGAACCGGACACATAGAAAACAATCGACGCAAACGCAGCCGTGGGCGGCTGTGTATGTGTTAGGTCTGGGTTTGTCATATCCCAATCCGTTTAACGGCAAACTCGGACAGAATACGTCCATAGATAGCCGTCATACCAGGCAATAATTCGCGGGAGCGGACTCCCGCTCCCAATCTCAAAGGCAAATTCAGAGAATTGAAGGAGCGGGCAGCTTCCCTGGGAGGCTTCAGACCCGCTCCTTTTGTTTTTTGACAATCGAGATACCTTTTTGCGAGATGAAGGCAGGGAGCCTTCGAATCGGATGATGAATTCGGTGCTTTGCGAGAGTCCGCGAGTTCGCCATCCTCAGGAGAAGTGTGCCTCGAAGTGTGTTCGCGGCAACGTCTCTCTCTGCCTTCATCAGTTTTGTAACACAGATGAAATCAAGTTTGCATCTGGACCTGTAGCTCAGTGGAATCAGAGCGTGACTCTGCGAAGGTCAAGGTCGCACGTTCAAATCGTGCCAGGTCCACCAATGTTCTGATGTACCGGCGTAGCCCAACAGGCAGGAGGCGCTAGTTTTAGAAACTAGGCAGTGTGGGTTCGAATCCCTCCGCCGGTACCAACAAGCTTCGGGGCGAATGCTGAATCCGACTACATCGAAACCAGTCGGGTGTCAAAAACCTTGTCGCCTCGTCATATGTGGGTTGTAGCTCAACTGGTAGAGCACCGCACTGTGACTGCGGCCCATGAGGGTTCAACTCCCTTCGACCCACCCAAACTATCACAAGGGGACTGTAGCTTAGTTGGATCAAAGCGCTGCACTGTCGATGCAGAGATCGCGAGTTCGAGTCTCGTCAGTCCCGCCAGAGACACTAGAAGCACAAAAGAGATTAGCCACAAAAAATCACAAAAGGCACAGAATGATTTTTGGGCCAATTATTTCGGGGTGTGGTGTAACGCAAGCATCCGAGTTTTGGGCACTCGAGGTGAGAGTTCAACTCTGTCCTCCCCGACCAGACAGTTTGAATTTCAATTTGTGCTTTTTGTGCATCTTTGTGGCTAAACAATTCTTTGTGGCGTAGCCAAGTTGGTAAGGCACCGCACTGTTAATGCGGCCATGCGAAGGTTCGAGTCCTTCCGCCACAGCCATTTATTGACCCGGAGCTCGAGTGGCAGAGCAGCGGCCTTTTAAGCCGTGACGTGCGGGTTTGAGCCCCGTCGGGTCAACCAATTTCACGGGGCATAGCTCAATCGGAAGAGCAGCCGTCTTATAAGCGGTGTTAGCGCCAGATCAGCGCAAGGTTCTGGGTTCGAATCCCAGTGCCCCGAATATTCCGGGATGGTGCAATCGGCAACACGTCGGGCTTTGAACTCGAAAATGGAGGTTCGACTCCTCCTCCCGGAGCCAGCTCAACTCAAAAAGGTATTTCGATGATGCGTTTGTGAACCCGCGATCGGCGCAGCTAGACTGAGTCAAAATGTTGCTAACAATCACGACGACACACGAACCGGCCACCGATCTGGGTTACCTGCTGCACAAAAACCCGGCGCGGCTGCATTCGTTTGAGCTTTCATTCGGACAGGCCCATGTGTTCTTCCCGGAAGCGACGCGAGAACGTTGCACCGCGGCGATCGTTCTCGACGTCGATCCGGTCGGACTTGTTCGCAATCGTAGAGGACCGGCAGGTGAAGGCGGGACGCTCGATCAGTACGTCAACGATCGACCGTATGTCGCGTCGTCATTTTTGAGCGTTGCGATTTCACGTGTGCTAGCCAGCGCTCTTGGAGGCCGCAGTAAAGGCAGACCGGAGTTGGCCCAAACTGCGATTCCGTTGCAGGCAAACATTTCAGTGCTCGCATGTCGCGGCGGAGAGAAATTTCTGCGCCGGTTGTTTGAGCCGCTTGGTTATGAAGTCAGTGCCGAGCGACACCCGCTGGACCAGACGTTTCCTGAGTGGGGTGAAAGCCTTTACTACACGGTAAAGCTCAGCGGCATCGTTCGCCTGCAAGATCTGCTGACACACATCTACGTCCTGATCCCGGTGTTGGATAACGAGAAGCATTACTGGGTGGGCGACGATGAAGTCGAGAAGCTTTTGCGGCATGGTGGTGGTTGGCTTTCAGCGCATCCGGAAAGGGAAGAGATCACGAAACGTTATCTGAAGTATCGTCGTGATCTCGCGCGCGAAGCGCTGGCGCGACTGGTGGACGAGGAGAGTCCAGACATCGATGCGGCCGAAGAAGTTCACGACAACGAAGAGCAGGTTGTTGAAAGAACTCTCAACTTGAACCAGCAGCGTTTGAATTCTGTCGTCGCTGCTCTGAAGAGCGCGGCTGCAAAACGTGTGTTGGATCTTGGTTGTGGCGAAGGGAAGTTGCTTCGCGCATTGCTCGAGGATCGAAGTTTCGAGCAGATCGTCGGCGTCGATGTGTCGCATCGAGCGTTGCAGATCGCGAACGAGCGGCTACGTCTGGAGCGTTTGCCGAATCGTTTGCGCGAACGGATACAACTGCTGCATGGCTCACTGACGTATCGCGACAAACGGCTGGCGGGTTTTGATGCGGCGACAGTGGTGGAGGTGATCGAACACCTGGACCGGCCGCGACTGGCAGCGTTCGAGCGGGTGTTGTTTGAGTTTGCGAAGCCGGGAACGGTGGTAGTAACGACTCCGAACGTCGAATACAACGTGAAGTTTGAGACGTTGCCGGCGGGGCAGTTCCGTCACAAGGACCATCGGTTTGAGTGGACGAGATCGGAGTTTGCGGAGTGGTGTGAAGGGATTGGCGAGAGGTACGGGTATTCGGTGCGGTTCCTGGCCGTAGGAGCTGAGGATGCGGTTGTTGGCGCGCCGACGCAAATGGGTATTTTCGAGAGGGTATGAAGAAAGATTTCTCGCGCAAAGGCGCAAAGGCGCAAAGGAAGACGCAAAGACAGACCTCGGGCAGCCGCAGGTCTTAACTTTGCGCCTTTGCGCGAGTAATCCCTTTTTGACCCCAACCAAACTAACGTGAACAAAATAACGATCCCAGAACTATCCCTCGTCATCCTGATCGGCCCCTCGGGGTGCGGCAAGTCGACGTTTGCCGCCACACACTTCAAACCCACTGAAATACTCTCGTCCGATTTTTGCCGCGCACTCGTCTCCGACGACGAGAACAAGCAGGCTGCGACCAAGGATGCCTTTGAAGTCCTGCACTTCATCGCCTCCAAGCGCCTGGCCGCCGGTAAACTGACCGTCGTCGACGCCACGAACGTGCAACCAGAATCGCGCCGTCCACTCGTCGCGCTCGCACGTCAGTACCACGTTCTTCCAGTTGCGCTCGTGCTTAATATCCCCGATCGCATTTGCCAGGATCGAAACCGTGACCGAACCGATCGCAACTTTGGTCCACACGTGATTCGACAGCAAAGCCAGCAACTCCGCCGCTCGTTGCGCAACCTGAAGCGCGAGGGCTTTCGGCACATCCACGAGTTCTCAACCCCGGAACAAGTCGCGGAAGTCGTGATCGAACGCCAGCCGCTCTGGAATAACCTGAAACACAAGCACGGACCATTCGACATCATCGGCGACATCCACGGCTGCTTCGACGAGCTGCATGCTCTGCTAACCAAGCTCGGTTACGAGATCGCGCCTGCAAACGGATCCTACGCGGCGCAACACCGCGAGGGACGCACCGCAGTGTTTCTCGGCGATCTGGTTGATCGTGGACCGAAGACTCCGGAAGTCCTGAAGCTCGTGATGAGCATGACAGAGTCGGGAAACGCCCTGACAGTGCCCGGCAATCACGACACCAAACTCATGCGCAAGCTGAACGGCCGCGACGTTCAGATCACGCACGGACTTGCTGAATCTTTGCAACAGCTTGAAAGCGAACCGCCGGAATTTAAGGAGCGCGTGGCGAGTTTCATTGACAAGCTCGTGAGCCATTACGTTCTCGACGATGGCCGTTTGGTTGTTGCTCATGCGGGTTTGAAGGAAGAGTTGCAAGGTCGTGGCTCGGGAAGAGTCAGGGATTTCGCGCTTTACGGTGAAACCAGCGGGGAAACCGATGAGTTTGGTTTGCCGGTTCGTTACAACTGGGCAGCGGAATATCGCGGCCGAGCGATGGTGGTCTACGGTCACACGCCGGTTGCCGAACCGGAATGGCTGAACAACACGATCTGCATCGATACCGGTTGTGTGTTTGGTGGCATGCTGACGGCGTTGCGTTATCCGGAGAAGGAACTGGTTTCGGTGGCCGCGCAGCAGACTTACTACGCGCCGTCAAAACCGTTTCTTCCTGAGCATGAGACTGAGTCCGCGCTGACTGCGCAACAAGCGCACGACGATCTGCTCGATATCGACGACGTTTCAGGCAAGCGCATCATCTCGACCCGCCTGCATCGCACGGTCACGATTCGTGAAGAGAACAGCGTTGCGGCACTCGAAGTGATGAGCCGCTTCGCGGCGGATCCGAAGTGGTTGATCTATCTGCCGCCGACGATGTCGCCGTCAGAGACCAGCCGTCAGCCGGATCTCCTGGAGCATCCTGCCGAGGCTTTCGCTTACTTTCGCCATCAAGGTGTGGCGAAAGTGGTCTGCGAAGAGAAGCACATGGGTTCGCGTGCGGTGGTGGTAGTCTGCCGCGATGAGGATGCGGCGCGAAAGCGTTTTGGCGTTGTGGAAGGTTTGCCCGGCATCTGTTACACGCGCACTGGCAGACGATTCTTCGACCAGCCGCTCATCGAGGCGCAGTTCATAACCAGAATTCAACAGGCGCTGGAAAAGTCCGGCTTCTGGGATGAATTTACGACTGACTGGGTGTGTCTCGATTGCGAGTTGATGCCCTGGTCCGCGAAAGCTCAGGCGCTTTTGCGGCAACAGTATGCTGCTGTCGGCGCCGCTGCACGTGCTTCGCTTGCCGATGTTGTCGCTGCATTTGAAGCAGCGGCGGAGAACAATCGCGAAGTTGGACCGATGGCGGATCGCTTTCGCGAGCGCGCACGAGTTGCGGACAGGTATGTCGAGGCGTACCGGCGTTACTGTTGGCCGGTACAATCGCTCGACGATCTAAAACTCGCTCCTTTCCACGTGCTCGCTACCGAAGGACAGGTCTACACAGATCGCGATCACGTCTGGCACATGCAAACACTTCAAAAGGTGTGCGGCGCGGATGAGGGTCTGCTGTTAAGAACATCGCACATGGTTGTCGACGTCACGGATCAGGCAAGCGAGCAGCAAGGCGTGCAATGGTGGGAGGAATTGACTGGTGGCGGGGGCGAGGGAATGGTGGTGAAGCCGTTTGACTTTATCACGCGTGGACCGCGTGGCCTGGTCCAACCGGCGGTTAAGTGCAGGGGCAGGGAATACCTGCGGATCATCTACGGTCCTGAATACACGTTGCCGGAGAATCTCGAACGTCTTCGTGCGCGCGGCTTGTCGTCGAAGCGCTCTCTGGCGTTGCGAGAATTTGCGCTCGGCGTCGAGGCGTTGGAACGCTTCACGCGCAAAGAGCCGCTGCGGCGAGTTCACGAGTGCGTCTTCGGTGTGTTGGCGCTCGAAAGCGAACCCGTCGATCCGCGTTTGTGAGCCACAGATTACACAGATTAATCAGATTAAAACGTGTAGTGTGTCACAAATTGATCTGTCTTCGTCGCGCCTCTCGGCGCCTGGTGTGTCTGTGGTAAGTTGTGTGGGTTGAAGAAAGAAACCGCATCACGACCAACTCGCCAAACTCTCCTCACGTATCTGGACGACTATGCCCGTCGCGGGAAAGAAACGCTCTTCGCGAACCACCTCGCGTTGCGCACGACGCGCTGGTCTTATCAACAGCTCGTTAAAGAGGCGCACAGAGTCGCTCACGAGCTGGACGCGCGCGGCGTGCAACGTGGCGAGCGCGTGCTTTTGTTCGGGGAAAACAGTCCCGAATGGGTGGCGACCTTCTGGGGTTGTTGCTTGCGCGGCGTGGTGGTCGTGCCGCTCGACCACGGGAGTTCCCAGGAGTTTGTTAATTCGGTGGCGCGACAAACGCGGCCGAAGTTGATGTTTGCCGATCGTGGTGCTTGCACAGCCGGCGTTCCGGTCGTCTACCTCGAGGATCTCAAAGATCGAATTGCGCTTTATGGTGACACGCCGTATCCGATCGAAGGCATCGACGAAAACACGATCGTTGAGATCATCTACACTTCCGGCACTACATCCGAGCCGAAGGGTGTGGTTCTGACCCATCGCAATCTGCTCGCCAATCTTCTGCCTCTCGAGCGTGAGATCGAGAAGTACTTAAAGTGGGAGAAATTCTTTCATCCGATTCGCTTCCTGAACCTTGTTCCGTTGAGTCACGTCTTCGGACAGTTCATGGGAATGTTTGTGCCGCCATTACTCGGCGGCGAGATTCACTTTCAAAGAGGGTTAAGTCCTTCTGAAATCGTCCGCACCGCGAAGAAGAATCGCATTTCGGTGATCGTCCTCGTTCCCCGCATGCTCGACGCGCTCCGTGAATGGGTTGAAAGGGAGTATGCGGCGCAGGAGCTAGAGAAACAGCTCGCGGCGATGGATAACCAGAGCCTGCTGCGTAAGTGGTGGTCGTTTCGCAGGCTTCACCGGCGCTTTGGATGGAAGTTTTGGGCGTTCGTCTCCGGAGGCGCGACGCTTGGTGAAAAGACCGATCTGTTTTGGCGTCGTCTCGGTTACGCGGTCTTGCAGGGTTACGGCATGACGGAAACTTCAGCGCTTATTTCCGTGAATCATCCGTTCAAGGGCAGCACTGGTTCGATCGGACGTTTGATGCCGGGACATGAAGTCAAACTAACTGAGTCGGGCGAGATCATGGTCCGTGGCCCGAGCGTCTCGCCGGGTTACTGGACCAACGAAGGCGAAGTTAACACGCGTGCCGACGAATGGCTGCGTACCGGAGACATCGGCGAGTTTGATGCGAGCGGCAATCTCTTCTTTAAAGGACGGCAAAAGGACGTGATCGTGGCCGCCTCGGGATTGAACGTCTATCCCGAAGATCTTGAAGCAGCCCTCGACCGTCAACCCGAAGTGCGCGGCAGTTGTGTAATTGCGATCGAGGGAAAGCGTGGCAGTGAACCGATGGCGGTGATTATTCCGCACGATCGTGAGGCGGACGTTGACTCAGCAGTTAAACGCGCCAACGCAGGACTTGCCGAGTATCAGCAGATACGCAGATGGTCCGCCTGGAAAGAACCGGATTTTCCGCGCACTGCGACACGAAAGATACTTAAACGCGAAGTCGCAGCCAGGATCGAAGCGGAAAGCCATCAGAAGAATGGTGCGCCTCCGTCGAACGATCTCGCAGCAGAGATCGCACGCATCAGTGGCGACGCTCCGGCAACGTTTGATACCTCAACTCGTCTCGCCGATCTCAGACTCGACTCACTCGGGCGAGTCGAACTCTTGAGCGCGCTCGAAGACCGTTATCAGATCTCACTTGACGAAGCCGCGTTTACGGCAGCGACGACGATTGGCGATGTTCAGAAAGTGGTGAGCGGTGAGATTGAAGAAGTCGCAACGCCGTATCCTTATCCGAGTTGGACGCGTTGGCTGGTGGTGAGGTGGATACGCGTGTTGCTCTACTACACGATTTTACTTCCCATCACACACATGATGAGTCGCATGGCGGTTGCCGGCCGTGAACACCTAAAGAACGTTGAAAGTCCGGTACTGTATGTGGTGAATCACGTCACGCTGGCTGATCACGCACTCGTACTCGCCGCGCTGCCGGTCCGTTTGCGCCACCGCGTTGCGATCGCGATGGAAGGAGAACACCTGCGCAACTGGCTCAATCCTCCTCCGGGCACCGAGCTATCTACGCGTTTACGTTGGCTGGCCGAATACTATTTAGTGAACTTGTTCTTCCACGTTTTTCCGTTGCCAAAAAAGAGTGGTTTCCGCCAGAGCTTCGCTTACGCCGGCGAGTGTGTCGATCGTGGTGAGAGTGTCCTGGTATTTCCTGAAGGCACACGCGCACCGCGCGGACACATGCAGATGGGGCGTTTCAAAGCCGGCATCGGCGTGCTTGCTCACGAGTTAAATATTCCCATCGTACCGGTCGGGCTCGAAGGTCTTTACGAGCTGAAACGACGCAAACAATACTTCGCCGACCCGGGCATGGTGCGAGTGAAGTTTGGCGAGCCGGTCCGGTTTGACGCGGAAGCGACTGCGACGACTATCGCTGAAGAACTCGAGCGCCGTGTTTCTTCCCTGGCGGAAGAGAGCAACGTCACCGCTACCGTTTCCGCTCCAGCCAGAACGAACGCTCAATCGTAAACCAATCGTCGGCCGAGTCCATCGTCAAACGCGTCTCACGTGTGAGCCCGCCAACATTAGCGAGATAAATCAGCTTCTCGAGCGGATGTTGTTCGTTGGGACCTTTTCGCAGACCTGATTGTCGCAGGAACCCGAGATCGTGACGGCTCGTCGTGATGATCGCTTTGAAGCATTCCTTGCCACGCTCGATTTGCGCGTCAGGAAGAAAGAGATCAATCGCGGTCCCGGGTTCCTCTCCAACGGAAAGAAAGCCGCCGGTTGATCCGGCAGCTTGTGCGCCACCGGAACGTGGCGGAGCGATCTCCTCGCTGGCGCCGGTCGGCGGATAGAGCAGACTAATCCGTTTACTAACACCAAAATCCAACACGCTGACGTGAATGGAACTCTTCGTCCTGTTGACGACGCGGAAGGCTATGCCGTCGCCGTCGGTGTAGGTCGCCTCATCACCCTCGACTTCCTGCCAGCCGCCCCCAGGCGCCTTCTTCAGTAGAACAAAATCGACCGCATTCCTTAACGAGCTGGAAGGATTCTGTAGTTCCAGTACTTTTATGTAGCGCCAGATGATCTCGAGGTTCTCTCTGATCCGGCGCGGTGAATCCGGCGCCAGCAGCGAAAGGCTCGGCATCAATAGTTCGTTTGATTGATCGCGAACGTCCCAGGTTAGTTCAGTCTTCGTAGCATCGCCATTTCGAGCGGCGAGTTTTACTCTGGCCCACGCTTTCTTTCGCGAGTTACTGACTCTCAACAACGTCGATTCATTCAACAACGCGCGCAGGTTTTGTTGCGCCTGTTGTGAGCCGTCGAGCGCCGGAGCAAGCCAAACATGCATGAGCGTTTCACTGTCAGGTCGCGAAGACTCGACCGCTCGTGTGCCGGCTGAGATCGACTGCGGCGCTGACTCTTTGATAATCAAACCGTGCGAAGTTACCGCTTCGGAAGAGACGACTTTGATCACGCCACACTCGCCATCTCCATTGTCATTTATCGATCTCGCGCCGGCGCGATAGACCGTCCAGTGCGAATCGAGACTGACGCCGTGCACTCTGCCGCCGTTCAGGGTCACGCTTTCGCCATCGCGCGCCGTGATCAAGAGGTACGGCATCGGCTTGAAGTCCTTCACGTCAAACAACACTCGATCGCCGGCGCCCTGGATCTGCGGCGTCTGTTTCTGAAAGCGGTTGTTTACCTTGAGGGCGACTCGTTCCCAAATGTCTTGATAAGTGGCATCGGCAGGAGCCTGGCTTATCTCCTGCGACAGGAAGAAACTGAAGGCCCCATTGCGACCGTCTTCATGGTCCAACTCGTACGCGCCCTGCTCCGCCGCACAAGCAGCGAGCACGACGTATTTGTCACTGGGCGGCAGCCAGCCGTTAACCTGTGCATCGCGCGGTACGTCGCCACTTCGCATGTTAAAAGCCAGCGAATCGGAACCAGCCGGTAGTGGATCTGGTGGGATCCATCGCAGATTTGTTCCTTCCTGCGGGTCGTCGATCGATCGCGTGATCGAACCGGAATGACAGCTATCGAAAATGAGCGTGATGTGTGAGGTTTTCTTTGACAATCGTGTGAGCCACTCCTGGATCTCGGTGTCGCGAATGTCGCAGGGGGCGACTTCCTTCGGAAAGTTCAGGTTCAATCTGCCGCTGTCGTAAGGCATGATCGATTCGTCATAGCCTCGGGCTTTCTCGCCGAGAGCGGCCATCTGTGAGCCGTGACCGCTGAAATGAAAGACGACGATGTCGTCGTCGCCGCAATCGGCTAGCAGTTGCTCCATCGCGTCGCGGATCCCTTTGACGGTGGCCTGCTCATCGCAGAGAGCGACAATGTTGGTTGCGGGAAAGCCGAAGGACCTCTCCAGGAGAGTTTTCATCAACAGCACGTCGTTCACGCATCCTCTGAGTTGAGAGAAGTCCGGCAGGTTTGGGTATTCGTTGATTCCGATCAGCAGCGCTCGTTTTTTCATCATTTCAAGACCTCCTGCCGGTAAATGA
>JBIOVO010000299.1:0-9598 GCA_044867735.1 Pyrinomonadaceae bacterium | reverse complement strand
ACAAGCGTGACGTTGGCAGCTTTCACCATGGCATCGGCAGCTTCAATCATTGCCACCAATCCCTTTGTTTCAACCATTCCGAGTGCTTCTTGCATTCAGATGCTCCTTCTCAGCCACAGATAAACACAATTTAGACCGCTTCTATTTACCATTAACGGCCTGACTTAACAATTCGACCAACTCTTCGCGCGTCAGTGAAATCTTGCTGTCGCCGTTATCGCCACCGCGCAGATAACCACAAGCCTGTGATCGTGCAGACTCGCCGAGATAACCCGCAGCCTCGCGCACATTGATCAACTTCTCGACCGCATCGGGCGGCAGGTTCTTCGAACCACCGAGCACGCGCGAGAGGATCGCGATCTTCGCAGTGTGTTCGAGCGTCTCCAAACGATCCCACGCCTGCCACAGATCGGCGCCATAAGCGACGGCGCCATGATTCGCCATCAACAACGCATTGTGATGTTTGACGAATGGTTGCATCGCTGCGGTAAGTTCGTCAGTTGAAGGGGTTCCATAAGCCGTGAGCGGCACGCAGCCGAGAGTCAAAATCACTTCCGAAAGAATAGGTTGATCGATCGCGAGACCAGCGACCGCAAACGCGGTCCCGTGCGGTGGATGCGCATGGCAAACCGCTTTCACGTCCGGACGTTCGCGATAGATCAAAAGGTGCATCGCGAGTTCGCTCGACGCTTTGCGATCGTTGAGAGCTTTGCCATCGATGTCTGTAACGGCGATCAGATCTTCGGTCATGCGTCCCTTGCACGTCATCGTCGGCGTCGCGAGGATGCGGCCGTCGTCAAGCCGCACGCTAACGTTGCCATCCGACGAAACGACGTAGCTGCGTTCGTACATCAGGTGGCAAACCTGAATCAGGTCTCGTTTGGCTGTCTGCTCATCCATGAAATGTATTTAGAGCTGCTTCTCTTTGCTCCGTTCCGTCTTTGCGTGAGAGATCTCTTCAGAGCTGGCTCGTGTGACCGCAGCGGTCGCTGGTTGCGACAGAAAGTACGACAGCGATTCCAGTGATGTCGTCAGATCGACGGTCTTCACTTTCACGCCGCGTCGAGCCGTTAACGAGACGGGCGCAAAGTTTAGTACTGCCTTGATGCCGGCCGACATGATCTGATTAAGCACTCTTTGAGCGGCTTTCGCCGGCACGGCGATCACTATCACGTCGATCCCTTCCCGGTGAATCACCTGCGCCAGATGATCGACGTCGTGGACCAGGATCTTTCCATCGCCGATCCGCCGTCCGATCTTTTGCCGGTCGTTATCAAACAACCCAACGACGGTGAAGTTTGACCTCGCGAATCCGTTGTAGTTTGCGAGCGCGGTTCCCAATCTGCCGGCGCCGACGATACCGACGCGATGCGGGCTGTCGAGCCCGAGTATCTTCGTGATGTGGTCTCGCAGGTCTTCGACGTAGTAACCCACACCGCGAACGCCAAACTCGCCGAAGTAACCCAGATCTTTTCTAATCTGCGCGGAGTTTAGATTGAACTGCTCGGCCAATGCTTGTGACGAGATCGTTTTGATTCCGGCAGCATGGAGCGCATTGAGACAGCGAAGATAAACACTCAAGCGGCTCGTTGTTAATTCTGATATCTTCTCGGACTTCATCGACGGGGCAAGTATAGCGCTATCGCGGCCTTACCTTAAGCACTCACAGAGATTAACCACAAAGTCACAAAGACACAAAGTTGGTCTTTTCAAAGTTTTCTTTGTGTCTTAGTGTCTTTGTGGTTGAAATTGCTACAATCCTAAGCCCCATGATTGCGCATCTGACCGGCACACTGCTTTCGAAACAGGCGACGTCCGTAATCGTGGACGTCAGCGGCGTGGGTTACGAAGTCACCATTCCACTTTCGACTTTCTACGACCTCGAAGACGTAAATTCGCCGGTTCAGCTTCGAATTTACACTCATGTGCGCGAAGATACGTTGCAGCTTTACGGCTTCAAGACCGCGCGTGAGCGTGAGTTGTTTCTCAAGATCATCTCGGTCACCGGGATCGGACCAAAGTTGGGCATCACACTGCTCTCGGGCATGAGCGCCGACGAAATGATTGCTTCAATCCGGACCAACAACCTCGCGCGGCTCACGTTGATTCCAGGCGTCGGTCGTAAGACTGCGGAACGTCTGATCATGGAACTGCGCGAGAAAGTCGCGGAGCTGTCGTCGGCACAACTTGAAGAAGAACTCGGTGCGCAAAAGGAAGTCAGCGCAGAAGCAACAGAAGACACCGTCCGCGCCGACGCGCTCTCTGCTTTGCTCAACCTCGGCTACCAGCGCTCCGCCGCGGAAAAAGCGATTGACAACGCACTCGGTGAAGGCGGAGATTTAACAGTCGAATCTATCCTGCGACGCAGTCTCAAAAAACTGGCACGAGTGTAAGCCATGGCCCCTGAATCGATATCAGCCCGTGTGAAAGATAGCTTCGCCAGCGACGAAGATCGTCAACTCGATCTGACGCTGCGCCCCACTCGCATCGAGGAGTACATCGGCCAGCGCCAGATAAAGGAGAACCTGCGCGTTTACATGAAAGCCGCCCGCGGCCGGCGCGAAGCGTTGGACCACGTGCTGCTGACCGGCCCTCCGGGTCTCGGCAAAACCACACTCGCAAACATCATCGCCAACGAGATGGGCGCGGAACTGCGCTCCACCGCCGGGCCTGCAATCGAGAAGGCCGGCGACATCGCGGCATTGCTGACCAACCTTCAGGAAGGCGACGTACTCTTCATCGACGAGATCCATCGCCTGCTCCCGGCACTCGAAGAAAAACTTTATCCGGCGATGGAGGACTACCAGCTCGACTTGCTGATCGGCCAGGGCGCTGCGGCTCGCTCTATCAAACTCGAGTTACCAAAGTTCACTCTCATCGGCGCTACGACGCGAGCAGGCTTGATCACCGCTCCCTTGCGTGGTCGCTTTGGCATAGTCTTTCATCTCGACTTCTACCCGCACGAGGATCTGGAGGTTATCTGCAAACGCTCAGCCGAGATCCTTGGAGTGCAGATCGACGACGAAGGGGCGCGTGAAGTCGCGAGACGTGCCCGCGGCACACCGCGCATCGTCAATCGCCTGCTTCGTCGAGTTCGCGATTACGCCGAAGTCGATTACGACGGACGCATCACCAAAGATGTCGCCGACCATGCTTTGAACCGGATGGAAGTGGACACGTATGGTCTCGACGAAATGGACCGGAAACTGCTGTTGACGATCATAGAGAAGTTCAGTGGTGGGCCAGTTGGCCTGGGCACGATCTCGGCCTCGATTCACGAAGAGAAAGATTCGATTGAAGAGATCATCGAACCGTATCTGATTCAGATCGGATTCCTTGATCGCACGCCGCGCGGGCGTCTGGCGACGCCGCTGGCGTACGAACATTTCGGCATCAAGACCGCGTTTTCGCAAAAACCCAGCCTCTTCGACCCCCGATGACAAGTTTAGAGTTCAGCCTTTAGGCTGCTCTTCTAAACAAGCTAAAGCTTAAACTCTGAACGAGATGTTCCGATGAAGCGCTTCTTATCATTTTCGCGTCATTCATTCGGCGTCAGAAACCGCGCGCCGTGGGGCTCGATGACCAAGCACTCCCTCGAGCAGTTTCACGAGAACGATCTCTTCACCTCAGCCGCGGCGATGAGCTACTTCGGACTGATGGCGCTCTTTCCCGCGCTGCTGTTGCTGCTCACGATCAGCAACAAACTCGCCGCCGGAAGCCAAATGTTGACGCATGCAGTAGACGTCTATCCCGGATCGAGCAAGTTCCTCCGCGCGACGATCGGATCGTTTGGGAACCTTGGCATCGGGGCAATCATCACGTGCGTGATCCTGGTCCTATGGGCAGGTTCCTGGGTCTTCGCCGTCATCGAACGAGCGTTGAATCGAATCTGGGGTTCGGTTTCAAGAACGTTTTGGCACGGACGCGCGCTAACCGTCGGGATGGTGGGCGTGGTTGGCGTGTTGTTGTCGCTGTCAGTGGGAGTGACTTCGATCCTCGTCGCTCTGCGCGAGATGACCGGCAGGCTCTCACCGCGTCAGATCGAACGCTATCCGTTACTGATCTCAGTTGGCAGTGCTTTTTGGCAGGTTCTTTTCGCAACGGGCAGTTACTTGATCACCGTCGCGCTGTTCGTCCTCATATATCGTTTCATGCCACGCGCCGAAGTCACGTTAAGAGACACTTTGCCTGGCGCATTTCTCGCGGGTGTATTGTGGGAGATTGCAAAGTTTCTCTTCGCCTGGAGCCTGACTTACTTTCATTACGATGAAATCTACGGGTCGGTTGGCGCCGTGGTGGCGGTGCTGACCTGGAGTTATGTTTCGAGTTTGATCCTGCTCTTTGGCGCACAACTGACCGCCGTATTCCATCGCGAACATCCATCACCGTCCACAAACTTACCTGCATGACTCTGATCTCCGACTTCGACTACGAACTCCCCCCTGAACTGATCGCGCAAACACCTCTTGAAAAACGCGACGCTTCTCGCATGCTCGTGCTCGATCGCCACGAGCAAACCTGGACCGACAGGAGCTTCACGGATTTCACCTGCCATCTTCGTCCGAACGACGTCGTTGTGGTGAACAACTCACGCGTCTTTCCGGCTCGATTGATCGGACGCCGCGAGGAAACCGGCGGCCAGGTAGAGATATTTCTGGTCCGTGAAGTCGAAGAGAGCGTTTGGAACGCGCTCGTTCGCCCGGGCGGCAGGTTAAAACGCGGCGCGCGCGTCTGTTTTGGTGACGGAAAACTGATCGCAGAGTTGCTGGATGACCCTGGATCAGATCTGCGGGCGGTTCGTTTCCACAGTGAAGGTTCTTTTGAGGAAGTGTTGGCAGAGATCGGCTCGACACCACTGCCGCCGTACATCAAACGCCCGAACGGCGTTTCTGATGAAGATCGCGAACGCTATCAGACGATCTACTCGAAACATCGCGGTGCGATCGCCGCGCCGACGGCTGGTCTACACTTCACGCCGGAGATCTTCGCGGAAGTGCGTCGCCGTGCGTCACTCGCTGAAATCACGCTGCACGTCGGATATGGAACGTTTGAACCGGTCCGCGTCGAAGATGTAGCCGAACACTCCGTCAGCGGAGAACAGTTCGAGATCTCAGAATCAGCCGCGCAAACAATCAACGAAGCACGCGCGCAGGGAGGTCGAGTCGTCGTGGTCGGAACCACAACGATGCGTGCGCTTGAGTCAGCCGCCACTGCCGCGGGAAAGATCGAGGCTGGCATTGGTGTGGCCAGACTGACGATCACGCCGGGCTACAAGTTCAAGATCGCTGATGCCCTGTTGACGAACTTTCACCTGCCACGTTCTTCGCTGCTGATTCTCGTCAGTTCATTCGCGGGTCGTGAACTCACCCTGCGCGCGTACTGTCATGCCGTCGCCGAGCGGTATCGCTTTTACAGCTATGGGGATTGCATGTTAATGCTGTAGGCATTATAAAAAACGGGATGGTAAACTAGAGCCGGTAGTTCATCGCTACAACTCGCAGGCTATGGCTGTACTAAAGAAATTTCGTTCCCGCTGGTGGTCTCAGTCGGATCTTCAAAACGAATCCGAGAAGAAGGAAAAAGTGCCTACTCCTTCGTGGGGCATGAGCTACGACATTCGTCCGCTCACGATCTCACAACTCGATGAAACCTGGCGACTCGATCAGCGTTGCTTCATCGACGGTGAGGCTTATAGCCGCGAGACCTTCGACTACCTTCTGACCGCGCCCGAATCAGTTTCATATCGTGCCGTAACGACCGCCGGCGTCATGGCCGGGTTTGTAATCGGACTGGTCGAGCCGGATCACACCGGACACGTCACGACAGTCGGAGTCGCACCCGAGCACAGACGGCGAAACCTGGCGAAGCAATTGATGTGGCAAGTTGAGGATGGATTCCGTAAGCGGAACGTGAGGCTCGTGCGTTTGGAAGTAAGAACACTCAACGTCGCGGCGCAGAAACTCTACGAAAGCCTCGGCTACTCGATCACACAGCGCCTTCCGAAGTACTACTCCAACGGCGGTGACGGACTCTTGATGCTCAAGTCGTTAGAGTAGTTTTAACCACAAAGACACGAAGACACAAAGTTAGATAACAGCTTTGTGTCTTCGTGTCTTTGTGGTTAAAAAATCTTACTAAAGCTAGCCTTTGCGAAGCTCTGTGAGCACCTGTTTCGCTACAGCTTTCAACGTATCAAACACTCCCTGACCCGTGGAGGCAACGGCCTCAACCACCGGCTCACCCTTTCGCTGTAGCTCGGCTGCCAGATCCTCAACCGGGATGATATTTCCCAGGTCACGCTTGTTGAGTTGCAGCACGTAAGGAAGCTTCAGCAGGTCGTAACCCTGAGATTGTAAGTTCTCTTCCAGATTGTAGAGCGACTCGATGTTCGCATCCATACGCTCTTCCTGAGAATCGGCGACAAACACCACTCCATCGACGCCCTTCAAAATCAGCTTGCGCGACGCGTCATAAAAGACCTGACCGGGAACCGTGTACAGGTGGAAGCGCGTCTTGAATCCCCGGACCGTACCGAGTTCGAGCGGCATAAAGTCAAAAAACAGCGTGCGGTCGGTCTCGGTTGCAAGACTGATCAACTTACCGCGTGCCTGGGGCGCGGTCGAATCGAAGATGTACTGCAAGTTAGTCGTCTTACCACACAGACCTGGGCCGTAGTAAACGATCTTGCAGTTGATCTCTCTTGATGCGTAGTTAATAAAGGTCATAGCGCGTGTCGGTTAGCTGAAAAGACTGTCGATATCCTCGTCGGTGATACCGGCGAAGGGTGAATCGAGGTCGTCATAGTCTCCAGCAGCAATTTCCTCAAACATCGCTGCCAGTTGATGAGAAACCTGCTTACTGCGGAGCTTCACTAATCCGAGGCTGGAGCGCTCGTCGAAGACGACCAGGAGCAACAGTCTCCCAACCACCGAAATGTGGATGCTCTCTTTTTCACCTTCGTGAGAGAGCGTCGGAAATTCCTTCTCTCCGATCAGTTCAGCCATTCCCCCGGTCGCCGCGACATTGCCGGCGGCGAGGGAGGCCAAGCTGGTTGTGTCAAGATTTCCCACTTCACCTTGGGATGCGATCTCCTGACCGTCCTTATCGACCAGAAATACCACCTTGGCTGAGGAGTCCATTCGCAATCGCGCCAGGACAGCCTTTATTTGATGGTATTGCTGTTCACGCAACAGGATTGGTGTGTCTGCCATTGTGCGACTCTTTGTTGAAGGCCGGGGCGGGATGTTTTACCTGGAGAGTAAAAACCTGAACGCCTGTTCCGCGTATTGCAAGCTTTTGAACTAAAAGAGGTTACTTATTCGGTTGGGGCGGTTCGCCGAGGTGGATTAAGCCTCCGTAAGCCAAGACGCACTTTAACATAGCCAACAATGTGCATCAAGTGTTTTTCTTTGTTTGCACCTTTATCGAGAAAATGGCGCATTTATGGGACTATAAAGCACCCGCAAATACTTGGCGTCCGTTGATTTAGTGGCACATGTGTGGTATTCTCCGGGCGATTCTAACGGCTGCTCGCATGGGTGAGCAGCCTTTTGAGATCCGCACATGAGTAGCAGTCTCACAAAGGGCTTGAGACGGTCAGCCTCGCGTTCAAAGGCCAAAACAGGATCGGCTAAAAACGCGAAGCGCGTTGTGAAAGCGAAGTCCCCTTCCAAACCAAAAGCCCGTCGAGCCGTCACCGCCAAGGCGCCAGCTCGCAAGGCTTTGAAGGCACGCCCAGCCAAAAAGACTGCGACCAAATCCAAAAAAGCAGCTAAGCCAACCAGGAAGGCGGCAGCGAAGCCGCTCGCTCGCAAGGTAGCTGCGAAGAAAGTGGCTGTCTCGAAAGTCGCGCCGAGGGTCAAAACGACGCAGAAGCTCGCGGCCGTGAGAGCAGTTAGACTCACGCCGACTGCACCACCGCCTCCGAGACCACCGACGCAAGATGAGTCCGCGGCACTCGTTGCGTTCGAACGCGCACACAAGGAGTTCGCCCGAGGTCGCTTCGCAGAGGCCCGGAATCAGTTTCGGATCCTGGTGGACAAGTATTCGCAAGTGGCGGAGGTGGCCGCTCGTGCTCGCACGTATCTCGCGATCGCTGAGTCGCGCCTGCGCACCGAAAGCATTCTTCCACGCGACGCCGACTCCCTTTACGATCGCGGCGTCATTGAATTGAACCGAGGTGAGTATGTCGCGGCCCAGGAGATGTTTGAGCGAGCGCTCAAACGTGAACCGGAAGCGGCGCACATTCACTACGGACTGGCGGCGACTCGCGCGCGACTCGGCTCCATCGATCTGGCGCTCGAATCACTTCAGAAAGCACTCGACCTGCAACCTAACCTTCGTGTCCGTGCTCAGCACGATCACGATCTAAATCCCCTGCGTAACGATCCCGACTTCGATCGTCTGATCTTCAGCAACGCTTCCTGAGTTCAACGGCCAGTTGAACCGCAAAGCCACAAAAACGATCGCATATTTCAACTTTGTGTCTTGGTGTCTTTGTGGTTAAACCTGTTTCGTTGAGATTAAGGTATCATTCATCCCGAGGGGCACTTGCAAGAATCCATGACAACAGGTGGTCAAAAACTCGTCGCAATCGGCGGTGGCACCGGACTGTCAACACTGCTCGGTGGCCTAAAGCGTCTGGTCGGTAAGACTGACGAACCGATCTGGATAGACAGCCTTTCGGCGATCGTCACTGTGTCGGACGACGGCGGCAGTTCCGGACGTCTTCGTGAAGAGTTGCAGATGCTGCCGCCGGGCGACATTCGCAACTGCATGATCGCGCTCTCGGAAGATTCGGGACTGATGTCGCGTCTGTTTCGTTATCGCTTCGACGGCGACGGCGAACTCGGCGGACACAGTTTCGGAAATCTGTTCCTGGCTGCTCTTACGCAGGTCACTGGCGACTTCACCGAAGCGATCCGGCATTCATCAGAAGTGCTCGCCAGCAAGGGACACATTTACCCCGCAACTATCAGCGACGTCAGGCTCGCCGCAGAACTCGAGGACGGAACGACCGTCCTTGGCGAGACTCAGATCTCCGCTTCGAAAGTTCCCATTCGCAGGTTGCGACTCGAACCTGAACAATGTCTTCCCTTGCCTGAAGCTTTGAGGGCGATTCGCGCGGCTGACCTCATCACGGTTGGCCCAGGCTCGCTTTACACCAGTATCCTGCCGAATCTTCTGGTCGCACAGGTGGCACGCGTGATCGGACAAACTCGCGCCACGAAGGTCTTTGTCAACAACCTCATGACTCAACCTGGCGAGACTGATGGTTACAGCGCTCGCGAGCACCTCGAGACGATCAAGAAGTATGCGCCGGAAATACATTTTGACTATGTCATCGTGAACGATCGACGCGTCAGCAAAGAGCAGGCTGAGCTTTATGCCGCCGAAGGCGCTTATCAAATCGGCATCGACGATCCGATCGACGAAGCGATCGATCAGGCGACCGAGATCGTTCGTGCGGACTTGCTGTACGACGGCGTTCAGGTCAGACACAACGCTGATCGTTTGGCGCAGGTTGTCCTCGAGTGTTGCAAACATGCACACTCGCGCGTAACGGTTTAATTGTAGGGGTGGCCCTCCGTGGCCACCC
>JBIOVO010000298.1:0-22198 GCA_044867735.1 Pyrinomonadaceae bacterium | reverse complement strand
CGGCGTTTCTAAAAGAATTTGCGGATGGGATCTCATGGGCGCACCTGGACATCGCCGGCACGGCCTGGGGGGACGAGGCGAAGCCCTACCGGTCCAAAGGCCCAACCGGGATCGCAGTGCGGACGCTGCTTCGTATCGTGGATCGCGCAAGCAACCGGTAAAGGTGTCGTCGGTCGTAGACAGTTGGTGTCTACGACAGTTGACACTTTTTGTGCTCACCCGTACAGAGCACGCGTTTTTCCTAGTGTTTTTAAAGAGTGGGGAGTGGCATGGCGGTTGTACTAGGACTGGACAACCCGCCAAAGGGTGCGAGTCGCCTTATTTAACGTCCTCGCCCCCTCGAATGCCGCTCGAGGTATTTACCCGGCTCCCCTTTGGCACCCCCCATAGCCAAATCAGCCATCTCATACACGACAAAACGGCCCGTAAACACTTGCGCGAGGTGATATACTTTGCGCGAGTGACGCGGTGTCCTCAGTCAGCCCTGGCATCCATCGCTGGGTTTCGGAGTTAGAGAAGCACAGTGATCGACTACTACAGAATTTTGGGTGTTAAGACGAATGCGTCGACGGCCGAAATCAAGTCGGCTTACAGGAAACTTGCGCGAAAAAATCACCCTGATCTGAGTCAGGACTCAGAAGCGTCCCGCCGGTTTGATACCATCTCCAAAGCCTACCGCACCCTGATCGATCCTCAGGAACGTGCCTTTTACGACGACCACTTGAACGAACAGAAGAGCCGCAGCTATTCGATTCTCGACTCGAATAACCCTCACGCGAAGCGCGCGAGAAATTTAGCGGTGCAGGCAAAGTGGGATCGTGTGGTTGATGAAGTGCTCGAACGAGATCGTCAGGAGAACCGCGAACGTCAGCGGGCGGTGTTCACGACGGTTTCGCTGTTTCTATCGACATTTTTCCTCGCAATGATGCGTCCGCAGTTGTGGCAGGTGTTTTCCACGATGGGTCGAGTGATCGTGCTGACGTTGTTCGTCATCGGCGTTTGGCATCTCGCGAATCGCCTGCGTGAATATTTAGCTCACTACACTTACAAGGAAAATCCGATTCAAGGCTCGGTCTTCGCTCCGGAAGCTTTGCCGGAACAGCCCTTTACTCGTTTCTCCGCGTACACCTTCCTGCTCGTCGGTTACGCACTGAGCGTAGGCATCGGACTCTATATCGGCTGGCACACTCAGGACTTCTTTAACGATCTGAGACTAAACTTCCAACACGGCGTGGCTATGGTGCAGTCGAGCGTGATGGCTTACTGGGCTTTTGTATTGATTCCCGATCTCATCGTTTGCCCGCCTATCGCTGTCCTGATAGTAGATACCGTCCACGGCATCGCTTCTAAGATAGACTAGCCATCCACAGATTACACAGATTGACTCGTATAATCGGTGTAATCTGTGGATGGTTTGGTGTATATTGGGCTCCCGCAAAATCGCCCCAAACTGCGCAGCATACTGTCAGCAAAGGAGCACGAAAATGGCAAACAACGTGAACCAACGCCAGTTTCTTGCTTTGAAACTCGAGGCTTTGAGTGAATCTGAGGTAGGCGAAGTTTTGGCTTACATCTCCGTGATCGAGTCCTCGCGAAGAGCGAAAGCGACGCCGGCCGTTGTCGATGATGACGTCCTGGCAGCACTGGCCGATGCCCGCGAGAATCGTCGCGCGCGCCAGGCATTTGAATGGGAAGCCGTGCGGCGCAAGGCCGAAAGACGAGCGGCAGCAAAGGTGGGCGCCTACAGTTAATGAAGAAGACCGTTGCTTGCCTGAGCGTGCTGATTTTTTGTTTCGCGGTTTTTGGTCAGGACAGCCGCAAGCTCACGCCTGTTCAAATCGAGATCGAACAGCAGAAGCAGCGTCTAAGCTCTACGGACGTCGAAGAACGTCGCGACGCACTGATGAAGTTGGCCAGCATGCGTCTGTCAGAGGCGTCGCAGGCTGCGGTTCCAGCATTACACGATTCTCTGCCCATCGTCCGGGCGACAGCCGCCAAAGCAATCCTCTCGATCGGTGGTGACCAGAGCGCCGCCCTCTTAATTCCGCTGCTCAACGACAAAGATGAATTCGTACGCCGCGAAGCAGCGTATGCGCTGGGACTGACTCACAGCCGAGCCGCGACCGCCGCACTAAGTGAGCGACTTCTGAAAGATAAGGAAGACGGTGTGCGAGGGGCAGCAGCAGTTGCTTTGGGCCAGATTGGTGACGAAGCAGCAGTGGTGGCCTTGGTCGGAACTCTTGCACCTGAGTTATCCGGCGGAAAGAGAAAGCGCGAGCAGAATGGTTTTGTGTTGCGTGCGGCGGCGTCTGCACTGGGAGAAATAAAGAGTCGCGCCGGTACGGCCGCTTTGATCTCGGCTTTGGGTAATGAAAAATTGCCTGGGGATGTGCGACGTGAAGCCGCGCGGTCGCTAGGCATGATTGGTGACCCTTCGGCAGTCTCTGCGCTGCAGGCAGCTTCGAACTCTTCGGATCCTTTTCTCTCGCAAATAGCTCACAACGCCCTACGTAACCTAAGCCGCAACTAGAGCAAAAGGCACAAAAGGCACGAATAAGAAAATCAATGCTCCAGGGCTAAAGAATTTCTTACTTGTGCCTTCTGTGCCTTTTTGCTGCCAAGCCTAGTTCTCGGCTTTTTCGCCGCGACCTTGTCCCTTCTTCGCAGCCTTGGATGCTTGCGGAATCGGTAACCCGACGCCGCCAGACAGCGTTTCACTCGAACTGTCGGATGACTCACCACCCTGCGCCATTTCGTGAATCAACGCTCCACCAGAACTCTTCGAGAAGATCAGCCGGTTACGAATCCCATCGACATCCACGTGCACGAGGTCTCCGAGTCCGATCTGACCGGTCGCAACCAGGTTCGAAAGCGGGTAGACGAGAAAGCGCTCGACCGCTCTCTTCAGGTGACGCGCACCGTATTTGTAATCGAGCCCTTCCTTCAACAGCATGTCTTTCGCAGTTTCTGAACATTGAAAAACAAACTTGGTTCCGGCCGACTGCATGATGCGATCCTGAACTGCCTGCAACTCCAGATCGAGAATCTGCCGGAGGTGGTGCTCCTTCAACGAACGGAAGACGACCACTTTGTCGATCCGGTTCATGAACTCAGGCGAGAACTTGCGTCGCGCGGCTTCAACCGCCGTGCGGTAAATCTTTTGATCTACTTCGGTATCGTTCGGCGTTTTGGAACCTTTACCGGGCGCAAAACCAATGCCGCCGGAAATCAGTTCCGACATCTCGCGTGCGCCGAGGTTCGAAGTCATGATCACCATCGACTTCGAGAAGTCTACACGGCGATTGTCGCCGAGCGTCAAGGTGGCTTTGTCGAGAATACCGAGCAACAGTTGCCACAAACTATCAGAGGCCTTTTCAATCTCGTCGAAAAGCACCAGGGAGACTTTCATGTCCTCCGTGTGCATGCGATCGAGGTTTTCCTGAGTCAGCATCGGCGAGGTTTCGCGATGGCCCAGGTATCCCGGCGGCGAGCCGATCAGTTTTGCGATTTCGTGTGAATGCTGAAACTCCGCGCAGTCGATCTTGACGATGGCGTTCGCGTCTCCGTACAGCACCTCCGCGGCGGCTTCAATCACGCGAGTTTTGCCTGAGCCTGTCGGTCCAAGAAACAGCATGGTGCCAATAGGCCGGTTGGGCGGATTCATGCCCGCGAGAAAGATTTGATATAGACCGCTCATGCGTCTGACTGCGCGTTCTTGTCCCACGATTCTTGCAGTCAGTCGCTCCTCAAAATCCTGAGCACGCGGGCTCTTCTGATCGGGATCGAGGAAAACGGTACCAGGAATGTTCATGTCTCTTGTTTTAGTCACGTCGCACTCTGCTAACATCGGCTCTGCTCCTTGCCTAATCAATCCGAGACCATCTCGGATTTGGCCTTAGGGCCTGCTGGCCCACGGCCTACAAGCAAAGAACGATCCGCATATGAAAAAGATGCATTTCAAAGAGGTTAGGGTTCGCCACCCGGAGTTTCAGCCCTGAAACCATAGGCGAACGGATGCTATATATACAAGTCCGCAAGGATTGTCATCACAAATATCGCGAAAACAACTAATCGCGAGCAAACCGTCGCGAAATTCATTGTTTGCCTGACATTTCCTGTCAAAGAATGACTGACAATTAATTGCAGTAAGCAAACCCTCGTCTGCACCTTTTCAAGCACCGCGGAACCGAAAGCGTTCCTCGCTTATACCGTTGTGGCGTGAATAGGTTTTTCATCACCGAGGGTTGCCTGAACTAATCATAGTATTCGAGACCGAGGTGGGTAATCAGATCCTCGCCGCGCAAGTGCCGCAGCGTGTTCTTGAGCTTCATGAGCTGAATAAAGATGTCGTGCTCCGGATACAGGCCGGGAGCTGTCTGTGGAGATTTGAAGTAGAACGAAAGCCACTCCTGCACGCCTTTCATCCCGGCGCGCTGAGCGAGATCGAGAAAGAGAGCAAGGTCGAGCACGATCGGTGCCGCCAGGATCGAGTCGCGGCAAAGAAAGTCGATCTTGATCTGCATCGGATAGCCGAGCCAGCCGAAGATGTCGATGTTGTCCCAACCTTCTTTGTTGTCGCCGCGCGGTGGGTAGTAGTTGATGCGCACCACGTGCGAAAAGTCCTTGTAGAGAGTCGGGTAGACTTCCGGCTGGAGAATGTATTCGAGTACTGACAACTTCGACTCCTCCTTGGTCTTGAAGGAATCAGGATCGTCGAGCACCTCACCATCGCGGTTACCGAGAATATTGGTGGAGTACCAGCCGTGCAAACCGAGCATGCGCGACTTGAGACCTGGAGCGATGATGGTCTTCATCAGCGTTTGTCCGGTCTTGAAGTCTTTGCCGCAGATCGCCAGCTTGTTTTTGTCGGCCAGCGTCATGAGGGCGGGAATATCGACGGTGAGGTTTGGCGCTCCATTGGCAAAGGGAATTCCCGACTTCAACGCGGCGTAGGCGTAGATCATCGAAGGCGCAATCGCCTTGTGGTTCTCACGCATCGCTTTCTCAAACGACTCGAGCGTCTTGTGAACCGGATGTGGTTTCAGGAAGATTTCAGTCGAGGCCGCCCAGATCATCACCAGACGCGAGCACTTGTTTTTCTTCTTCCAGTCGGCGATCTCGGCGATAAGTTGTTGGGCGAGTTCGAACTTGTTCTTTCCGGTTTTGACGTTGGTACCGCTGAGACGCTTCACATACGTCTGGTCGAAGACTGCTTTCATCGGCCGGATTTTGCGCAGCGGTTCCTTGAGCTGGTTGAGAAGTTCTTTTTCCAGGACGCCGGCGTTTAGCGCTGCGTCGTAAGCTGAATCAGGGAAGATGTCCCAGGCGCCGAAGACGAGATCTTTGAGTTCGGCTAGCGGGACGAAGTCTTTGACGAGTGGAACTCGATTGTCGGTTCTTTTGCCGAGACGAATCGTGCCCATTTGCGTGAGACTGCCGATCGGTTGTGCGAAGCCTTTTTTGATGGCTTCAACACCGGCGATGAAGGTAGTGCTGACTGCGCCGAGACCAACGAGCAGTACTCCCAACTTTCCTTCGGCTGGGGCTATGGGCGCTTTTTTATCGACTGGCATTACCTGATTCTCCTCGGAAAAAGTTGGAGCGATGATAATCGCAGGCTCGCTAATCCAACTGACAAATCTTGCGCATTATTAGCGCTAGCTTGCGAGAGCGGTTTTTACCACAAAGACACGAAGACACAAAAAAGGATAATCAGATTTGGTTTTAACTTTGTGTCTTTGTGTCTTCGTGGTTAATCCTGATTACGCTTCTGCGGAATTCTCGTGGCGTAGCGCCCGTTGCGAGACGGAAGGCTTTTGTGAAGTGACTACCGCTCAGGTAACCAACGCGCGCTCCGATCTCTGTCACAGAGAGATCTGTTTCGGCGAGTAGCAACTGTGCTCTCGTGGCTCTGATGCCCGCGAGATAGTTGTGCGGCGTAGCGCCTGTCAGCTTCTTGAATAATCGGGCGAAGTGAAACGGTGAGAGATACGAAGCCGCTGCGAGTTGTTTCAAACTGAGATCTTGATCGAGTTGCGTGTGCATCAGCTCAACGGAGCGACGAATGCGTCGGTCGATCAATCCGACGCGAGAGAGTTCCAGATCTTCTGAGAGGCGCGGGGTTGAATAGTTTCTCAGAATGTGGACCAGCACCTGCTCGACGAGGGCGCGCATTACGATCTCTTTTCCCGGCCGTTCACCGCCGAGTTCGCTCACAAACTCCTTCAGCAAACCGTCGAGTTTTTGATCGCCGTGTATGGGATCGCCTGTAAACGAGACGATCGACTTCGGCGGGATCAAACGCATCGCGGCCGCATGTTGAACGACCAGCGACGCCGAGACATTCAGAAATAGCAGTTCGACTTGCTGGCTCTTTGCGGTCACGCTCGTATTTGGCTCGAGAACTATTGAATGAGCCTTGGCGAGGGTGGTGTGTTGGCCATCAACCTCATAATCGAGCTGCCCGTCGAGTGTGGTGAGAAGTGAATAACCGGATGACGCCTGGTTTTGCCAAACGAGTTGTTTGGCCCGGCGGTAATAAACTGAATAGTCTAGTGAAACAAAGAATCGATTCAGTTGCGAAAGGGGACGGGGCATCGATTCAACTGTACGCGAACTGGATAAGGAGCTTCAAACAGCGAGCATTTTGGCGGGATCGTTTGTGATGAGAGCGTCAATACCCAGCGATCGTGCGCGCTCAACCCATTTCGGATCGTCAACAGTCCAAACGGCGACTGCCATTCCAGCGTCTTTCGCTTTCTTGACGAGTGGCTCGCGCGCCAGGCGTCGATTTAGTGCGAGTACGGAGGCTTCGACAGCCGCTGCTTGATCGATGATTCGTTGCTCCGGTAAACGTGGAAGCGCCGGTTGAAAGAGCGCCGCAGTTTTGATTTCGGCGTCGATGGCTTTGACCATCTCGAGAGCTCGCAGATCAAAGCACTCAACGATCACACGTTTCTTGAAAGCGAATTGCTGAATCAGCCTGCAGCATGCCTGGGCCAGCGATACGTGCTCCGAACGCGCATCACACTTCAGTTCGAGATAGAGGGTCAGATGGTTGTTTTTGAAAAGCTTGAATAGTTGTTCGAGTGTGGGAAGCGGTTCGTCTGCAAACTTGCCGTGTGGGAACCAACTGCCAACGTCCACCAGCGCGAGTTCTTTGGAGGTTAAGGCGGCAATGCGACCAGATCTGCGGCCAGTGCGACGTAACGAACTGTCGTGGATGATTACCGGAACGAGATCTTTTGTGAGTCGAACATCAAACTCGATCCCGTCAGCGCCTGCGTCAATGGCAGCGCGGAACGCCGCCATGGTGTTCTCCGGAGCGATGGCTGAAGTGCCACGATGTCCGATGATTAAGGGGTGCCGCACGATCTCTCATCCACAGATTACACAGATCAATCCGCATTCAATCTGAGTAATCGGTGGATTCACTTCGACGCGGTCGAATTCGTGATGATCCGCTTCAACTTGATATCGAAAGTTCCGTAATCCGTCTTGACTCTTCCGCCGACGGGAATATGCCGCGCGTCATCGGTGATCCAGATCGAGAACTCGCCCTTCTCCTCGTCGATCAGCCGCTCTGGTCCGAAGAGTTCCGGATTCACTCGCAGCACATCGACGCGGCCAAGAATGGTTTTCATGCGCCTCTTCTCGACCACCTTAACCGGGATCTTGTAAACACGGCCGCCATCTCCGATGAAAATCTCAAAACTCGCTCCCACTTTCAGCGGCTGCGTCCGAATGAAGTAGATCGCCGATAGAACATCCTGCAACTGTCCCGAGAAATCAGTAATGGCGTGGCGTGGCTCAGCGTCAGGATTGTTTGGATCGCTAGAAGTCCAGGTCATCTTTCCTTTCGAACGATCGAACGTCGCCTCGGTCTTTCGAACTCTTTTGCCCTGCTCGTCATGAATCTTCGTCCGTTGGACCGTGAACGTGATCGGCTCGACAGTTGACTCCACGAGTTCGCGAAACTTCAGATTAAACAGCCGCGCGAAGAAACCTTTACTCGCAACATCCGCATGAAACGTTAGCGCATACGGCGCGGCGTCGGCGGATTCTTCGACCGGGGTGCGCGTGGCGCGAAACTTGAGATCGGCGACGTCGATCTTGCGCAAGAGTGCGCGAGAGAATTCGGCTTCGAAATGAAGTTCTTCACCGAGCTCGAAATGGCGCTGAGAGTTTTTCTGCGCACTCGCGAGCGAGAACGCAGCAGCGATCACAAGACTGACCAGGATTATTCGTTTGGGTGTTCGCAATGGTTAGAAATAAAAAGTCTTGATTAGTAGCAGTCCCCAGGCGATGACGAGCCCAAGTGCGGCCCGGTACTCGCGGTACCGAAGATAGAGAGTACCATCAAATCGGTTTCCCGCGGCCTCACCTTCGCGAAAGGGGGTAAATCGAGGGAAAAACAACGGCACCGAACGTCGATATATTTCAAATTCATTGCCAAAAAGCTGGGCCATTGTCGAGGCTTCGACGCGCATCACCGGCAAATAGATGCCAAGAAAAAGCGCGGCAAAGAGCAGGCCGAGCACGAGACGGCCCGAGGCTACGGTAAAGCCGAGACCGAGTAAGAAGCTGCCGAAGTAGAGGGGATTGCGAGTGAATGCATATGGTCCAGAGGTGGCGAGCTGTGCATTTTTTCGGATGTGGCCCGCGGCCCAGGCGCGGATGGCGAGGCCAAGGAGCGACACTGACGCGCCAATCAATAAGGCCTTCGGCGTTGGCTTAGCGAAGAACAGGAAGGCCGCCGCGCACAGAAAACCGAGCGGCACTCGCCAACGTTGAATCCATGTTCCGCCTCTTCGCATTATTTCTTTGCGGTCTTTCTTTGCGCCTTTGCGCCTTTGCGGGGAAAACTTCTTAAGATCTCCCCGCCAAGACGCAAAGGCGCAAGGAAATCAACCTCCAATCCTCCGCGCCACCGCTTCCATCACTCGCCCAACCTCAATATCCATGCAGATCCACTTCGAACACGAGCGTCGATGACAATCGACCCGGCAGTCGATGTCATTTCTCTCAACGCAAATATCCTCGGGCCGTGGGCTGCCATTGCGCCACCACTCGGTCGGTCCGAAGAGTCCAACAATCGGCGTCCCTGCCGCAACCGCGATGTGCGTCGGACCGGTATCGCCACCAACGTAAACGCTCGCCCCACGCGCCAACGAATAAAAGGCTTTCAAAGAAAGATTAACGGGCTGCGCTTTCCCGGAAGTCGATGAACGCCTGACGCCCTCAGCCAGTTCGAGTTCACCCGGACCGTACGTGACCAGCGACGTTATCCCGAAACTGGACCATAACAAGTCGGCCAGTTTACCAAACCGATCGACGCTCCAAAGCTTGGTTGGCCAGCCGCCACCGGGATTGAGTATTGCGTACTTGCCTCCGGCAGTCGCGACCGCTTCGTCAGCCGCAGTCTTATCCTTAACATCGACTGCAATCGGAAACGAGAGTCCCTCGGCTGCTTCAGGGACTGGAATCCCCAGCGCATCGCGGAGCAGTCGTAACGACTTGTGAATCACGTGGACGTTTTTAGGAACTGCCACACGCTTGGATAGCAGAATGGCGCTGGCAGGTTCGCGCAAGGCGGCGCGAGAGTAGCCAAAAACACGACGCGCGCCCGAAAGGCGCGCGATGGAAGCGGATTTGAGAAGTCCCTGAAAGTCTAGAGCAACATCGAAGGCCGAGGCGCGTAACCGACGTAACTGCTGGCGCGGTGCCCGCAGCGTCTCCCCAGACATCAGCCCGCGCCTCAGCGCCTTCGTGTCGACTT
The DNA here is from genome assembly GCA_044867735.1 of Pyrinomonadaceae bacterium. Lineage (GTDB taxonomy): Bacteria > Acidobacteriota > Blastocatellia > Pyrinomonadales > Pyrinomonadaceae > PSRF01. The sequence goes on along the minus strand of JBIOVO010000298.1, from coordinate 12,420 downwards.
CGATGAGGCGATCTAAAATCGGGTTGTCTCGTAAAATTTCTGATGATTGACGTTCCACGACCCATGAGATCTCAGCCTGAGGCATGGCCGCGCGCAGCGCCGCGAGGGCGGGCAAGGTGTGAACGATGTCGCCGATACTCCCCAGCTTGACTATGAGAATTCTCATCACGAAGCTCAAGTGCCGCCAAAATATGTGAATCGAAGTTTGGCTTCGGCCACCTTCTTTCCGTCGCGGTATCTGATGAGGGTACCCTCGAGAATCGGGCTCTCGTCATTCAACTCTGTCATCGCGAAGACGCCACCCTTAAGGAATCGTCCGGAAAAAGTGTAATAGATGCCGCTTCGAGTGACCGTGGTGAAAGTGAGATTGTTTCTTTTGACGGTTAAGGTTTTGAAACGATAGTTGGCGCCATCATTTCTTTGCAGTCCGGCGGGCGGGAGGCGGCGCAGTTTCTTTGCGTTCAGATTTATGGCGCCGAACTCCGAAAATTCGGTTGGCTGATCGAGGAGCCAGAAGGAGCCGTCCGGATCGAACTTGGATTGTGCGAACGTGGGTGTCGCGAGCGAGAGGGCGAAAAGAAGAATACTCACGCAAAGGCGCAAAGACGCAAAGTTAAGACCTTCGGTACCGGAGGTCTGCCTTTGCTTCTTTGCGCCTTTGCGCGAGAAATTCTTACTGAGCATTCACGCCTCCTTCGAGCCTTGCGACGATCTCCGATGTCGAATGATCCTTCGCGTCTCCGACGATCGCCACTTGTCCGCCGTAGGATCGTACCACGTCACGCTCCGGGACCGTGTCGACCGTGTAGTCCGTTCCCTTCGCATGGACATCCGGCTTTATGAGTAGCAGCAGTTCTTCAACTGTCGGTTCCTCGAAGATGGTGACGTACGTTACCGGTTCCAGTGCAGCAAGGATCTCTGCCCGTTCGACCGCCGGCAGCACTGGTCGCCCTGCGCCTTTCTGAATCGCTACCTGTTCATCGGAGTTGATGCCGACGACCAATACGTCACCGAGTTCCCGGGCGCCCGCCAGATAACGAACATGTCCGACGTGAAGCACGTCGAAGCAGCCGTTTGCGAGAACGATGCGCGCGCCGGCGTCTCTCGCGATGCTCAGTCGCCGTACGAGTTCTTCGCGACTCAGGATCATGAATCCACTTCCGCAGTCAGAATCGAGTGTTCGAGTTCAGCCGCACTTACAGACGCGGTCCCGCGTTTCATCACGACGAGACCACCGGCGTAGTTCGCCAGTCGAGCAGCATCGGCAAAAGACGCGTTGGAAGCTAGTGCGAGAGCAAAGGTGGCGATGACGGTGTCGCCGGCGCCAGTGACGTCTACCGGTTGGTGTGCGCCGACGGCAGGGATATGAAGTGGCTTTGAATCGTCTTCGACAAGAGTCATACCCTGGCCGCCGCACGTGACCAGCAGTGCTCTATAACCGAGCCGTTGTTTCAACTCAGTCGCGGCGGCTTCCAGTTGTTCCGCGGAATCGATCTGTCTGCCGACTAGGTTTTCAACCTCTTCGTGATTCGGTGTGGCCGCTGTTAGTCCTGAAAACTCGGAAAGATGATAACGCGAATCGACCAGGACCGGTTTTTCAAGGTTTCGTACCAGGTCCACGGCTTGAGAATCGACCACACCGTAGTTGTAATCTGAGATCACGAAAGCGTTCGCGGTCGCAGTTGCCAGTTTCAACTTCTCAAGAATCGCTTCGCGAAGCTCGGCCTCATTCAACGGTGCACCATCGTAATCGATGCGGATGACCTGCTGCCGGCTCGAGTGTGAATGACCGGCGAGGATTCGCATCTTCGTGGTGGTTTCGATCCTTTCGGAAACAACCACGCCACTGATGTCCACGCCGGACGCTTCAAGCTTGGCGCGCAGTTCATTCCCAGCATCGTCGGCTCCCGTCACTGCAATCAGCGCGACTTCCGCGCCGAGCGCAACGAGGTTCATGGCGCAGTTTGCCGCGCCGCCAGGCAGGGTCTGCGTCTGTTCGTGCCGGAGAATAAAAACTGGCGCTTCACGCGAGACGCGGCTGATCGAGCCGTAGAGAAACTTGTCGGCGATCGCGTCGCCGATGATCACGATCCGCTGCTTCGGAAAGCGTTTTATGATGCTGATGAGTCGTTGGTTCATACAAAAAACCATCCACAGATTACACAGATTAAGTCCGGATCTAATCTGTGTAATCTGTGGATAAGCTTACAATCGTCCTCACGGCTTCTAGCAGATTCTCACTCACTAAATCCGGCTCATGCTTCCATGCCGCACGCTGATACTCCCACTCGCCACGCCCGTATCCACTCAACACGAACGCCGAATGCAAACCGGCGTTTCGTGCGAGTTCGATATCGCTGTAACGATCTCCGATCATCCAACTGCCGTCCAGTTCGATTTCAAAATCCTTCAACGCGCAGTCGATCAGACCGGTTTTGGGTTTTCGGCAATTACAGTCGAAACGATACGGCGGCTCGCCGACTGTCGGATGGTGCGCGCAGTAGTAAACCGCATCGAGTTGCGCTGAGCCCTCGAGCAACTCGTGCTTCAGACGCTCGTGCACACTCACGATCACATCTTCTGAAAAATAACCCCGGGCCACCCCAGCCTGATTCGTGATGAGGATTGCCAGCCAGTCATTCTCGTTGAGAGTTCTAATCGCTTGGGCTGAATACGGGAAGAGACGAAAACGGGATGGATGATTAACGTAACCAACTTCCTCGGAAATCGTTCCATCGCGATCGATGAAAACTGCCGGTCGCTTCATTCGACGTCTACGCGACTGAGTCGCACAAGCTCCTTACTGTTTTTGCAAAACTCGCACGTTTCAGCAGCGCGTTTGAGCGCTCAAAGACTTCATCAACCGTAATCGCCGTCATGCAACGATGATCGATCGGACAGTCACGCAACATACACGGCGCGCAGTCCGGTGGATGTCGCAGGACCTCCGCCGCTGGCGAGAAAGGTCGCGTAGTGAGCGGATTCGTTGGTCCAAAGATCACGATCGTCGGCCGTCCTAAAGCCGCACCGATGTGCGCCGGGCCGGTGTCGTTTGTCACGATCAGATCAGCCGCCGCAAGCACGGCTGTTATCTGCTCCAAAGTTGTCTTTCCCGTGAGCACCGTCGGACGATGCCGCATTCGATGCACCACCTCGTTCGTAACATCAACCTCATCACGAGAACCGATAAGCAAAACGGTTCGTCGCGCATCGATCAAACGATCCGCCAGCGCCGCATACGCTTCGGCGGGCCAGCGTTTCGCGCGGCTGTTGATCGAGCCCGGACAGATTGCCACTACAGATTCTTCTTCACTGACGCCATTCGCGCGCAGCAGCGCAGTCGCTTCTGAACGCCGCTGATCCGAGATCTCAATGCTTGCATCCGGCCCTTGTTCGCAAATGTTGCTGCTCTCGTACAACAACTGTTCGAGCGCGGTGACCAAATACAAGTAGTAGAAAACTTCATGCCGCGATGAACGCCAGTCAGGCAAAGGCAGCGGATGCGTCAACAGCGCCTGACGCGATTCGGTAGCGTATCCAAGTCGAATCGGGACACCGGCCAGAAAGGGAATCAGCGCCGCCTCAAACGCATTCTGAAACAACAGCGCCAGGTCAAACTTTCTTTGTCTCCACTCGCGAATCTGCGGAACTACCGAAAACACGTTCTTTCGATCGTAGATGAGCAGATCGTCGATGAAGTCAACGTCCGAAAATATGCCCTTCGCTCCCGGACGAGTCGCAAGCGTGATCTTTGCTTCCGGTAAGACTTGCCGCAACGCACGCAACGCAGGCACGGTCATCAGAGAGTCGCCGACCCAGTTAGTGCCGCGCACTACAACTCGCTTAATACTTTCAGCACGCAAACTGCCCATCGTCTAAAGAATAACTTGCAGCCCCTCGGTCACTCCGATCTGTATTCGCCAGCCCAACTCGTTCTCCGCACGCGTCAGGTCGGAGGCGTATCGCAACGGCACGGGCGCAGGAAGTGACGGATCTTCCTGGATCACGGGCTCTATCTCGATCATCTTGCCGATTCTCTTGATCATGTCGCGGATACTTACCGTGTTCAGACGACCGCCGCCGAGGTTATAAAGTCCAAAGGAACGGTCGGAACCGAAGAAGCTCCGGCAAGCCCTCGAGAAATCGTCCACATAAAGAATGTCGCGAACCGGATCGACGTCAACTGGCAGTCGAATAGGTCGCCGGTTCTTTATCGACTCAACATAGTGTGTGACCAAACCGGGTATGTTGTCTGCCGAAGGACGAGCAAAGACCGTCGAGAGTCGAAAAATGCAGGCGCGCACATCTCGCTCGCGCGCATAGTACTCAACGTAGCGTTCACCAATTAACTTAGACCATTCAAACGCCGTCTGGCCGCAGTAATCGGTCTTCGTGTTTTCGTCAACGTACTCAAACCCGTCCGCGTTCGCGCCGTAAACGTCTTTGGTTGACGCATAGATAAACGCCGCACCCGGCCTCATGTTGCGAATGACATTCGCCGTGCCCTCGGCGTTCGTGCGAAAACACTCGCGTGCGCCTTCAGGAGTCTTGTCAAAATAAGCGGCTAGATGAATGACTGCGTCGTAGTCAGCAACCATCTGAACTGCCTGTTCGTCGAGAATGTCGAGATTTGAGCGGCGGGAAAAGTCGTCGGCTGAGAAAAAGTTGCGGACGTAAGTACCCAGATATCCACTGCCCCCGGTTACCAGAACCTTCATGTATGCACCTTCCGCTCGCTTTCGACTACCGCACGCCCTCGCGCGAGGGCGTTTAGCCGAGCCAACGACTCCGCGTTGCCGATAGCGATCAGCATGTCTCCGTTTTCGATCTTCGTTTCACCACTCGGATTGAAAATGATCTTGCCATCGTCGCGTCGAATGCTGACGATGACGATATTCAGCTCCGATCTAATTATTGTCTCACTCAGTTTACGTCCGACGAGCATAGACACTGACTCGACTTCAATCTGTTCAAATCCGAGTTCGAGGTCGTTAGCGGTCATCGAGTCGAGAAAGTCTCCCACCGCAGGCTTCGTTAAGGCCATTGCCATGCGATGTCCGCCGATGAGCGTCGGCGCCACGACTCGATTTGCACCGGCGCGGATCAGTTTACTCTCAGCCTGTTCTTCCGCGGCGCGGGCGACGATGTGGAGTTTCGGATTCAAATCGCGCGCCGTCAAAACCACGTAGACGTTGTCGGCGTCGTCCGGCAGACAAGCAGCCAGGCCCCGCGCATGTTCGACACCGGCGTCACGCAGACTCTGTTCTAACGTCGCGTCCCGCGTGAGGACTGGAACGCCGAGATCCGTCAGCGCCTCCGCTTTGGCGGCATCGCTTTCGACCACCACAAACGGGCTATTCGCGGCGCGCAGGCTCCTCATCAAGTGCGATCCGACCCGGCCTGCGCCGCAGATGATAAAATGATCTCGCAGTTTGCTCATTTTTCGATTGCGGCCATACGTGGTCAGCAGCTCAGAATGAACAATCGACTGCACCGTACTCGTCAGAGCATAAAGCACGATGCCGACGCTGACCATCATGAACACTACGGCGAAAGCCCGGCCGGCGGGTGTTCGCGGCGCCAAATCGCCAAAACCAACAGTCGTGACCGTCTGAGCAGTAACGTAAAGACTGTCGAGTATAGACCACCCTTCGAGCGCGTGAAACACGGCCGTTCCGACCAATACGGCGGCTATGACCGCTAGAAAAACGACACGGATTCGGACGCGGCTGGGGAGTAGGAAACGCGCACGGGGTGTTAGACTCATACAGGCAGAGTGGCATCAAAGTCACTCAGGCAGTTTTAGCGAGGTCAGCCACGTTAGCGAATGTGGCCAACCCTGTCAAACCAAACGTCGACAGAACCGTGAGAGGAATGTTACGTAATATCTGAGGTATGACGGAATGACCCGGCGCTACGGCGCTCGGTTCTGTTTTTTATGCCAGTACGTTATCCGCCAAATAATCCGTATCCCAACAAAAGTGGCCAGCGGCATTCACGGGTTGTCTCGTACGTGGAGACTCGTCCGAGCTTCCTGCGCAAAGTGTTGCGCCGTCTGCTCAGTGCGCCAGTCATTATTCCGGTGGTCTTCGTCAGCGCAATCGTCCTCGGAATCCTGATCTATTACTGGACAGTCTTTTCCAAACGCATCGACAACCTGCTAGCGGGAGAAGTCTTTACGCGTACCGCGGGCATCTATGCAGCGCCAAAACAACTACGCGTCAACGAATCGATCTCGCAGGCTGACGTCCTGGCTTTTCTCAAGCGAGCGGGCTACGTGGACAAGAGCCAACAGGCAGATAACTCTCGCGGGCGTTATACCGTGAATGGCGCGGCGATCGACGTCGAGCCGAGTGGTGCGGCGAGTGTTGATGGCACGAAGCAATTTCAGAGTGTAAGAATTCAGTTTTCAAACGCAGGGAAGTCAATCAGTACGTTGACTGACCTCGAGGGAAAGGGTTCGTTACAACGCGCTTGGCTGGAACCGGAATTGATCAGTTCAGTTACCGGTAGCGAACGAGCAAAGCGAAAAGTGATCGGCTTCGGCGATCTGCCGCCGCATCTCGTCAAGGCCATCACAGTCACAGAGGATCGTTCGTTCTTCGAGCATTACGGCGTCAACGTTCGCGGCATCGTCCGCGCGCTTATCAGGCGTTACGATGCGGATCCGAATTCACCGATTGCGCGTCAGGGCGGTTCGAGCATTACGCAACAATTAGTCAAGAATCTTCTACTCTCGCCCGAGCAGACGTGGCGGCGCAAGATCTCCGAAGCGTACATGTCGATCATTCTGGAGACACGGCTGAGTAAAGAGAAGATCTTTGAGCTCTACTGCAATCAGGTCTACATGGGCCAGCAGGCAGGGTTTTCGATCAATGGTTTTGGGGAAGCTTCGAGTGCTTACTTCAACAAGGACGTTACGAATCTGACGCTCGCGGAGTCGGCGTTCTTAGCGGCGCTGATTCGGAGTCCAAATCGTTACAACCCTTACACGAAGCTCGATGTCGCTACCGCTCGCCGTAATCAGGTACTTGATTCGATGCTCGAGGCTGGCGTGATCTCGGCGGACGAGGCGAAGACCGCCAAGGCGAGTGACCTTCACGTTGTCCCAGCCAAGGGCCGGATCGACGTTTCGGACGCTCCATACTTCGCCGACTACGTACAGAACCAGCTCGGTGACTTGATCGCCGGCGCGGCCGCTGCCGAACACCTGCGTATCTACACCACGATCGACATGGATTTGCAGCGCGCTGCTTACGCTGCATTGACGAAGCAGATGACGGCGCTCGACACAATACAGTCAAAACGTTTCGAGCCCGGCACGTTGCAGGCGGCGCTTGTGGCGATGAATGCGAAAACTGGCGAGATCGTGGCGATGGTTGGTGGACGCGACTATTCGAAGAGCCAGTTGAATCGAGCCACCGATGCTTACCGCCAGCCGGGTTCGGTGTTCAAACCTTTCGTCTATGCCACGGCGCTGAATACCGCCTACGACCCGATCCCACGCGTGATCACGCCGGCGACGACTTACATGGACGAGCCGAAAACGTTCACCTTTGATAACCAGGAGTATTCACCCGGCAACTTTGGCGAGAGTTACAGCAATGCGCCGGTCACACTGCGCGATGGTCTGGTCCATAGTCTGAACGTCGTCACGGTTGAAGTGGCGATGGAAGTGACAATCGGACGGGTCATGAATCTCGCAGCCAAGGCGGGACTGCCAAAACCGCCGCGTGCGTATCCGGCAATGGCTCTGGGCACGAGTGAGGCGACGCCGCTGCAAATCGCTTCGGCTTATACGGCGTTCGCCAATCTCGGAAGCAGGACCAGTCCCATTGCGATCAATCGCATCACTACCGGCAGCGGCACAACCATAGCCGCTCCAACAGCGCAAAGAACAGATGTGCTTCGTCCCGATGTCGCGTACGTGATGACGTCGTTCATGAAAGACGTGGTGAACCGTGGCACCGCCGCGAAGGTCCGCGCTCGTGGTTTGAAAGCGCCGCTCGCTGGCAAGACAGGCACGTCCCGTGACGGTTGGTTTGCCGGCTACACGCCGAACCTCGTCTGCGCAGTCTGGGTTGGTTTTGACGACGGTTCCCAGCTTGGTTTGACCGGTGCGAATTCCGCCCTGCCGATCTGGTCCGACTTCATGCAGGTCGCCCTCGCCGAGCATCCCGAATGGGAAGGCGACTGGGACATGCCGGCCGGTATCGAGCAGATGGAGATCAATCCGAAGACTGGTGCCCCGACCGAACCGGGCGACGCCGAAAAGCGAGTTGAGTTTTTCATCAACGGCACTGGACCAAACCAGGAATCCGAGTTGCCGACCGAGGAGATGTCTCCCGAGGAGCTGCCGTCGCCAGCGCCGCCAACCGATCAACCTGTCGAAGGGCCACCGATACCAACGGTGACACCCACGCCCACGCCGCGAAAGGCAGCGCCGCTGCCGGACAGTGGTCTTGAAGGAACGATCACGCTCGATATCGATCCGCAGACGGGACTAATCGCAGTTGAAAGTTGTCCGGTGATTCGAACGAAGACGTTCGCTCTTGGGACTGAGCCGAAGAAGTACTGTGGTCCTGACTACCACAAGCGCAAGACGATCGAGCCCGAAACCGGACCAGGACCGGGACGCCCGCGAGTTGTTGGCACACCACAACGCTAGTTCAAACGACTCAAAGCAGCGTTCAGCGTTTCGATCGCGAGTGCGGCAGCGTGATGTTTGCGTGAGGGTAAACCACCGATCGCGTTCAGTAGATCCGCCCGTGTAAGTTTCTTCGCTTCTTCTGTCGTCGTTCCGATAACCAACTCAGTCAAAACTGATCCGCAGACGAGCGTCGGCGGACAGCCGTAAGCACGGTAACGCACCGCTTCGATTCTGTTGTCCTTGACGATCAAAGAAAGACGGATGCGATCGCCGCAAACGGGATTCGTTTCTTCGGCGACTGCATTTGCTTCGGCAAGGTCACCGGCATTACGAGGATGCGCGAGATGTTCTTTGAACTGTGTGGAGTAAGGCAAGGGGTCTCTAATCAGTGGCTCACAAGAGTTAATGGAGAGAGCGCTCGCAACCTTTCCACGGCCCGAGCTAAAACCTCAACCGCATAGTCAACATCGTCCGGCGTATTGTCTTTGCCGAAACTGAACCTGATCGATCCACGCGCGATCTCATCGTCAACGCCGAGCGCGCGTATTACGGGTGACGGTTCAAGTGTCCCTGACGAACAGGCTGAACCGGTCGAAACTGCGACTCCCTCGAGATCGAGATTAATCAGCAGTCCCTCGCCCTCGATAAACCGAAAAGAGATGTTCGAAAGATGCGTGAGACGCTGTTCCCGATCTCCGTTCAAGACGATGTCTGTAATACGACTGCGCACTGCCGCTTCAAATCGATCGCGCAGTGCGGCATCATGAATGGACCTTTCTTCCAATTCCTCGCGCGCAAGCTTAGCCGCTTCTCCAAAAGCGACGATTCCAGGAACGTTCTCCGTGCCCGCGCGACGTTCGCGCTCCTGGTGTCCGCCGACATTCTGGTGCTGAAGTCTTACACCGCGCCGAACGTAAAGCGCCCCGACGCCTTTTGGCGCGTAAAGCTTGTGCGCCGAGATGGTCAGCAGATCGCAACCAAGTGCCTCAACGTTCAACGGTAGTCGTCCGGCGGCCTGCACTGCGTCAGTGTGGAACCAGAGATGTCGCTGACCGGCGGCTCGTCGTTCACGAACCAACGCACCGATCTCGGCTACCGGCTGAATCGTGCCGATCTCGTTGTTGGCGAGCATGATGGTGATCAGGACCGTGTCAGGTCTGATCGCGTCAACCAGATCGGCCGTCCTGACAATCCCGTTTTGATAGACGGGAAGCCGCGTGATCTCCCAGCCTCTCTTTTCGAGTTCGTTGCAAACACCGGCGACCGATGGATGCTCGATGGCCGAAGTGATCACGTGCCGACCATGCGAGGCAGCCACCTCACACAAACCACGAATCGCGAGATTATTCGCTTCCGTACCGCCTGACGTGAAAACGATTTCGTTTTGCCTGGCACCGACCAGCATCGCGACCTCACGACGAGCACGATCGACCGCGGCGCGCGCCGCCTGGCCGAAACCGTGCACGCTGGATGCGTTGCCGAAGTTCTCCGACACCGCCCGCGCCATCGCGGTCGCGACTCGCGGATCCACGGGCGTGGTAGCGCTGTTATCGAGGTAAACTCGCCGTTCTGCCATGAAAATCAACTCCGCTTGCCCGCAACCTCCAGCACTCAGTAAGGCATCTGAGCGTCAGTTCTGAGCGGCGCTCACGAGTCTAGGTTGCACACACTGGAGCGTCAAGCCAACCACAGATTACGCAGATTCTATAAAGTAATCTGTGTAATCTGCGGATAGAAGTGATAGCATTCGCCTGTTGCTAGGTTGGCTCTCCCAAGACGCTACGCCTCAAGCGAGGTGTAAATTCTTCGGAAGGACAAAATATGAATTATCTCAAGCTTCCCCTGGTGGTTTTACTGACCATCTGCGTCAGCGGACTACTCGCCATCGTCCCTGCTGGAGCACAAGGACAGACGACAGCACTCGAACGCGGATATCGCACCGGTTATTCAGACGGATACACGGCAGGCTTCAAGGACGTCAACGATGGAGCTGCCAGAAATTATCAGAACAAGCAGGACTATCAAAAAGCCGATCGTTCCTTTAACGATGTTTGGGGACCTCTGGAAGACTATCGCGACGGTTACCAGCAGGGCTTCGAAGCTGGTTACGCTGCCGGATACGAACGGGCGCAGTTTAACTCCTCGCTGCCGGCCGGTTTGCGACGCCGATCCGATCAAGGTTCGATGGACGGCACGACGGTGCCGGCGAATACCGAGGTTCCGGTTGATGCTGACGGAAACGTACAGCCGACAGGCACGTTGGCGATTCCACGCAACACGATCCTGGCGCTTGAACTCATGACGGGGGTTTCGACTGACGTGAGTCAGCGTGGCGACCCATTGCAGGCGCGCGTTGTCGAACCGGCGCAGTATGCTGGTTACATCGTTGAAGGCCGCGTGTCTCAAGTTAAGCGGCCGGGTAAAGTCAAAGGTGTCGCTCAGCTTCAGTTATCCTTTGACCAAATTCGGTCTACTGACAATCGAGTTGCTCCGCTTGCCGCCGAGCTTATCGAGATCACTCCGATGGGCAATGATGATCCAGAGATTGATACCGAAGGCGGTGTGAAGGGACGTGACTCGACGAAAGACGATGCAGCGAAAGTCGGCGCAGCGTCCGGGATCGGAGCGATCATCGGCGCCATCGCAGGCGGTGGTAAAGGCGCTGCCATCGGAGCAATCATCGGCGGCGGTGCAGGCACGGCCGGTGTGATGACGCAACGCGGCAAGGACATTCGCCTCGAGCGCGGACAGCATTTGAAAATCCGCACGTCCGCTGACACGGGCGTTCAGTGACAACCAGAGGCAAGGAACGAAAAACGGGGAGAAAGGGCAAGTCATCGCCCGATCTCCCCGTTATTACTTTACTCACTGATTTCGGAACGGCTGATTACTTTGTCGGTGCGGTTAAGGGCGCGATCCTTTCAGTTAACCCATCCGCGGTCATCGCAGATATTACTCACGAGATCCCTCCTCAGGACATCGAAGCCGGGGCGTTCACTTTGCTGGCGGCGTATCCGACCTTTCCGGCCGGGACGATTCATGTTGCAGTTGTCGATCCGGGCGTCGGATCCGCGCGCCGCGCGATCATCGTGGAAGCCGGTAAGCAATTTTTCGTTGGACCAGACAACGGGATCTTCAGTTACGTCTACGATCGAGAACCGTCGCATAAGACTTTTCAGGTGACCGCTGAGAAGTACTTTCGCCGCCCGACGAGTTCGACGTTTCACGGTCGAGACGTGTTCGCGCCGGTTGCGGCAGCGTTGTCGGAGGGCATCAAGCCCGAAGCGCTTGGCTCTCCGATCTCTGATGAAGTTCGGCTGCGGGATTCATTGACTCCGGAAGTAGCCAGGAATGGCGAGATCCACGGTCGTATTATTCATATCGACCGCTTTGGCAATTGCATCACCAACCTCATGCGTGAATCTCTGGGCGAGCGATCGGTCTTAGTCGTCAATGGCAAGAGGATTACTACTTTTCGAGAGTTCTACGACGGCGCCGGCAAAGAGCCTTTCGCTATCTGGGGAAGCGCCGGATTTCTCGAATTGACTGTGAAGGGCGGGTCGGCTGCGAAGGTGTTGAAGGTTGATAGAGGCGAGAGGGTTTTACTCGCGCAAAGGCGCAAAGGCGCAAAGGAAGACGCAAAGGCTGACCTGCGGCTCCGGAGAAACCCGAAGGGTCTTTACTTTGCGTCTTCCTTTGCGCCTTTGCGCGAGTAAAACCCTCTCGCCTCTATCAACCTTCAACACCTTCGCAGCCGACCCGCCCTTCAC
>JBIOVO010000297.1:0-2169 GCA_044867735.1 Pyrinomonadaceae bacterium | reverse complement strand
CTTTTCCGCCAAATTTTGACTACCGGACACTTACAATTTTCGTCACTTCTTCCACTCGATCCTCCGATTTCCTCAGAAACTTCATGGGCATGAGTATTGAAGAGAGCCCATCCGGCTATCGCCAAATGCTCTCTTTAGGAAGCGTTACTGGTTCTCATGTCCATCATAGTCTCTCTGCTCTTTTTTGCCGCACTGGCCATGATCATTCACGAGCTGGGTCATCTCCTGGCCGCTCGTGCGTGTCGTATCTCAGCCTCAGAGGTCGGGTTGGGCATGGGTCCCAAGCTGGTTGGCTTTAGTGTTGGCAGTATCCGTTTCAATCTTCGCGCGCTACCGATCGGCTCGTTTGTGATGCTCGACGGAACGGCTCTGAAGGAGCGCTCGGTGCGCGCGCAACTCCTCGTCCACCTCGGTGGAGTGATCTTCAATCTTGTTGCCGGGATTCTCACATACGGAACGACCTTCGGTTGGTTGAACCTGCTCCTCGCCGCCGGCAACATTCTTCCTCTTTATCAGCACGATGGCTGGAAGTGTGGTGTGGTGATCATGCGCGCCTTGATGCAGCGCAAGAGTCAACCGGCCGAACGCGCGTTTACGTTCTCAGGCGGTTTCGTGAGTCTCGTGATCGCGTGGGTCGTCGTGCGCATGTTTGTTTGAAGAGTTTTTCCCCCGCAAAGGCGCAAAGGCGCAAAGTTAAGACCTTCGGCTTTGGAGGTCTTCCTTTGCGCCTTTGCGGGGAAAATTCCTTGGCCCTACTTCTTAATTGATACCCACACGCTGTAGCTGCTGCCGTCGAAGAGCGTTGCCTTCAACAACCACGTGCCTTGTGCGTTACCGCCAAGGGCCTTGGTGTTGAGATTGAAGTGCCATTCGGTGCCGGTCAGACGGAACTGATTGCCCGTCGTCGCGGCGTCGGTTGGCGTGGCGTCGATCGCAGGCTCCGAGTCGGTCGAGTTGCTGTACTTGATCGCCTGTAGCGTGTGCACGCCGGTAACCAGCGGAGTGCCGAAGCAGATCGCGTTGAACTTCACCGGAATGGTGCTGTTCAGTTTGAATGCTCTGACAGGATCCGCAAAGCTGCCGCCATTTCCTTTTTCAACTGCGCCACCGATCGGCGACAGGAAGCCATTGAACACACTGCACGCCGTCAGAATCGTCAGGTTGTCTCCGACGAAGGTCAGCGTGTAGTTGTTGCCACTATTGCCGTCGTTGATCGCGAGCGTTCCGATCTTGATCGCGTAGACGCCCACGAGTTCGCCTGGGTCGCGCGTCAAGGCTCCGGTGAATGTGTCGGTGAATGCCAGCGAGCCGCTTGTGATCTGATACGTAAACACCGGATCGGGATCGCCAAACGTCTTCGTCTTCGCATCGGCCTTGACGGTGATTGGCCGCTTCTTGATTTCGAAGTTGTTGCTCACCAGGGTGAGGTTGTAGTTGTCGCCATCATTTCCGTCATTAACCTTGAGAGTACCGATTGTGATCGCGTAGAGCCCGACGTTTTCGCCGGCGACTCTGCTGAGAGCGCCCGTGAACGTGTCGGAGAACGCGAGCGTTCCACTTGTTAGCGTGTAAGCAAACACCGGATCGGGGTCACCGTAGATCTTGAATTGACCCGCGGTTGCTGTGACCTGGATCGGGCGTTTGGTGATGGTGAAGTCAGCGCCGACGAAGGTCAGGTTGTAGTTGTCGCCGCCGTTGCCGTCGTTGATGGCCAGAGTTCCTTGCGTGATCGCGTAGCTGCCGACATTCTCGCCTGCTGCTCTCGTTAAAGCGCCGACGATCGTGTCGCTGAAAGCGAGCGAACCGCTGGTGATCTGGTACGTGAGTGCCGGATCGGCGTCGCCGTAAACCTTGGACTTCGGATCGGCCGTGATCGTGATGGGCCTTGCGGTGATGGTGAAGTCAGCGCCGACGAAGGTCAGGTTGTAGTTGTTACCGCCATTGCCATCGTTGATGGCGAGCGTGCCTTGCGTGATCGCATAGGTGCCGACGTTCTCGCCCGCTGCGCGAACCAGGGCACCGACGATCCCGTCGCTGAAGGCGAGTGAACCGCTGGTGATCTGATAAGTGAGTGCCGGATCAGGATCGCCGTAGACCTTCGAATTCGGATCTGCCGTGATCGTGATGGGCCGCGCGGTGATGGTGAAGTCAGCGCCGACGAAGGTCAGG
>JBIOVO010000296.1:0-18860 GCA_044867735.1 Pyrinomonadaceae bacterium | reverse complement strand
GGGTGTTTGTCGGACCAAGCGGGGTAACTACGGCAGGGCGGTAATCGAAACAAATTAGCTCGACATTTCAAATCCAAACGGCTCGCTTCCTCGCCAGCCTTCAACTCCCGACAACGCCAAGGTCAATACAGCTACAGGCCGCTGTAACACTGTCTGTCAATCAACGAATACCTGCGTTGATTGTTCAGCCTAGTGAAGCGCGATAAGATCTTCCACGCGCTAATGAGTTACCGGGACCGACAGGAGTATGCATGTCTAGTGAACAACCCAAGCTGAACAACAGCGAGGATAACAACTCAACCTCAGGCGAGTCGAAGACTGCGCCTCAACAAAACGTCATGGCTTCTCAACCAGCACCAGCAAAACAAACAACCGATACGGACGAGACTGATGAGTCGCGCACTGGCGGCGACGTCGATTTCGGACAACTCCTCGATCAGTTTGAACAGGAACAGGCGACTCTCGAAGAGGGTGAAGTCGTTCGCGGCACCGTAGTCGGTTTGAGCGAACGAGGTGTCGTCATCGACTTCGGCTACAAGTCGGAAGGCATCGTTAACCCCGCTGAGTTTTCCGAGAATGGTCTGCTTACCGTGAAGGCCGGCGATGAAGTTGAAGTGCTCGTGAAGAGCATGGAGACCGCCGATGGACTACCGGTACTCTCTCGCGCCGATGCGGTGCGCATGAAAGCCTGGGACGATCTCGAGAAGGCTTATCGCGAAGGCACCAACGTCAAGGGCCGCGTGATCGATCGCATCAAGGGTGGCTTGCGTGTGGACATCGACGGCATTGCCGCGTTCCTGCCTGGCTCTCAAGTAGACGTGCGTCCGGTGAGAAACCTCGACAGTTTGCGTAATCAGATTATCGAAGCGAAGGTAATCAAGCTCAACCGCAAGCGCTCAAACGTGGTCCTTTCGCGCAAGGCCGTGATCGAGCAGGAGAACACCGGTAGAAAAGATCAAACCCTGCAACAGATCGAAGAAGACATTGTGGTTGAAGGTCAGATCAAGAACCTGACCGATTACGGCGCGTTCGTCGATCTTGGAGGAGTCGATGGACTGTTGCACGTGACTGACATGTCATGGGGACGTTTGCAGAATCCCAACGAGCTGTTCCGTGTCGGCGATAATATTCAGGTCAAAGTTCTCAAGTTCGATCGCGAGCGTGAGCGAGTTTCACTCGGCTACAAACAACTGCTTCCGGATCCATGGTCGAGCGTCGAAGAGCGTTTTCCGGTTGGCACGAGAGTAAATGGAAAGGTTGCGAGTGTTGCTGACTACGGCGCTTTCGTCGAACTGGAAAGCGGCGTTGAAGGACTGGTCCACGTTTCGGAAATGAGCTGGTCCAAACGGGTCAAGCATCCGAGCAAAGTCGTCAATCCCGGCGACATGGTTGAAGTCGAAGTGCTCAGTGTCGATCCGAGAGCACGCCGCATCAGTCTCGGCATGAAGCAGGTGCAGGAGAATCCGTGGCAGACGCTTCACGAGCGCTATCAGGTCGGCACCCGCGTTCATGGACGGGTCAGAAACCTGACCGACTTCGGCGCCTTCATCGAGATTGAAGACGGCGTGGATGGACTGGTTCACGTTTCCGACATCTCCTGGTCGAGAAGAATCAAGCATCCGAGCGAAGTGCTAAAGAAGGGGCAGGAGATCGACGCCGTCATCACCAGCATCGATAGCGAGAACCGCAGGTTGTCGCTCTCCATCAAAGACCTCGAACCGAATGCCTGGGAGAAGTTCACCACCGAACACAAACCGGGTGACGTCGTGCACGGGAAAGTGGCCCGGTTTGCAAACTTCGGCGCGTTCATCGAACTCGACGATAATCTCGAAGGCCTGTGCCACATCTCCGAGCTTTCGGAAGAGCGAGTCAATAAACCCGAAGACGTCGTTCAGCTCGGTCAGGAGATGGACTTCAAAATCCTGCGCATCGACCCTGAAACCAAGAAGATTGGTCTATCCGCCCGGGCGGTTGGGAAGGACGAACCCATCGTCGATACCAAGATCTACTCCTCGGAAGCGGGTGGTGGAATGGCTTCGCTGGGCGAGCTGGCCGACTTTGGGCTCAACAAAAACGATTCCAACGACAATTAGTGAAGTAGGAACAGGAGCAGGAGCCACATAGCAGGGGCGGCCTTTAGGTAGGCTGCCCCTGTTGTCTGGTTCCTGCGCCTGTTCTGGATCTTGCCCCGCCTGTCGATTTTCTGGTAGTGTACAGGTAACATAACCTCGCCATTATCAAGACGTTAATTAGATTTCAGTGTTTGAGGATTGTGGTTTTTGACACGGACCATTCTTTCAATCAATTCGAGGTGATGCATGACAAAAGCAGAACTCGTCGAGGACGTAGCTCGAGCGGCCGAACTCACGAAGAAGGACGCTGAACGTTTAGTCGAAATCGTCTTTGAAAGCATCATCGAAACCCTGAATCAGGGTGAAAAGATTGAGCTGCGCGGCTTTGGTAGTTTTCGTGTGCGCGAACGTGGCGCGCGCCGCGGGAGGAATCCCAAGACGGGCGATCCGGTGAGTATCCCGGCGAAGCGCGTTCCTTATTTCAAGCCCGGCAAAGAACTGAAAGAACTGATTAACGACGAAAATCCCAACACTCACACATCAAACTCAAATCCTTCACGATCCATCAGCGATGACTCGCGTCAGCCGCCAATCTTGTAAGCTTCCCGCCGGTCGAGGTGTCTGAATTGGAGAGATTGTGGAGTCCCTGGCGTGCCCGGTACATCGCCTCAGGCGTTGATGCGCAGGCAGACGGTTGCGTGTTCTGCCGCATCGCGGGTGATCCAGAGCACGATGCGGACAACTTTGTCCTGCACCGTGCGACGCACGCGTTTGTTCTCCTGAATCTTTTTCCGTACATCACCGGGCATCTGCTGGTGGTTCCTTACTTACATACGAGCGAGTTGGATTCGCTGGGGAAAGAGATCTCTGACGAGATGATGGATCTCACTAAACGGTCGTTGAGTGCTTTGCGTGAGGTTTATGCGCCTTCGGGGTTCAACGTCGGGATGAACCTCGGCGCCGCGGCTGGCGCGGGCATCGCAGACCATGTACACATTCACGTCCTGCCGAGATGGTCGGGGGACACGAACTTCATGACGACCGTTGGGGAGTCGAGAGTGATTCCCGAGGATCTAAAAACGACGTACACCAGACTGCTTCCCAGTTTTATTTGAACCACAAAGACACGAAGACACTAAACTTTTAAGTAATAACTTTGTGTCTTGGTGTCTTTGTGGTTCAGATCAATTTAACGATTTCGAACTCTTCGCGGCACCGCTTCGTCTTCGACTTCGCCTCCGAGACTGATCGGAACGTCGGAAGGTTTGCTGTAGCTGATGCCGCGCTCTTCGCTGTCGAGATTGCCGGCGGGCAGAGTCGGCATCGGCCCGGTGAGTGGCGGGTTGAAGCCGGGGTAGTCGATACGCGCGTGATAGATGGCCGTCAACGCGGCGATCATGGCTTCACGAATGATCGTGATTTCCTGCAACGTCACGTCACATTCATCGAGTTGTCCGTCGCTGATGATCGCATCGACGATCTTGATCACGATGGCGCGAATGTTTTCCGGATCGGGCCGGGCGAGGGAACGCGCCGCTGCCTCACACGAGTCAGCCAACATCATGATCGCCGCTTCTTTGAACTGCGGCTTTGGACCTGGATAACGAAAGTCAGCTTCATCCACCGTCTCGCCGGGTTTGGCTTGCGCCTGTGCTTTGCGGAGGAAGTAGTGCAGTGTGCGCGTGCCGTGGTGTTGCGGAATAAAGTCAGCGATCTTCTGCGGGAGTCCGATCTCCTTCGCCACCTTCGAACCATAGGTGACGTGGCTGGTAATAATCTTCGCGCTCTGGTACGGGCGCAGCCGATCGTGTGGATTGTCGCCTTGCTGGTTTTCGACGAAGTACTCGGGCGCCGCGAGTTTGCCGATGTCGTGATAGAGCGCGCCGATACGTGCAAGCAGCGGGTTTGCTCCGACCGCGCGACACGCGTCTTCGGCGAGTTGACCAACCGCATGCGAGTGCTGATTGGTTCCGGGAGCGCGAAGTGCGAGCTGGCCTAACACCGGCAGGTCGGCGTTCGAGAGTTCCAGCAGTTTGACGTCCGTAAGAATTCCGAAAAGTGACTCGTTGATTGGTAATCCACCGGCTGCGAACACGGCCGTCAGTAATCCGCCGGCGATACCGCAGCCCGTTGCCATCAAGATCGTTCTCAGCGTCAATGGCTGCTCGGAATAGGCAATGAGCGCCAACGCCATTACTACGTTGACACAACCTACGAGGAGTCCGGCGATCGTCACTGATTGTCGCTCGCGATAACGTCCGATTCCATAGATCGCGGCTGAACAGGAGACCATCGCAAACAAGGCTTTCTGCATGCCGCTCGGCGCCAGGATTCCGGCGAAGAGCGCGGTGATGATGCCGACAAGAAAAGCCAGTTGAGTATCGACGAGCAGCGCCACCAGCAGTGCCGCCGCAGCGAACGGAATCGCGAAGTTCCAGATGATCGGATCGTTGAAGGGCGCTTGCATGCGCGCCGCCATGCTGTCGCCAAACGTGAAACCGACCTTCATCAGGGCCGTTTGTACGAGGATGGCCGATCCGACGAGCGCAAATGCTTTGTGCTTGCTCAGGTTCAGCGAACTTCCGGTGCTCCGGTGTTCAGTAAACTTCCACGCGACCCAGTAGACCGCAATCACGACCAGCAACAGTCCGAAGAAGTTATGCCACGGCTTACCCGCGCTGCCGGAGGTTTTGATTGCTGCGATCTGCGCGAGCATGATCGGCGTGACGGTGTCGCCCTCGCGCGCGACCACCTGATTGCGTTTCAGCGAGATCGCGACCGGTTGGACCCGGTTGGCTTCTGTTTCGCGCGCGGCGGCGGTGGCTGCTTGATCCAGCACCACGTTGGGACGAATGAGCGGCACGAGCGCAGAGACGAGCGCTGTCTTCTGTTCGGCCGTCCAGCCTTGCAGGTTGACTATTCTCTGTTCGAGCGTACGGCGCGCTGTGGAGAGTGCCGACATCCTGGTGCGCGGCGCCGGCACGATCAATTGGGCCACGGGATTTCTGACGTCGATCAGAACGATCTCCTGTTGGAGCCGTTCGGCGTCGCCGTCGTCGTAGATGTAGCCGGCGCCAATCTCGCGAATGATCGTCGCCAGGCGATCGAGGTCTACCTCGTTGAAATTACGCGCGATGATGGCCTGCGCGACCGCCGGACCGCCATCACCACTCCAGTTCGGAGACTTCTGTCCCGCCGTAACCTCTTTCTGAAGATCTTCCCAAGCCGAGCGAAAGCTCTGCACCGAAGTCTCCGCACGACTCGAATCGAAGTTGAAAACCGGGCGAGTGGCTTCTCTGGCGGCGGCTTTACGTCTTTCCGTTTCTGCAACATCGACAGCCGTAATATCGGAAGGCGCGGTTATCGATCGACTTAAGACGTCTCCGAGTCTGTAGTTTTCACTGAAGATGAAGGCCCGGTTGGCCAGGAGCAGGACGGTGGTCGCGATGGCAAGAATAGCGCAGCCGACCAGAAATCTGGTGCGTGGCCGAAACACCAGGAGAGGTCGCATGGCGTAGGCCAGTAGTTTATCGCGGGCCTGATTAAAGGGAGTCTTGAATCGTGGACGCAGTCCCATTTGTCGCTTTACAGATCGGCAGACGACACGCCTGCACTCCCGGCCATCCGTGACGAGTTCACGGACCGATGCTCAACTTTCTCGTTGACTGCTCCGAGATTGCGAGCCAATACCGCACCTGCTTTTTCCAGTAAGGCTCCTAACGTCGCCGGCTTGAGCGCGGAGATCACTACCGTCTCGCCGGAATCGAGTTGCTGCGCGTGACGTTCAGCCGCCTGGAGCGCTTCAGGCGCGACCAGGTCCGACTTATTCAGCGCCAGAATCGACGGAATCTCCGACAATTTCAACTCTGCAAGAATTCTTTTGACTGACTGAACCTGCTGCACCCAACGCGGATTGGAAATGTCTACAGCGTGAATGAGCAGCGTGCTGTCGCTGATCTCTTCCAACGTTGCACGAAACGCTGAGATCAGATCCGGAGGCAAAGCGCGAATGAAACCGACAGTGTCGTTGATGATCACTTCCTGCTCACGCGGCAAGCGTAGCCTTCGCGACGTCGGATCGAGGGTCGCAAACATGCGCTGCTCCGCGTGCACGTCGCTCTTCGTCAGGGCATTCAGTAGCGTTGATTTTCCGGCGTTGGTGTAACCGACGATCGAGATGACCGGCAATCCCTGTTTGGTGCGACCTTTGCGACGTTCCTGGCGTCGCTGGCGCTGCGCTTCAATCTCTCGCTCGAGCCGGTTGATGCGATCGCGGACGCGCCGGCGATCGGTTTCCAGTTTCGTTTCGCCGGGACCACGGCCGCCGATTCCACCTGCCAAACGCGAGAACGCAGAATCCTGACCGGCGATCAATCTCGGCAGCAGGTATTTCAACTGGGCCAGTTCGACCTGGATCTTTCCTTCTTTTGACTGCGCACGCTGCGCGAAGATGTCGAGAATCAACTGCGAACGATCGATGACTTTCAAATCGGTAGCTTCCGACAGCGATCTCACCTGCGCGGGCGAGAGTTCGCTGTCGAAGACGAGCATGTCTGCGCCGAGCTGGAGCGCGCGGATGATCAGTTCGTCAAGTTTGCCTCGTCCTAAAACTGTTCGCGGATCGATCGCGGATCGTCGTTGGATAATCCGATCCTGGACCACGACGCCGGCTGACGCTGCTAACTCAGCGAGTTCGGCCATCGATTCTTCGGCGTCGGTAACCGAGCCGGTTGCTACACCGACGAGAATCGTTCGGTCACGAACCTCTGCACGTCGCGCAGTGCGACGGTTCCTCGCCATCTCCTCTTCGAGCGAATTGATCAGTTCGCGGAAATCATGATCGAGTTGCGACGCGATCTTGGGTTCGAGAAACGCATAGAGATCGGGTGTCGTCGCATTGTCGAGTTCACCGGCGTGAAGCGGTAACAAGTGGGCCGCGCGAACTAAGCCGGGCAGGCCTGACTCGGAATCGACGTCGATCGCCGCCATCAGATCCAGACGCAGGAGTGCGAGGTCGGTTAAGTCGTCCTGGGTTAGCGCTTCGCCGCGGAGATGTGTATGCACGCAGCGCAGTCCGCGGAACCTACCCGAAGCAACCCGGACGCGTTTGAAGTCAGGCAGTTCAATGCGACGGTTGTCGCCGACCATCACATACTGGATGTGACCCTGACGGTCGATAAGCGCTCCGATCTGTCTACCGGTTTCGTGTGACAGCTCGCCCAGCTGGCGCGCAAATTCATGCGTGACTATCTGGTCCGGAGGTATGCGGCGAGTGTACAGCTTTTCGATGCGCCGCAGTTGATTCGCTTTTAACCCTAGGGTATTGCCTAAAACGCTTGTGATGGATTTAACCTCCCGGAATGCAGTTCTGGGTTATGAGGCGGCCGGAAGTTACAGGAGCATTGTTGCGAGCGGTAGTTTTCGGACGCTGGAAAGACTCTCGTGCTGTTGGTCGGCGAAATCACGCTGAACCTTTTTACAGGGGCGGATTATAGCACAGGAGCATGAGGCGAAGAGGCTAAGCAAAAGAACTACTCGCGCAAAGGCGCAAAGACGCAAAGTTCAGACCTCTGGCTGGCGGAGCTCAGGACTTTGCGTCTTTGCGCCTTTGCGCGAGTAATCCGGGTTAGACATCGATCAGCCCGCTAGGTATCATGAACGGCTTTAATGGTTGGAAAAATCCTCAACATAGACCCCGTTTACGGGATCGCCGGCGGGGAGATCGTGATCGACTGCGCCGGATTTGATACCAGCGATCCTGCCAGCTGTGCGGTGCTCATCGGCGACTCGCCAGCGCCAATCGTCGCCTGCGGTCCACAACGTGTGCTCGCAATCATCCCGGAGACCAAGGGCGGTAAGGTTGAAGTGCGGTTGGGCAGCCGCGAACAGTTGAGTGAACCGGCCCACATAACCGTCGCGAGGAAATTGGCCGGGGACCTTCATCCCGTCGCGAATCCCGCCTTTGACCCGGACGACGGCTCACTGTTTGTCACGCGTTCCGGATCGCGTGGCGAAGAATTGCCGGTTACGCTTTTTCGGATCGATATCAGCGGCGACGTTTCGGAGTATTCCGGCGACATCGCAAACCCGACCGGCATTGCCTTCGGCCAGGACGGTCAGATGTTTGTCAGCAGCCGGCTCGAAGGCGTGGTGTACAAAGTCAATCCGTTCAAAGAAGCCATGTCTTTTGCGCGGAATCTCGGAGTGGCCACCGGAATCGCATTCGATCGGAACGGCGTGATGCACGTCGGTGATCGGACCGGCACGATATTTAAAGTGAATGGCATTGGCGAGGAACGAGCGTGGACGCAAGTTGAACCGTCAGTGTCGGCGTTTCATCTCGCGTTCGGCCCGGATGATTCTCTGTATGTTGCAGGTCCGACAGTGACCAGCTTCGATTCGATCTGGCGCGTCAGTCCGGATGGCGACGTAGATATCTTTTTTAAAGGCCTCGGAAGACCTCAAGGGCTCGCCTTCGATAGAGACGGAAACTTATACGTCGTGGCTGCGCTGCGTGGCCGGCGAGGTATCGTACGCATCTCGCCGGATGGCGAAGCCAGGCTGGTAGTTGCCGGAACTAACCTCATCGGACTTGCGTTCAGCTCATCGGGAGAAATGGCGGTAGTTTCGATCGATTCTGTTTACAGTCTGCCGATGGGGATTAAGGGCACGCTGTTGCAGGGTTGAACTGGGCGGCCTCCTTTTTTTGACACCTATTAGTCAGAATGCTAAGTTGAACTTTCTTTTTAGGGCTGTATTTTATTGATGCGAGTACACAATTGAACCCAGAACAACTGATTCCCAGCCTCGTCATCTACATGGTGGTCCTGTTGCTCGCGATTTCGGCCCACGAGGCGGCGCACGCCTGGATGTCTTACAAATTTGGCGACGATACCGCGCGACTCCTCGGACGCATCACACTGAACCCGGTGGCGCACACGGACCCGATCGGAACGCTTCTGATTCCGATCGTGATGTTTGTTGTAGGACACATGGGCGGACCCCTGGCGTCGATCCCTCTCATCGGCTGGGGCAAACCCACTCCGGTGAATCCGCTGCGCTGGCGCAACAAGGATCTCGCCAATGTGATGGTCTCGATCGCCGGTATTCTCGCAAACATCATCATCGCGCTGATCGCCTTTACGATCATCAAAGTTCTTTTGATGACGGGGATGAATCGGCAGCTTTCGGTGTCGTTCGCAGAGCCAGTCGGACTGTTTCTGAGTTATCTGTTAGTAATGAACATCTCGCTCGCGGTCTTTAATCTTTTGCCCTTTCCGCCCCTCGATGGCAGTAAAGTCCTCGACACGTTTATGCCGGCGAGCATGCGACCTTTGATGGAGTTCCTCGAGCAGTACGGTTACCTCATCCTGATGGTCTTGATTTATGTCCGGTTCTTCGATGCCATCATTACCCCGGTCTTGAGAATAGTTGATTACCTGCTGTACGTAGGCAACCCGTAAAACGTAAAAATGACGAAGCGAATTTTTAGTGGCGCTCAACCAACCGGCAACGTCCACCTCGGAAACTATCTCGGAGCACTGAAAAACTGGGTCGCATTGCAACACGAATACGAAAGCTTCTTTTGTATCGTGAACCTGCATGCGCTCACGGTCCCGCAGGATCCAACGCTGCTGGCCGAGAAGACGAGAGACCTGGCGCGAATCTATCTCGCAGTCGGGATCGATCCGGAAGTCTCGACGGTCTTCATCCAGTCTGACGTTCCTGAACATGCGGAGCTGACCTGGGTTTTGAACGGCGTCGCGCGGAAGTCGGAACTCGAACGCATGACGCAATACAAAGACAAAGCGCGCCGTGGCGAGGAAAACATTAGTGTCGGACTGTTTGACTATCCGATTCTGATGGCCGCTGACATTCTGCTTTATCACACGGATCTCGTGCCCGTCGGTGACGATCAGCGGCAACACCTCGAACTGACGCGCGACCTGGCGATCAGGTTCAACCGCGACTATGGTGAAACGTTCAAAGTTCCGGACGCTTTCATTCCCAAAGCCGGCGCGCGCATCATGTCTCTTTCTGATCCTTCGCGGAAGATGTCGAAGTCCGATGACGATCCCAACGGCTGTGTGTTGTTGATGGACGATGCGGACACGGTACAGAGGAAGTTCAAACGCGCTGTGACTGACTCAGGCACGGAGATCCGGTTCGATCCGGCTCGCCCGGCAATCAACAACCTCCTCGAGATCTATCACCTCATTACCGGCAGAACGCCGCACGAAACTGAAGAGCATTTTGCTGGTAAAGGGTACGCACAGTTGAAAGGTGATCTAGCGGAAGCGACGGTTGAGTTCCTGCGCCCGATCCAGCAACGCGTCATAGAGACTACTGACGACCGGCTCGACGAAATACTGGCGCGCGGACGTGACAAAGCAAGACAGATCGCTGCGCCGACCCTCGCTCAGGTGTTTCAACGGACTGGAATCGCCGGAGCGCCGAGGCGCTGACTCAAGATGGCCGAAGATACACCGGAAACTTCAGTGGAAACCGTCGAGGCGCGCACGACTCCGCTTAACGTGGCTGGCGCGGTGCCGCAAATCGTCGCCGATGACGTTACAGACGATCTGAAGATCATGCTGGGCGAGTTTGAAGGCCCGCTCGATCTGCTGCTGCATCTGATTCGCCAGGAACAGGTCAGTATTTACGATATTCCGGTTGCGCGGATCACAGACGAGTACCTGCGTTATTTGCGCGTCATGCAGGAGATGGACATCGCCGTCGCCGGCGATTTTCTCGTGATGGCCGCGACGCTGATCGAGCTGAAGACGAAGATGCTCCTGCCGCGAGATCCGCTCTTCGCGCAGGAAGAAGAGGATGATCCGCGCAAAGAGCTGGTAAATCAGTTGCTCGAGTATCAGAAGTACAAAGCCGCGGCGCAGATGCTTTGGTCCAAAGCGACGGTGGAGCAGGCAGTTTTCAAACGAGCCGAACTCGAGACCGACAAGAACAATCCCGAGGTAGCAGTCGGCTTGTTCGACCTGCTCAAAGTCTTCCAGGACATCCTCGCGCGCCACAAGGAAGAGGCGCTCCTCGAGATCGAACGTGAAGAGATCTCGATGGCCGAAATGCTCGAGCGTTTACGCAACATGGTGATGTCGGCAGGCGAACTCAACCTGCGTGTCTTTTTTGAACGAGCAAAGTCACGTCGCGAACTGGTGCTTGCGTTTCTATCAGTGCTGGAGTTGGTAAGGACTACGGAAGTCAGACTTTTTCAGCGCGAAACTTTCGGCGATATCATCGCTCGTGCGGCAGGCGGAACCGATGGCAACTAACGAAGACAGCCCGGAAATAGATCAGACACTTGATGAAGCGGCGCTGAACGAAGAAGCGAGCCGTGAACTCGCCGCGATGGTGGCGGAAGCAGAGCAGTCGGCGGCAGCGAGTGGCGAAGTGGAAGAGAGCGACGACGCTGATCTATCTGCGCCGCAGAGTCAGGCTGAACGCGCTGCAGTGATCGAGGCGCTGATCTTCGTCTCCGACGAGCCTTTGACCGTTAAGGCGATTGCCGACGTTCTCAAGGAAGACAAAGAAGTTATTAAAGAAACGGTCGAAGCGCTGGCGCAGGAGTTTAACGGGCGAAACAGCGGACTACAGTTGCGTGAGGTTGCTGGAGGCTGGCAGTTTGCGACGCGACCGGAGTATCACGAGCATGTTCGTGCGTTTCTGAAGACGCGGCCGAGTGCGAAGCTGACTATCGCTTCACTCGAAACGCTCGCGGTGATTGCTTATCGACAGCCGGTAACTGTTCCCGAGATTCTCGAAATACGTGGTGTGCAGTCGCCCTCAGCGATCAAGACTCTGCTCGACAAGAAATTGATTGTCGCGAAAGGACGCAAGGATGCTGTTGGGCGTCCGATGATGTACGGAACGTCGAAAGAGTTTCTGCTTCAGTTTGGGCTAAAGGATTTGTCGGAGTTACCGAGCGTTGAAGACTTCCACGACTTGAGTGGCGGCGGCTGAAGAATTTTTCACCACAAAGACACGAAGACACAAAGTTAATAAACTGAAACTGAACTTCGTGTCTTAGTGTCTTTGTGGTTAAGCTCTTACCTGAATATGGAGCAGCGTCTGCAAAAACTGATCGCCGCGGCTGGAATCGCCTCACGCAGGCACGCGGAAGAGTTGATTTCAGCGGGTCGCGTAAGCGTCAACGGCAAGATCGTTAAAGAACTCGGAAGCAAAGCGGATCCCGAAAAAGACCACATCAAGGTAAACGGGAAACTCATCAATCCTCAGCTTCAATCTCGAGAAAAAGTCTACGTCCTGTTGAACAAACCGAAAGGTTACTTGTCGAGCGTTTCCGATCCGGAAGGCCGTCCGCTGGTGACGGAGCTTCTGCCGCCGGCGCTCGGAAAGGTTCATCCAGTCGGACGTTTGGACTTCAATACCGAGGGACTCCTACTGCTGACAAACGATGGCGACTTCACCAACTTCGTTACCGCCGCTCGCAATCGCGTTGAAAAAGTTTACGAAGTGAAAGTGAAAGGCGTACCTGCGGAGGGCGGAATTCAAAGACTGCGGCGCGGAATTGTGCTTGACGACGGCACGCGCACAGCGCCGGCGAAGATCGAAAAGTTAAATGAAACGCAGACCAACGCGTGGTACGAAGTGTTGCTTCATCAGGGACGTAATCAGCAAGTGCGACGCATGTTCGAGTTGATCGGGCATTCGGTGTTGAAGCTGCGGCGTGTGCGGATCGGGTTCTTGCATGATGAAGATCTGAAGCCGGGCGCGTGGCGTTTGCTGACGGCCGGGGAAGTTCGAAGACTGATGAAAGCGCCACGGAAAAAGCCGTCCAAAGATTCCGCAGATTGATCTGCGTCATCTAACTCTGCTAAAAAACTAACACTATGCAATTTGAACTAAGCGAAGAGCAAAAGCAGGTCAAGATGAGTGTGCGCGAGTTTGCGGAGTCGGAGATCGCGCCGCACGTGATGGAGTGGGACGAGTCGCAGCATTTCCCGATCGAGCTAAAACCAAAACTCGCTGACCTCGGTTTACTCGGCGTGATCTTCCCGGAACAGTATGGTGGCGCGGGCATGGGTTACGTTGAGTACGCAACCATTATCGAGGAATTGTCGCGCGTCGATGGTTCTGTTGGAATCTCCGTCGCAGCACACAATTCACTCTGCTCAAATCATATCTACCAGTACGGAACTGAAGAGCAACGGCAAAAGTATCTCGTGCCGCTCGCAAGTGGCGAACATCTTGGCGCCTGGGGGCTGACCGAACCGAGCGCGGGCTCCGACGCTTCCGGAACCAAGTCAACCGCGGCGCAAACGGAAGCCGGTTGGATCGTCAACGGTTCAAAGAACTTCATTACACACGCCATCCACGCCGACACCTGCGTGGCGATGGCCGTCACCGACAGATCGAAGCGCAGCAAGGGAATATCCGCTTTCATATTTGAAAAAGGAATGAAGGGGTTTTCTCCTTCGAAGAAAGAGAACAAGCTGGGACTGCGCGCCTCGGAAACGGCGAGTGTCGTTTTCGAAGATTGCTTTGTGTCGGACGGACATCTGTTGGGTGAAGAAGGACAGGGATTCGTAAACGCGATGGAGATCCTCGACGGCGGACGCATTTCGATTGCGGCGTTGGCAGTCGGAATCGCGCAGGGCGCTTTTGAATCCGCGGTCCGTTATTCACAGGAGCGGCAGCAGTTTGGGAAACCGATTTCGGAGTTTCAGGCGATCCAGTTCAAGTTGGCTGACATGGCGACCAAGATCGACGCGGCGAGGTTGTTGATGTATCGCGCTGCGTGGATGAAGGACAACGGCAAGAAGACTACGAAAGAGTCGTCAATGGCGAAGCTCTTTGCTTCCGAGATCAGCGTGAATGTTTGTGAAGAAGCGATCCAGGTGCACGGCGGTTACGGTTACACGAAAGACTATCCACCCGAGAAATACTGGCGCGACTCGAAGCTCTGCACGATCGGTGAAGGCACGTCTGAGATCCAACGCATCATCATCGCGCGCGAAGTTTTGCGGCAGCTCTAGCATTGCCGCGGATGGGGTGGCCACGGAGGGCCACCCCTACAAAAAAGCGAGGCAAGATCGTGTAATGCGGAAAGGTTTGTAGGGGTGGCCCTCCGTGGCCACCCCATCCGCGGCAATGACCACAAACAATCTCAGTGTGCGGGTCAGCAACGGTGAACCCGCCGCCGTAGCGCGTGCCATTTCGAAGATCGAAGATGGCTCAGCGGGTGCGGCTGCGTTGATGAAGGAGATTTATCAACTCTCGCGCGGCGCGCTCGTCATCGGAATAACCGGTGCGCCCGGCGCGGGCAAATCTTCGCTCGTCGATAAGCTCGCGATGTTTTACCGAAAGCGTGGCGAACGCGTCGGCATCGTGGCTGTCGATCCCTCGAGTCCGTTTTCCGGCGGGGCAATTCTCGGCGATCGGATTCGAATGCAGGCACTCGGTTTGGACGACGGCGTCTTCATTCGATCGATGGCTACGCGCGGGAATCTGGGCGGGCTGGCGCGGGCGACGGTCGATGCGGTCGCGATTCTCGACGCGGCGGGTTACGAGAAGATCATCGTTGAGACTGTCGGCGTTGGTCAGGATGAAGTTGAGGTTGTCAAAGCGGCGGATGTCTCGGTCGTCGTCCTCGTGCCGGGCATGGGCGACGATATTCAGGCCATCAAGGCCGGAATAATGGAGATCGGCGACATCTTCGTTATCAACAAAGCCGACAAAGAAGGCGTTTACGCCACCGAGAAGGAGTTGGAGTCGCTCCTATCGCTGGCCGCGCGCGGCGACGGTTGGGACCCGCCGATTGTTAAGACTATAGCGACCGAAAACCACGGTTTAGCAGACCTTGCGAACGCCATCGATAGCTTTTCTGAGGCACAGTTAGGTGCTCGGGTGAGCAGTGAACGGCGAAGGGCCATCGCCCGTTGGCGGATTGTGGAATTGTTGCGCGAAAGCCTCCTCGCCCGGGTTTTGGAATCTGATTCAGCCGTTGCTATGCTTGAACGGCTCGCGGACGAAGTTGCAACCCGGCGGCGAGACCCTTATTCTGCCGTAGACGAGATTCTGGGGACGCCTGAAAACGGTACGTAGAGCTTAGAGCTTTGTACTTGGATCTTTGGACTTGGGACTTTGGTCTTCGGTCTAGTTCAGGCTCGAAGACCTAAAACCAAAGACCAAAGTTCCAAGATCAAAGATCGATGAAAATCGACCATATCGGAATCGCCACTCAGAGCATCGAAGAAGGTTTGGCTGTGTGGCGCGATGCGTTGGGTTTGAGGGTGGATGCGACCGAAGAGGTCGCCGAACAGGGAGTGAAGGTATGCATGCTCGCCGTGGGCGACACTCACGTCGAACTGCTCGAACCGCTGGGTCCCGAAACGTCGGTGGGAAAGTTTCTCGCCAAGCGGGGCCCGGGCATGCATCACATCGCAATTGAAGTTAAAGACATAAACGCTTCCCTCGCTGAGTTGAAGAACAAAGGAGCAAGGCTGATTGACGAGACACCGCGTGTGGGCGCAGGTGGCTGTTTGGTAGCGTTTGTTCATCCCTCATCTTTTAATGGAGTGCTGCTCGAGCTGGTGCAGCGCCAATAGGTTTTTGGAAAGGATTTTATTTTGGACTCAACAAAGAAGGCTCTTATTGCCGCCGCGGTCGCAATCGTCTTTGCCGGTGGCCTGATCTTCTGGCAGGTCAAAGGAAGAAACGCCGGACCTGTCGAACTAACAGCCGACGACATGACGTTGCTCGCCGAAGAGCAGTCGCCCCAGATCCGTGCGCGACTCGCAGTTGACGAAGCTGCACGCAAGGATTTTGCGCTCGACATCAAACGCCTGCTGGCGGTTGCTGAAGAGGCGACGGCGCACGGCGTTGACCGCACGCCGGAGATGAAGCGGCAACTCGAGTTTCAAAAAGCCAGCGTCATCGCCCAGCACTATTTTGAGGAGCAGGGCGACAAAGCCGCCGCTGATATTAAAGACGCTGACGTGGACGAGTTTTTCAAACAACCTGTCAACCAGCACAAGTTTGATCAGATCATTGCCGACGCGAAGGCCCAGGATCCGCAGTTTGCCCAGCAGGAGATTCCGGCGGAGCAACTGAACATGCTCAAGCAGCGCCTTGGACGAATCTACATCGCTGAGAAGCGTGCGATCGATCAGGGCATGGATAAGAAGCCTGCAGTGAGATTGCAGATGGTTTTGCAGCATGCGCGTGTGGTGGCCCAGAAGTATGCGATGGATAAGTTGCGCGACAAGATGACCGCCACTGACGACGAGGTCACTGCGTATCTTCAGAGTCATCCTGAGCTCGACACCGATAAAAAGAACCGTGAGAAAGCCGAGGAAGTCCTGAAGCGTGCGCGCGGCGGTGAGGATTTCGCAAAGTTGGCGCAGGAGTTTTCCAGTGACACCGGCAACAAAGACAAGGGTGGTGACCTCGGTTGGTTTGGTCAGGGCGATATGGTCAAGGAATTCGAACAGGCCGCCTTCGCTCTAAAGCCCGGCGAGATCAGCAATGTGGTCCAAACTCCATTTGGTTTCCACATCATCAAACTCGAAGAACGAAAGACGGAGACCGTAGACGGAAAGTCACAGGAGAAGGTCCACGCTCGTCACATCCTGATCAACGACGCAGGCGGAAATCCATTTGGACCACCGCAATCTGCGCGCGAACGAGCCAAGCAGCAACTGGAGACGGAAAAGAGAACGAAGTTGCTCGACGACATTGTCAGTCGTTCGCATGTGAAGGTGGCTGAGAACTACTCGGTCAAACCTCCTGAACAGCAACCAATGCAGCAGGGCTTGCCGCCGGGATTTGTTCCGCCAGGACAGGAGGGGACTGGTGAACCACCTGCACCTAAAGCGGAGCCCAAGTCGAGTCCAGCCAAGACTCAGCCCAAACCGAAACAGTAGCAGTTGCACGGGCGGGAATGCAGTTAGGCGATTATCGCGTTGAGATCATTCAGGACACCGAATTCCGTCTTGACGGAGGAGCGATGTTCGGAGTGGTGCCACGCAAGCTTTGGTCGCAGGTCTGTGCGCCGGACGATGAAAACCGGATTCGTATGAATATGAACTGTGTTTTCATCGATACCGGTGTGGACAAGGTCCTGATCGAGACCGGTATCGGCGATAAGTGGACGGCGAAACAGGTCTCGATGTACGGCATCGATCGGCAACGACGCCTGGCTGAAACGTTAAACTTGCGGACCGGATACAAGGCTGAGGAAATAACGATCGTCGTCAACACTCATCTGCATTTTGATCACGCAGGTGGAAATACCGAGCTCAACACTGCTGGGAAACCCGTCGCCGCGTTTCCAAACGCTCGCTACTTCGTTTCGCGTGCCGAGCTCGAACATGCAGAACACCCGACGGAGCGTGATCGCGCGAGTTATCTGCCGGAGAACTGGCAGCCGCTGATCGAGTCGGGGCAACTGGAAGCGAAGGAAGCGGATTACGAGGTCGTACCTGGCTTGAGAATGGAGACGGTGGCAGGTCACAACCGCTCGATGCAGTGTTGGCGGCTCGAGCGTGACGGACAAACGATGTTCGGGTTTGCGGATCTCGTGCCGTTACGCGCCCACGTCCGGCTTCCGTGGATCATGGGTTACGATCTTTACCCGGTCGAAACTCTCGAAGCAAAAAAACGACTCCTGCCGCAGGCGGCGCGTGAAAATTGGATCTGTTTGTTTTACCACGACCCTGACGAACCGCTGTGTCAGCTTTTGATTGACGAGAAAGGTTTCACTCCAATCTCGTTCCTCTACAATTGAGGGCATTTATGAAAACACACCCAAAGTTCCTGATCTCAATTCTGCTGCTGCTGTCTTGTTCCGTTGTTGCCGCCGCGCAGGGACAAAAGCCTGACGAGGTCGCTGCGCTGATCTCCGCGGTCAAATTCCTCGAGCAGAGTCCTCTTGATAAGAAGGCCAAGGACCTTCGCTCGTCTGCTTTAACGTGGGTCATTCAGACTGACAAAGTATCGGTCAACATCTGCGCGAACTTCATGCGTGAATACGACGACAAGTATAAGTACGGCAGTGAGCTGCTGGCCCAATATACGATCGGAATGGCCGCCTACAAACTGAGCAACCCCGGCAAGGATGAAGCGAGCGTGCAATTGGCAGGTTATGAAAGCGCTCTGCTTTCCTATGAAGCGATGGTTAAGCAGCAGCCCAAAGCAAAAAACAGCAAGCTGGATGCCTTAGTCGCGAAGCGTGTCGATGGAACTCTCGCACAATACGTTGCCGATAACGGTTGTAAGGAAAAGAAATGAGTACCTCGCAGATTCGTGTTGGCATCATTGGCGGCAGTGGTTTGTACCAGATGCCTGAGTTGACGGGTGTCGAAGAAGTTACCGTAGACACTCCCTTCGGACCTCCTTCTGACGCGTTCATTGTTGGAACTCTCGAAGGCGAACGAGTTGCCTTTCTACCACGCCATGGACGGACTCATCGATTAACACCTACCGAAGTACCATTCCGCGCCAACATCTACGCAATGAAGTTGCTCGGTGTTGAGAGTATTCTTTCGGCGTCCGCAGTCGGATCGTTGCAGGAGAAGTATGCGCCGCTCGATATGGTGATTCCGGATCAGTTTTTTGATCGCACGCGCGGTCGAGTTAAGGAATCGACCTTCTTTGGAGAAGGGATTGTCGCGCATATTTCATTTGCGCATCCGGTTTGCTCGCGATTGGGTGATGTGCTTGAAGCGGCGTGTGGCACTGCCGACGTGAAGGTCCATCGTGGTGGAACGTACCTGTGTATGGAAGGACCGGCATTTTCGACCGTCGCGG
>JBIOVO010000295.1:0-6933 GCA_044867735.1 Pyrinomonadaceae bacterium | reverse complement strand
GGCGTGAACTTGATCGCGTTTGAAAGCAGGTTCCAGACCACTTGCTGGAGTCGAGAAGGATCGCCGGGAATCGAGATCGCGCTGGTGTCGATCACTTTTTGCACCCGCACGCCTTTCGCATCAGCCGCAGGTTTCACTGCTTCAACCGCAGCGTCGATAAACGAATGCGGGTCCGCCGCCCGCACGTCCATGCGCAGCTTGCCGGTTATGATTCGCGAGACGTCTAGCAGGTCATCGACGAGTTGGGCCTGAGCTCTGGCGTTGCGCTCGATGGTATCGAGGGCCTTGATTGCATTCTCTTCGGAGAGTTGGCCCAAACGCAGCATTCGCGCCCAACCGAGAATCGCACTCAACGGAGTTCGTAGTTCGTGCGAGATCGTGGCGAGAAACTCTTCCTTGAGTCGACTCGATTCTTCCGCTTGACGATAAAGACGCTCATTCTTCGCCGAAGCCTCTTCGAGTTCCTTACGCGCCTGCCGCTGGTCCGTGATGTCGCGCGCGATCTTCGAAGCGCCGACGATCTCTCCGTTCGGACCTCGTATCGGTGAGACCGTCAGTGAAATGTCGATGCGTCGCCCGTCTTTGCGAACACGTACGGTTTCATAGTGTTCGATACGTTCGCCGGCTCGGAGTCGTGCGAGGATTGCCGGCTCTTCGTCTTGATGATCCTCGGGGATCAGGATTGTGACGGGCTTGCCGATCACCTCGTCGGCGGTATAACCAAAGATTCTCTCCGCGCCCTGATTCCAACTCGCGATTATGCCCTCGAGTGTCTTGCTAATAATTGCGTCGTCTGCGGATTCTATGAGCGCGGCAAGCCAGTAACGTGCGAGTTCGGGACTCTGCAAATTGATCAGTTCACTGGGCATACTCGTACGAAGAAATCTCTTTGCTGGTAGAGGAGAATGCGTTTGGGGGAGTAAAGGGTGAGTGGATTATAGCAAGGCCGCAAAAAAGCGCGTAGTGGGGTAATGGTGTGTTGCTCCAACAGTGCCTGGGTCCCGGAGGGACCACATGTTTATAGTTCGCCGCCCGCCCCCAGGACGGCGCTCCAGCGGAGCGCGATGTTTTATAGTTCGCCGCCCGCCTCAGGGACCGCGCTCCAGCGGAGCGCGATGTTTATAGTTCGCCGCCCGCCTCAGGGACCGCGCTCCAGCGGAGCGCGATGTGTCCGTGCAGCAAAAACATTCGGCTCCGCTGGAGCCGCAATTAACTTTAACGGCGTGGCTATAAACATGTGGTCCCTCCGGGACCCAGGCACTGTTGGAGCAACACACTATTACCCCACTACGAAAAAGCGCATAAGGCACAAATGCTTAAAAGCATCTGTGCCTTATGTGCCTTTTTGTGGCCTACCTAGTGGCCTTGAGAGAGTTTGCCGATTAGGGTGAAGAGTGGCAGGTACATGGCGATGACGATCGAGCCGATGGTCACGCCCAGGAAGCCGATGAGCAGAGGCTCGATCAGCGTCAACAGGTTCGCGATCGCGGAGTCGACTTCAGCCTCGTAGAAATCGGCGATCTTTCCGAGCATGGCGTCGAGAGCGCCTGTCTGTTCGCCGATACCGATCATCTGCGCCACCATGTGTGGGAAGACTTCTGTCGCCTTCAAAGGATCGACAAAGCTTTCACCGCGCTCAACGCCGGCACGCACCTTATTGATCGCCTCTTCAATGATCACGTTGCCGGAAGTCTTTGCAGTGATATCCAACGACTGCAAGATCGGCACACCAGATGACAGCAGCGTCGAAAGCGTACGCGAGAAGCGAGCGACAGCGATCTTGCGGAAGATATCGCCGAGGATTGGCACCTTCAGGAGTATTCGATCGATGGTTCTTCTTCCGCTCGGCGTTTGGTAGTAAAACTTGATCGCCACGCCGATGGCGATGACGGAGGCTAGGATCACCAAGCCGCCCCAGCCGGCCAGAAAATTACTGAAGCCGACGACGATTCGCGTCGGTAACGGCAACTGCTCGCCTGGTCCAAGAAGACCGAGGAAGATGTTCTGAAACTGCGGAATAACTACGACCATGATGACCGCCACCGCTACGATCGCCAGCAGGATCACCGCGCTCGGATAGATCATCGCCGAGATGATGTCGCGCTTTAACTTCACGATCTTCTCGATGAAGGTCGAAAGCCGCTGCAAGATCAGGTCGAGAATACCGCCCGTCTCTCCAGCCTCAACCATGTTCGCGTAGAGCTGATCGAACACGCGTGGATGTCGCGCCATCGCCGCTGCGAGCGTAGAACCTTCTTCAACGTCCTGTCGCACCTGCAATAGGATCTGCTGGAAGTACTTGTTGTTCTGCTGCTGGGCCAATATTTCGAGGCATTGTACGAGCGGCAAACCAGCGTCGATCATCACGGAGAACTGGCGCGTGAAGATCGACAAGTCTTTCGACTTTACTTTCCTTCGTCCACCGATCTTCGGAATACCGATCTCGCGGCCCTTTTCCTTAACGGAAGTGAGGGTCACCTGCTCGCGCCGCAAGATCTGACGTAGAGCCTCGCGATTGTCGGCAACGCGTTCGCCGACGACGATCTCGTTCAGTCTGTTGCGGCCTTTGAAAACATACGTAGGCATAGCTGTGCGCTCCGAAGTTGCTTTATCTGTTTACGTTTGGTCTGACGCCAACCGGTCGGCCTTGAGCATACGGGCTGCCATTCTGTTTCGCAGCGTTGCTCGTGTTTACTCCGGCACCACGATCGATCAGCTCGCGCAGTTCGTCCACGTTCGACGAACGTTGCATGGCCGTGTCCAAGGTGATCTGTCGTTTGTGATAAAGCGTCGCAAGGGCCTGGTTGAAGGTCTGCATTCCATACTTGTCCTGGCCCGTTTGCATCATCGAGTAGATCTGGTGAACTTTGTCTTCGCGGATCAGGTTGCGAATAGCGCCGTTAGGCACGAGGATTTCGAGCGCCATAGCGCGTCCGCCCCCTTCAGCGCGCGGCAGTAGCGCCTGACACATAATGCCCTCGAGCACGAGTGAGAGCTGCGCTCGAATCTGCGCCTGCTGATCGGAAGGGAACACGTCGATGATACGGTTGATGGTTGAAGACGCTGAATTCGTGTGAAGCGTGGCGAGCGTAAGGTGACCCGTTTCAGCGATACGCAACGCTGATTCAATCGTCTCGAGGTCGCGCATTTCGCCGACGAGCACGACGTCAGGGTCTTGTCGTAGTGCAGTGCGGAGCGCTTGCGAGAACCCGTGAGTGTCGGCATTAACTTCACGCTGGTTGATCAAACAACCTTTGTGGTTGTGCAGAAACTCGATCGGATCTTCGATCGTCAGTATGTGTTCGTGTCGATCGCGATTGATCTTGTCGATCATCGCCGCGAGCGTCGTCGACTTTCCGGATCCGGTTGGTCCAGTTACGAGAATCAGACCGCGAGGCTTGTCGCAAAGCTGTTTGACAACCGCCGGCAGACCTAATTCTTCGAAGGCTTTGATCTCATATGGAATCGCGCGGAAAACTGCGCCGACGGCTCCGCGCTGGTTGAAAAGGTTGGCGCGGAAACGCGACAGGCCTTTGACGCCGAACGAGAAGTCCAGTTCCAGATTCTCTTCAAAACGATGCTTTTGCGCGTCGGTCAGGACCGAGTAAGCAAGCTGCTTCGTGTCCGCCGACGTGAGCACGCGATAGGCTTCGAGTGGACGCAGATGGCCGTCAACTCTGACCTGCGGCGGTGAACCAGTAGTGATGTGAAGATCCGAACCGCCGAGTTCAGAAAGCTTTCGCAGCAGTTCGGATAGTGAGATCTGGGGGACAGATTCGTTGAGTCGCATCGTTTCTCCTCCGGCGCGGCAGGCTATCGGGGCTACCCGGCGCTTACCGCGCTCGGTTCTGTTTGGCTGAGTTACTCGGCGCGGCGCGCTAACCGGGTGACCCGGCGCTACCGCGCTCTGTTCTGTTAGTTGCTTGTTCCGGACTTCGCCCGCAGCGACTCGATCAGACGCTCGGCTTCAGTCTCCATGCGGTCGGCAAACTCAACCGGTGAATCGGTGGTGACGCCATAAATGCGACCACCAGCTTCCGTGAAATAGAACGTCCACGCTTTTTCCGGTGAGAGCGCATCCTTCGGCGTCCGTGCCGTGACGACGAAAATGCGATGGCCATTAACTTCGCGAACGAAGTCGTTAACTACCCATCCGTTCGAAGCAGCCATCTTGTCGATCACGATGCGCCGAAGATCGGCCACCGCGATACCGCCAAGCATCTTGCTCTTCTCACGAGCAGTCAGGAACGCTTGATCCGGCCGGCTCAGCGCGACCACCGCCAGATTCATCTGTCCTGGTAACGCACTGACAGCTTTGAATGCCGGGTGACTCGCATTAACAACTCTCGGTCTGGTAGCACCGTTCGAAGCATGAGCAGAATTCGTTGTCACCATCGTCGGAGGAGGCAGTGCTGCGGTGTCAGCCGTCGCAGTTGCAGGTTCAGACGGCATCGCCGGAGCAGAAACTCCAGCCAGGTCGCCGACGGTGATGTTCTTCGGCAGTGCCAGTAACGCATTTCGATGGGCCAATTCCGCGGCCGCTCGTTTTTGTCGTACACGCGCACGATAGCGTCGCCACCAGGCCTTGGAACGATAACGACGATGATGGCGTTTCTTTCCGACCTCTACGGTCTGTCTCACACCATGTGCTTCATTCGTAAACGGCAACATCACGCCGACTGACAGCACAAGCATTAGCGCTATTGCAATTGGTCTAAGCATCTTCGGGTTTCTCCTCGGTTAGGCGACCGTCTCGCGAACAACTTCTTCGACAGTGGTCACACCGGCACGAATCTTGTGCAAACCAGATTCGCGCAGCGTAATCATGCCGTCGTCGACCGCCTTCTTCCTCAATTCAAGTGCGGAAGCACCGATCAAGATCAACTCACGAATCTCATCGGTAATTTCCATCACTTCGTAAAGGCCGATTCGCCCTTTGTAACCTGTGTTATTGCACGTCGCACATCCTTTGCCTTTGAAGGTCTTGATCGCCTTGGCTTCTTCAGCCGAGAGGCCGACTTCGACCATCGCTTCGGCGGGCATATGATGTTCTTGTTTGCAATCCTTACAGATGCGGCGAATCAGACGTTGAGCCTGGATGAGGTTTACGCTAGTGGCGACAAGGAAGGGTTCGATGCCCATGTTCATTAGGCGGGAAATGGTTGAGGGAGCATCGTTGGTGTGGAGGGTAGAGAGTACGAGGTGACCGGTGAGCGCGGCTTTGATGGCGATTTCAGCCGTTTCGAAGTCGCGGATCTCACCGACGAGAACGATGTTGGGATCCTGGCGCAGGAAGGATCGCAGCGCGGCCGCGAAGTTCAAACCGATCTGCTCTTTCATCTGCACCTGGTTGATTCCCGGCAGGTTGAACTCCACCGGGTCTTCCGCGGTCATGATGTTTGTTTCGATCGTGTTCAACGACTGGAGCGCGGAATAGAGTGTGTTTGTCTTACCGCTTCCGGTTGGACCAGTGACGAGCACCATTCCGTAAGGCTTGGAAATGTTTCTCTTAAACTTGGTCAACGACTCAGGCTCGAATCCGAGTTTCGTCATATCGAGCATGAGGTTCTGTTTATCGAGCAGACGAAGCACGACTTTCTCGCCAAACAGAGTCGGAAGAGTAGAAACGCGAAAGTCGAGCTCGCGCGAACGGGAGTCGACTTTCACTTTGATCTTGATGCGGCCATCCTGCGGCAGACGCTTTTCAGAGATGTCGAGCTTCGACATGATCTTGACGCGAGAGATCAGCGCGTCGCGGAGTTTCAAAGGCGGGTGCATCACGTCGTAGAGCACGCCGTCGATGCGGAAACGGATGCGCAACTCTTTCTCGTAAGGCTCGACGTGAATGTCGGAAGCGCCACGACGAAGAGCATCGACCAAAAGCACGTTGACCAGACGCACAACCGGTGCGTCTTCGCTCATGCGTGAAAGAGTTGAGAGATCGATCTCCTCGTTGTCTTCGACTACTTCGACGTCTTCACTCTGTCCGGTCTCGAAATCGATACTGTCGAGAGACACAAGGTCGGCGTGGGTAATGCTGCCATTGCCGTTTCCGTTGGTCGATGGCAATTGGCTGACTTCGTCCGAAGGAGCCGAGGCCAACTCGATCTCGCGAGACGTGCCGTAATACTTGGCGATCGCGAGTTGGACGCTGCCTTCAGCCACAACCACTGGTTCAACGTTCAAACCGGTCATGAACTTTACGTCGTCGAGCGCGAAGACGTTGGTAGGATCGACCATCGCCAGCGTTAGCGTGGCGCCGACGCGCGAGAGGGGCAAAACCGAATGTTTTTGCGCGACCTCCTGCGGGATGAGACTTAAAACAGCAGCATCGATATTGAAGAGATCGAGATTAACGGAGGGAATGCCGTATTGCCGTGAGAGGACAGCAGTGATCATGTCGTCGCTGATCAGGCCGAGCTTAACGAGATTGAAGCCCAGCCGGCCACCGTGTTCGCGCTGGTAGTCAAGGGCTTCCCGCAGGTGCTGGGGGCTAATAAGATTTTCGCGTACGAGAATTTCGCCTAATTTGGCTGACATTGATGACTCTAATACCTTCGGGAGGTGGTAGATCCCCGATGACTGGGTGGATTTGGAGGCGCCGATGCGGCGCGAGGCTTGGGACAACTAGCGCACAACGATGATGCTCAACATCGTTGTGCGTTCATAGTACAGTTTGAACACTTAGAGTGTCAAGGCAGCAATTCCACGGAAAACCGTGGGGAAATTCACAATTTCAGGCGGGGAAACAGGAAAGGCCGCGACACTTTTTCGAGTGCCGCGGCCTTGGTTCAAGGTTGGTATTTCTCGGAACGGTTATGGCTTCTTGGGCCGCGGCCGCGAAGGCGTCTTTTCGGGAACGACCTTCTCCGTGCTCTTCAGCTCGGCCAGAATCGCCTTCGCGTCGTCTTTCATCGGGTTGCTGTCAGGAGC
>JBIOVO010000294.1:0-15851 GCA_044867735.1 Pyrinomonadaceae bacterium | reverse complement strand
GACGCTGTTGTATCCGGCGATGCGAGTTGTTTGATGCAGATCGGGGGAAGGTTGTCGCGCAAGGGATCGAAGGTACGCGTGATGCATTTGGCCGAGTTATTGAGCCGCAGATGAACCATTTGAGCAGTGAGACATTTCGTGAGAATGCGCGTGCGGCGCTCGCCGATGTGCAGCTGCGTGGTGCGTTGAAGAATGCTACGTCGCTTTTCGGCGAACGACGCAAAGAAGCGGCTGCGGCTGTACCCAACTGGGAAGAACTGCGCAACCAGGCGCGTGCGATCAAAGACGAGGCGCTCTCGCATCTCGACAAGTATTTGGAAGAGTTTGTCCGCGCAGCGGAGAGTCGCGGCGCGAAGATTCACTGGGCGCGCGACGCCGCCGAAGCGAACGCGATCATTTGCCGGCTGGCAGCAGAACGTAAAGCGCGAGTCATCGTCAAGAGCAAGAGCATGACGACTGAAGAGACGCACCTGAACTCGGCGCTCGAAGCTACTGGAATACAAGTAGTCGAAACCGATCTCGGCGAGTACATCATTCAGCTTGCCGAAGAAACACCATCTCACATCATCGCGCCCGCGATTCATAAGACGAAGCAAGACGTCGCGGAACTCTTTACCTCAGAACTCGGCATGCCGCCCACTGACGACGTGGTCCAACTGACGAGCACTGCACGCACGACGCTCCGCGATCGTTTCGCGGCGGCGGACGTTGGAATCAGTGGCGTTAACTTTGGGATCGCAGAAACCGGAACGATCGTGATCGTTGAAAACGAAGGCAACATTCGATTGACGACGAGTGTGCCGCGCATTCACATCGCGGTGATGGGTATCGAGAAGGTTATCCCGCACTTCGCCGACCTCGACATATTTCTCAAACTGCTGCCACGTTCAGGTACGGGTCAAAGACTCACGACGTATCAGTCGTTCATTACCGGAACAAAGCGCCGCGCCGCTGACGAAGGACCAGAAGAGCTTCACATCGTGCTGCTCGATAATGGTCGCTCGCGCATGTTGGCCCATCCGGTGACGCGGCAGTCACTGGCTTGTATCCGTTGTGGAGCTTGTTTGAATGCGTGTCCGGTTTACCAGCAGATCGGTGGTCATGCGTACGGGTCGGTTTATCCGGGACCGATTGGCGCAGTGATCACGCCGCAGTTGATGGGAATCGAAAAGACAGCGCAACTTCCGTACGCTTCGAGTTTGTGTGGCGCCTGTCGGGAAGTCTGCCCGGTGAAGATCGACATACCGCGTTTGTTGCTGCATCTTCGCGGAGAGATCGCACCGACCAAAGGTGATCTTCGTGAGCGGTTGGCGTTCAAGTTGTGGGCGAAGGTCATGATGAGCCCCTCGCTTTACCGGATGAGCGGAATGGTTGGGCGCGTGTTGCAGCGCGTCTTTCCGATTTCGCGAGCGTGGACCAGTGGCCGCGACCTGCGTCCGATCGAAGCGAAGAGTTTTCACGATCTCTGGACTGAGTTGTAGGGGTGGCCCTCTGTGGCCACCCGTCTTTTCGAATTCGGCGCACGGGCGGCCACGGAGGGCCGCCCCTACAAAAGATAAATGCATCAATCAGCACGCGAAACGATCCTGGGAGCGATCAGAACTCATCTCGCCGAGAGTGTGCCGCACGACCGGCGTGAACTTGCGTTGGTTCACGGCGTCGAGATCAGTGCCGGTAGCGACGGCGTCGACCTCACGCAAAATGCAGTTGAGTTGTTCAAGACCAGCCTCGAAGCCGTCGACGGACGCTGCATCATCGCCCGCGGTGACGCGGAAGTCGCCGAAGCTCTAACACGCATCATCAACGATCTCCAAAAAACCAATCTGCGCGCGCAACGCATCGCGATCTCAGATGCGCCGGAAGTCGAACGCCTGATGCACCTCACTGATCTCGAGATCGAAGCGATGAGCATCTCGCCCAACGCTGCCGATATTTTTAGCTACCACGTCGGCATCACTACCGCGCAAGCGGCGATCGCTGAAACCGGCACGCTCGTTCTCGATAGCACGGATGAACGGCATCGTCTCGCATCGCTCGTGCCACCGGTGCACATCGCAATCGTCGACGCTTCACGCATCGTTCGCACCCTCGCCGAAGCGCTAGCTCTTTTGCGCGAAAGAAAAGAGATCAGTCCGGCAGTCACTTTTGTTACTGGACCATCACGCACCGCCGACATCGAGTTGACACTAACCATCGGCGTTCATGGCCCGCAGGAGTTGTACGTAATTATCAACCTGAACTAATGCGCATCATCTCGTTCTCAACTGAAGAGTCAAACTGGCAAACGCCTCGCATGGGCATTCTTTTGGAGGTCGACGGTCGCGACACCGGATACCGACTGGATTGCGAGAAATTATTTGACCCTGCCGAACGTCCGCGAGATCCGCTCGCCTGGTTCGACATGGACGGCGAGTGGTTCAAAAAGGCGCGCGAAACTCACGACGCGCTCATTCGTGACGAACGAGCACTCGCCGATGCGCGCGACAATGGGTTGTTGGTGCAGAGCCGTGACGCCTACTGGTTCGCGCCGGTGCCGAAGCCGGGAAAGATCGTCTGCATCGGCCTCAACTACAGGGACCACGCCGCTGAAAGCAACATGGCGATTCCCGAAAGGCCGGTGGTGTTCTCGAAATTCTCGACCGCAGTGATTGCGCCCGGCGAGCCGGTGGTGCTGCCGAGTCAGAGCAGCCAGGTTGATTACGAAGCCGAGTTGGCGGTGGTACTTGGACGGCGGGCCAGGAACGTCGCCGCGGAGCGTGCTTACGATTACGTGCTGGGCTACACGGCGTTCAACGATGTGACGGCGCGCGACTTTCAGTTTGGTGATGGGCAGTGGCAGAGAGGAAAGTCGTGTGACACCTTTGCACCGATGGGGCAGACGATCGTTACGACAGACGTCATTACCGATCCACATAAGCTCTCGATCAAGTTGATGCTGAACGGCCAGACGATGCAGGACTCAAATACCGATCAACTGATCTTTGGTGTGCCGGCGCTGATCGAGTTTATCTCGCAAACGATCACGCTCGAACCGGGTGACGTGATCGCGACGGGTACGCCCTCGGGCGTCGGGTTCGCCCGGAAGCCACCGGTGTTTCTGAAGCCGGGCGATGAGATGGAAGTGTTGATCGAAGGTATCGGTGGTATTGGTAATCCGGTAAAAGCAACCACAGATGACACAGATTAGATCCGGATCAATCCGTGTGATCTGTGTTACAGAAAAAAACGAACATATGCGCAAACTACTAATACTTTGCTTCATCGCCATCGCCGCA
This sequence comes from Pyrinomonadaceae bacterium, assembly GCA_044867735.1. Taxonomy (GTDB): domain Bacteria; phylum Acidobacteriota; class Blastocatellia; order Pyrinomonadales; family Pyrinomonadaceae; genus PSRF01. Next base: position 12,576 of record JBIOVO010000294.1, on the reverse strand, counting down.
ATCGCTTGCACAAAGCCTGACACTGCTCCCTCCGCAACTGCGAAGAAAAAGCTGACCATCGCCGTCATCCCAAAAGGCACTACGCACGAGTTCTGGAAAAGCATTCACGCCGGCAGTCTGAAAGCCGCGCAGGAACTCACCGCCGAAGGCACGGAGATCGAAGTGATCTGGAAAGGCCCACTCCGTGAAGACGATCGCGAACAGCAGATCCAGGTCGTCGAAGGATTCGCCGCGCAGGGCGTCAGCGGCATCGTGCTCGCGCCACTGGATAATCGCGCCCTCGTGCGTCCGGTTGCCGACGCGGATCGCGCCGGCGTGCCCACGGTGATCATCGACTCAGGCCTGGAGTCAGAAGAGTTCGTCAGCTTTGTAGCCACAGACAATCGCAAGGGCGGGACGCTCGCCGCCGATCGCATGGGCCAACTTCTCAATGGCAAAGGCAAGGTGCTCATGTTGCGCTATGCGGAAGGCTCAGCGAGCACGACTGAACGCGAAGCGGGTTTCGTCGATCAGATGAAACAGAAATTCCCTGAGATCGAGCTTGTCTCCACCAATCAATACGCCGGGGCCACGCGCGACACTGCGAAACGCGCGTCGGAGAATCTTCTGAATCAGTTTGGCGATCAGGTGCAGGGCATCTTCACACCGAACGAATCGTCCACAGCGGGAATGCTGCTGGCGCTACAGGACATCGGCAAGGCGGGCAAGGTCTCGTTCGTCGGTTTTGATTCCAGCCAAACTTTCATCGACGCACTCAACGCCAACCAGTTGCACGGCATCGTGGTCCAGAATCCGTTCAACATGGGTTATCTCGGAGTGCGCACGATGGTTGATAGCCTGCTCGGAAAGCCGGTCAGTAAAAAGATCGATACCGGTGTGATGCTGGTGACTAAGGAGAACATGTCGTCGCCAGAAGTTCATGCGCTGCTGCATCCGCCGCTCGATCAGTATCTGAAGTGATCTCGAGATGGTCGCCGAAGTAAAACAGAATCGACTGTTCCTCAGTTCAACCTTCGTGCAGAACTGGCTGAACCGGCTTGGACCACTTCTCGGTCTGCTGCTGGTGATCGGCATCTTCTCACTGTTGATGGACACGCCGGGCCGCTTCCTTTCACCAAACAATCTCCGCATCGTGCTTTCGCAAACTGTGATCGTCGCGATCGGCGCGATCGGGATGACGATGATCATCATCAGCGGCGGTATCGATCTCGCTGTCGGGTCGACGATCGCTCTGACGGGTGTAGTCACGGCGCTCGGCATCAACGCCGGATTGCCGCCGTCTGTTGCTTTGTTGAGCGGCATCGCCACGGGTGGTCTCGTCGGCGTGGTGAATGGTCTCGTGATCACGCGCTTAAAGGTCGTTCCGTTTATTGCCACGTTGGGAATGCTCGGTGTCGGACGTGGCGTGGCGAAGTGGTTGGCGAATCAGCAGACAGTCAACATGCCGGGCACGTGGTTGAATGAGCTGCTGGTGATGTTTCCGAATCCGGCGTGGTTACTCGTCGCGCCGGGAGTTTGGATCACGATCTTTCTCGCAGTGTGTGCTGCGATCGTTTTGCGCAACACAGTTTTTGGACGCAGAGTCTTTGCACTCGGATCAAACGAGGCTGCCGCACGCGCGTGCGGTATCGCAACCGATCGTTTGAAGGTTTGGATCTACGGCATCGCGGGTTTGCTTTTCGGTTTGGCGGGCGTGATGCAGATGTCGCGTTTGCGCCAGGGCGATCCGACGGTCGCCGCCGGATCTGAGTTGGACATCATCGCCGCGGTGGTGATCGGTGGTGGCAGTCTGAACGGCGGCGAGGGAACGATCCTCGGCTCGATGATCGGAGCGTTGATCATGGCCTTCCTGCGAAACGGCTGCCAGCAGGTCGGTTGGCCCAACTACATCCAGGAAATCATCATCGGGGCGATCATCGTCGTGGCGGTCGCGATTGATCGGTGGCGGGCGACACGGGCATAGGCTCACGAAAAAGAATTACTCGCGCAAAGGTGCAAAGACGCAAAGTTCTGACCTTCGGCTGCCCGGAGGGTCAGAACTTTGCGTCTTTGCGCCTTTGCGCGAGTAATTCTTTTCTGGCCGTAAAACAAGAAAATCCTTGACAGTCCTCTCGGTCGAGGAGTATATGTTCCGCGTTTAGACAAATTCACTGTCCTATTCACCCTGTTTCAAGGTTCAAAGACACAGATCTGTTTTTCGCTCCTTATCGGTTCGACTATTTAGTCCTAATTAAGAACAATATGCGCAAAATCAATCCGCACGATTTCAAGGTGGCGCGACGCGGGACCAGTCGTGAAATCAACCGTCAAATCGCACTCAACCTGATTCGCGCCCATCAGCCCGTCTCCCGCGCGGACCTTGCGCGGCTTATGAACGTCAGGCGCGGTGTGGCGAGCCTCCTGGTAAGCGAACTGCTCGAGGAATCGCTGATCTTCGAAGGCGCCGTTGGTGAGTCCATCGGTCGTGGGCGGCGCCCAACTTTTCTTTACATCGACTCGCGCGAACGATGCGTCGTCGGTGTCGATATTCGTGCGTCACGCACATACATCCTCGTCACGGATCTGATGGGCCGTCAGCTCGGCGTCGTGAACAGTTTTCAGACCAGCCGCGAGGTCGATGTGCTGATTCAGGAACTCGCGCGCCGTATCAAGCAGATTCTTGCTGAGCACAAAGGAGTCGGCGCCTGTGAAGGTGTCGGCGTTGCCGTGCCCGGCATGGTCGATCCGGCCAGTGGTCGCGTGTTACACGCACCCACGCTTTCGTGGCGCGACGTCACCCTGCGCGACCCGCTCGCGATGGCGCTTGGAATCCCGGTCCAGATTGAGAACTCCGGTAAAGCGTGCGCGCTGGCACAACTCTGGGCCACGCGCAGCGACGTGGTTGCTTCAGGAAATTCAGTTTTCGTGAGCGTATCGGACGGCGTTGGTGTCGGCATCGTGGTCAATGGCGAGCTGCTTCGCGGGCGTCACAACACCGCCGGTGAATTTGGTCACGTCCCGTTGAGCATCGATGGACCACGTTGTTCGTGTGGCGCGACCGGTTGCTGGGAATCGTACGTCTCCAACCTCGCTACGCTTTCGCGCTACTTCGGTCGCGACTTGTCCGAACCGCGACCTCGTGATTCTGAGACCGTTATGTTCACCATCGACGACTTGATTGCACGCGCGCGCGCCGGCGACGCAAAAGCGCTTGCCGCGCTCAACTCAACTGCGCGTTACCTCGGCCTCGGCCTGGCATCGATCGTGAACGCGCTCGATCCAGCGCGCATTTTTATCGGCGGTGAGATCACTACCGCGTGGAGTTTGATCGAACCGATCGTGCGCAGTGGTTTGAAAGAACGAACGTTAACTGAGTTTGGCGGCACCACCGAGATTCACGTCGTGCCGGCCGAAGATCATCCGCGCCTGCGCGGCGCCGTCGCGCTCGTTGCAGCGCCCGCCTTTGCTGCTCCAATGGTTGCTTAAAAACTCGTAAACCCAATTTTGGAGGTGCCAGATCGATGCGAGACGCAAAAGAAACCCGACAACCAGCCACAAAAATGCACAAGAAGCACAAGGGAGATCCTTCTCGGTTCTCCTTCGTTAGAGTTTTTTGTGCCTCCTTGTGGCTGCTCACCCTCTTCGCTAGCCAAAGCACGTTCGCGCAAACGGTGGTCGGTCGCATCTCCGGCACCGTGCAGGACTCGAATGGCGCCAGCGTGCCCAATGCATCGATCAAAGTCAGCAACAGCGCTAACAATCTCGAGCGCACAGTGACCAGTGACGATAATGGTTTTTACACCGTCACTAATCTGCCGGTCGGCACTTACACGATCGAAGCGGAGCAGAAGGGCTACAAGAAAGCGCTGGTGTCCGGACAGAACGTCACTGCCGACGGGCGTTTGACTGTGGATCTAAAACTCGAAGCAGGCGAGGTCTCTGAAACCGTCGAGATAGTTGCGGCTGCCGGCGAGACTGTAAACACGACTTCGGGTGAAGTGGCGCGCGTCATCGATCGACAGCAGGTGCAAAACCTCGCGCTCAACGGCCGTAACTACATCCAACTGCTTTCCCTCGTACCCGGCGTGGCCTTAATCAACGACGATCAGTTGGAGTTGAGCACCAGTCTCGCGACGAACAATCAGTCGATCAACGGCAACCGCGGGCAAACGAACAACGTCACCGTCGATGGTGGGTTCAACCTGCAATCAGGCAGCAACGCGAGCCAGATCAACAACGTCGGCATCGATTACATTCAGGAAGTTAAGATTCAAACGTCGAACTTCTCCGCCGAGTACGGACGCAACTCCGGCGCGCAGGTGAGTCTCGTCACGCGCAGCGGTGGAAACGATTTCCACGGCAGCGCGTTTGAGTTTTTGAGAAACGACAAACTCGACGCGCGTTCGTTCTTCGCACCGGTTAGGCCAACGCTGCGGTTCAACAACTTCGGCTACAGTATCGGCGGCCCAATCTTCAAAGACAAACTCTTCTTCTTCGGCGGTCAGGAATGGAAATACATCCGGCGTCTATCGAGCGCGCAGCGCCGCACGGTGCCGACGCTGGCCGAGCTCAATGGTGACTTTTCACTACGACTGAGCGGACCCAATCGCATTCGCGGTGATGCGGATGATGGCGTGCTTCGCGATCCTAATAACGCTGCCAATACCTGCGTTGCCCCGGTTCTGGGTCCAGGCGGTGTTGTAGTCACACCTGCTATTCGCACCGGTTGCTTTGGTGGAAACAATGTCGCGTTGCGGAACATCATTCCTACTGCCCGGATTACTGCCGATGGCCGCGCGATCGCAAACGTGTATAGCACTGCGATTGGTCTGGCGGCCGCCTTTTCCGATACTCCGTTTGGCGGCAATAACATAACGTTCCAACAACCCAATCCCCTCGACTATCGCGAGGATCTGCTCCGTATCGATTACCGCATCAACTCAAAGCACACGTTGTACGGTCGCTACATTCACGACAAGAACGAATTGATCGATCCGTTCGGAACCTTCATCAACACGCAGTTGCCAACGATTCCGAGCAACCGTATGCGTCCCGGAACTTCGATCCAGCTATCGCACACGTGGATGGTGAAACCAACTTTCATCAACGAGGCGAAGATGACGGGCGCTTGGGTGGCCCAGCGCATTCCACCTGCGGGAGATCTGTGGGAGCGCGAGACGTACGGCTTCACATTCCAGCAACTCTTTGCCGGCGGCGGTCGCTTTGAGAACTCGATTCCCGATACGACGATCACCGGTTTTGCGAGTTTCTTCGGCGCCGCACGTTCGCTGGTTTCGCCAACCACCGACATCAACGTCAGCGACACGATCACGTGGGTGCGCGGCAATCACACGCTCAAAACCGGCGTGAGCGTCACTCGTAATCGTATCGATCAAAATGCCCGTACGACCTACGCGGGCCAGGCCGACTTCACCACCGGTGGTAATAATCGAACCACCAATCAGGCGTTTGCGGATGCACTGCTCGGAAGCTTCCGAACCTACAGCGAGCAAGCGCTCGATCCGGTGGGTTTCTTCCGTTTCACGCAGACGGAAGCGTTCGTCGCCGACAGTTGGAAAGTGAATCGTAAACTGAGTCTCGAACTCGGCCTGCGCTATCAGTTTGGTATGCCGATCTACACGCAGGCAAACAACCTCGCGAACTTCGATCCGTCACTTTACAATGCGGCGCAGGCCGTGACGATTTTAGCTAACGGGAACATCGACACAACTAAAGGCGGCAATCGTTTCAACGGACTCATTCGTGCCGGCAATGGAGTGCCGCCTGAGGAACTCGCGCGTGTACCAGGCGGCGATAGTGCGGCGGTGCTCGCCGTGCCGGTCGGTGCGCCGCGCGGACTCTACGAAGGTCATCACTACATCATGCCGCGCGTCGGCTTCGCCTATTCACCTTTCGACGACAACAAGACGGCGATTCGCGGCGGCTTCGGCATGTACTACGATCGCATCGAAGGCAATCTGATCTTTCCATCGCTCAGCAATCCGCCTTACGCGACGAGCGCCCAGTTTCAAAATGCAAACCTGAGCAACATCACCGGTGGTTCGACAACGGCGGCGCCGTTTGCGCAGATCAACGCAATCAATCCGGAACTCGATACGCCGTACACGATGAGTTACAGCTTGAGCGTGCAGCGGGAACTGCCGTACGGTATTTTCACCGAGGCCGCATATGTCGGTAATCTGGGCCGCCACCTGATTCGTCAGCCTGATATCAATCAACCGACGTTCGAACAGCTCCGGGCGAATCTTCCTCCGGGTCCAAACGTTAACGTGAATGCCTTGCGTCCTTTCAAAGGTTACACCGCGATCAGGATGCGTCTGAGCGATTCCACTTCGAACTACCACGGCATGCAGCTTTACGCCGCGAAGCGCAAAGGCGACTTGCTGATGACGACTTCGTACACCTGGTCCAAGGTGCTCACGGACGCCAGCGGCTTCAACGACAATCCTGAAGATCCTTTCAACCGAAATTTCAACTACGGACCCGCGACGTTTGACCGGCGGCACGTGTTTGCGCTTACTTACACGTACACGCCGAAGATGTTCAGCCGCACGCGCGGCTTCGCCAAAGCCGTGCTGGACGGATATGAAATCAGCGGTATCACGCGGCTTCAATCGGGAGCGTTCCTAACCGTTACGGCAACTAATGGCGCGGCTTTTGGAAATCGACGAGCCGATTGTGTGAGCAGCGATTCGCTGGTTCCGAATGGTGAGCGTGGGCCAAACAACTGGGCCAACCGCGCCGCCTTTGCCCCGGCGCCTGAGACCCGCCGCGGCACGTGCGGCGTCGGTACTCTCGAAGGACCCGGCTCACAGACGTGGGACTTCTCCGTGAGGCGTCGATTTAATCTGACTGAGCAGTTCAACTTGCAGTTTCAGGCGGATATCTTCAACGCGTTCAATCGCACGAACTTCCGCGACCTCGATAGTAATCTGAGCAATGCGGCCTTCGGAACGATCTCGACGTCCGGACCACCGAGGAATATTCAATTCGGTTTGAAGTTGACTTTTTAACCACGGATCTCCACGGATGAAACAGATAGAAAAAACAAGATCAGTATTCATCCGTGTGATCTGTGTTTTTCTGCTTGCCGCATTCACGGCGCAAGCGCAGGCCAGCACGGTTTCAAGTGCGTCTCTGCGTGAGGAGGTTAATAGCTTTCTCGGGCGAGAGTTGGCGGTCCATCTCGGCGCGATCAAGACGCTTGAGCCGCCGCCGGATCGCGTTCTTGGTGTGCCGACGACGGGGGAGTTTTCGTGGGGCACGTTCATGCGTTCGCTCGCGGCTTACGCAGAGACGACCGGCAATCGCGAGCTTGCTGGTCGCGATCTCGCGAAGTGGGTGGGCCAGATCGGACTGATCGAATCGCGGGCCGGTAGCAAGGCATTCTCGCAACTGTACGCCGCCCTTGCGTTGCGACATTTTGGTCGCGATCTAAAAACCAATCCGCTGTGGCAGAGTTTGTCAGCGGAGGAACAGAAGGCGTGGCGCTCGCTTTTGAATCCGGAGCGCTTTTACGATCCGAAGACGAACAAGGTCATCAACCTTCCGGACAACTATCTCGGTGTCGCCGCGCGTATCGCGAGCATTGGTTACGAGCTTGGCATCTCAAACGATCGTGCGTTTCTCGACAAGCTGCTCGATCGGGCTGCGGTCCAGTTCACCGAAGGCGCTCTGTACGCCGACGATGCGCCGCCGACTGGACGTTACGATCGCTACTCAAATGAATATGCGCGTTACATCTGGGAAGCGGCGGAGATCTCCGGACGCAAGGATCTGCTTGATAAGCTGCGGCCTTCGCTGATGGTCCAGATGCGTTTGTGGTGGGACATTGTTTCGGAAGATGGTTACGGTTACAACTGGGGACGCAGTCAGGGCGTGGTCAGTTATCTCGACACACCTGAGATCGTGGGATTTCTCGCGTCGCACCCGGAGTTTCGACCGGCGCCCCTCGCAGATATCGCCGCGCTTTACTATCAGGCGTGGAGTTATCTGCTGCACGACTACCGCACGGATACGCACCTGCTTTCGATCTTCGCGTACGGACGTGGGAACTATGCGTACATCTCGCGCGAACGTGAGTGGCAACAGACGACCGGCTTCTTCGGCAAGTTGGCAAACTCGCACACGCCGATCATGAACGCGTTGGACAAGGAAGGCGTGACGACTTTTCCGGTCGTGCCGTCGTTGCGACCGGTTGCGCGTTTCGAGTTCTTTCGTAAATCACCAGAGCGTTCGGCGGGTGTGTGGGTCGTGCGTGATGGTCTGCTTCGCTTTGCGCTGCCGATCACTACGGGTCCAAAACCGGGAATGTCGGATTACCTTCCGGCGCCGTATGGGCTCGCGGGCTTTGCAGCGCCGGTCGAACAGATTTATCCTTCGCTGACTCCGTTCATTGAACTTGCAGACGGTCGCACCGCGGTAGCTGGCGATGGCGCCGATTTGATTGAACCTGCGCAAGACGGTCGCAGCTTGCGTGCGCGTTGGACCAGGTGGGCGATTGTCGAAACGCCGTCCGGAAAGGTGCAGGAAATTGGACTGACCAGTGAGGTCGTCTGGCGCATCGAAAACGGCACGTTGACGCGAGAAGAAACACTAAGTTCAAAACAACCTGTTACTATACGTCGCTGGCGATTAATTATTCCGACAACGCATACTGACGTGGACCTCAAGCCGTCAACGGCAGGAGAAGTTCACTTCAAGTCAAACAAGGGCAGTCTTGCTGTGCGGATCTCTGAGGCGAGCTTCCCAGTCGTCAGTTCGATCACCGCAACCGGAAACACCGCCATCGGACGCGGCGTTCATGGAGCGATACCGTTGCATCTTGTTCTGGAAGCCGAGAACATCAGCGTGCCCGCAGGTGGGCAGTTAAGGTATAAACTCGCGTTAACACCACGGCGCGGGAATTCTTAAGGAGTCATACATGGACCAGGAAGTGATACAAAATCCAATCACATCGGAAACGTGCTTTGTGCCGAAGACGCACGAAGGCAAGGGACGACGCACGGCAGTTGCGCCGGGATCGACGGCGGCGCGGTATCTTCACTATGGCCGGATTACGCTCGACGCCGGCGATGCTCCGTTGAATTTCAATACCAGAGATCATGAAGTCGGACTGATTTGCCTGAACGGCAACGCCCACATTTATTCCGACGGTAAAGCGTTTAACTTGGGCCGTTACGATGCGGTTTACGTGCCGCGGGATTCGGACGTCGAAGTGAAAGCGAGTGGCGCAGAGGGATGCGACCTCGCTGAAGTCTCGGCTCCGGTTGAGCAGCGATATCCGCTGAAGTTTGTCTCCTACAAAGAAGTTCGCGAGAACCCGCGACTGCATCTGATCGCAGGCAAGCCGCCGGCGGAAAGAGACCTGAATGTACTCATCGGTGCTAACGTTGAAGCGGGCAGGATCATGGCCGGCGTGACGTTCTCGACGCCCGGCAACTGGACGTCCTGGCCTCCGCACGAGCATTCGAAACTACTCGAGGAAGCTTATCTGTTCATCGACATGCCGGCGCCGTCGTTTGGAGTGCAGTTTGTTTACACCGATCCGCAGAAACCGGAGCTGGTCCAGGTTGTTCGCGAAGGTGACGTGGTGTTGATGCCGCAAGGTTATCACCCGAACGTCGCCGCGCCAGGTGGGCAAATAAATTTTCTCTGGATGATGGCGGCGATTAGAGAAGGCGAGGATCGGCTTTACGGAGTGGTGAACGTGCAGCCTGAGTATGCGGCCAGTGGTTCAGGTCTCGAAGCGGTGAGCGATAAGAAGTAGAGGAAATAAAGATGCCTAATGACACCAACGGAAATGGCAACGGCAACGGACTCCCGCGCCATTTGAATTGGTCCAGGATACCTGTCGAGCATCCGGCTGACGGAATCGAGCGGCAGATGTTTGTCGGCGATCGCATGATGATCTGCCGGTTTCGCTTTGCGCCGTTTCTGGTGACGCCCGAACACGATCATCCGCACGAGCAGATGACGATCGTCGAACGCGGGCGAGTGCGCTTCTTTATTGAGGGCAAGGAACGAATTGCTTCAGCGGGTGACGTCTTGCACTTTCCGTCACACTGCTGGCATGGCGCGACGATGATGGACGAAGAGGTGGTGCTGATCGATATCTTCTCACCGCTGCGTGAGGATTTTTTGAACGGAAACGGCAGTAAGTCGTCGGAGTGATCTTCCCCGCAAAGGCGCAAAGGCGCAAAGGAGAATTTGAGTTTTTCTTTGCGTCTTCCTTTGCGTCTTTGCGCCTTTGCGGGGAGAAATAAGTTGAACACCTTTGATTCTCGACCAGTTTAATCTGAAGACTCGAATAGCGCTCGTGACCGGTGCGTCAACCGGACTGGGCGCGGCGATCGCTCTTGCTCTGGCCGAAGCAGGCGCGAGTGTGATGTGCCACGGCAACACGCGCTCACCAGAATCGACCTGCGACCGAATCATCAGTGCGGGTGGTGTGGCCCACGCTGTCAGTGGCGATCTCAGTAAACCCGAGACGGCCAGGTTTTTGATCGACAAGACGGTCGATAAATTTGGCCGCATCGACATTCTGGTCAACAACGCCGGCACGATTCGTCGTGCACCGGCAGTTGATTACTCCGACGAAGATTGGGCCGCAGTGATAGAAGTAAATCTTTCGAGCGTCTTTCGTCTCTCGAAGCTTGCCGGTAAACAGATGATCGATAACGCTCACGGCAAGATCGTCAACATCGCATCGTTGCTTTCGTTTCAAGGCGGCATCACTGTTCCTGCCTACGCTGCTGCAAAGGGCGGTGTCGCCCAACTAACAAAGGCGATGGCAAACGAGTGGGCCAAATACGGTATTAATGTAAACGCGATCGCGCCCGGTTACATGCGAACTTCAAACACGGCTGCGCTCCAGGCTGACGAAACGCGCAACCGCCAGATACTCGAACGCATTCCAGCAGGACGTTGGGGTGAACCGGAAGATCTCGCCGGTGCGGCTGTGTTTCTTTCGTCGAGTGCAAGTGATTACGTCAATGGGCATGTTCTAGTTGTTGATGGAGGCTGGATGGGAAGATGAGACTATCCATCCACAGATTACACAGATTACATAAACCAATCTGTATATAGAACCAATCTGTGCAATCTGTGGACAAACTGGAGGAGAAGCGATGGACGAGGCCCGCGAAATTGGAAACGCACCACCGGTCGCAGATGCACCTGCTCAAACTGAGGGCAGGAAGGTTAGAGTTGGAAACTATCGTTGGGTCATCTGCGCGCTTCTCTTCTTCGCAGCAACGATCAACTACATCGATCGCCAGGTGATCGGCATTCTGAAACCAACGCTGCAAGGCGAGATTGGTTGGACGGAAGTCGGATACAGTTGGGTGGTCTTTTCTTTTCAGGCTGCGTATGCGATCGGCCTCCTGGGGGTCGGCCGTTTGATCGATCGCATCGGCACGCGTCAAGGGTTCTCGCTGTCGATCATCTTCTGGAGTATCGCTGCGATGGGCCATGCGCTGGCTCGCAGCGTCTTCGGTTTTGGCGTCGCGCGATTTTTTTTAGGACTTGGTGAAGCGGGTAACTTCCCTGCGGCGATCAAGACGGTGGCTGAATGGTTTCCAAAGAAGGAACGCGCTCTTGCCACTGGAATCTTCAACTCCGGAACAAATATCGGCGCGCTGGTTACGCCAATCGTAGTTCCGATAATCACTTTCAAATGGGGCTGGCGAGCCGCGTTTATCATCACGGGCGCGATCGGATTCGTCTGGTTGGTCGCGTGGTTGGCGCTTTACCGAAGGCCAACAGAGCACCCCAGCCTTTCACAGTCAGAGCTGGACTACATACAAAGCGATCCGCCTGATCCGGAAGTGAAGATTCCGTGGGCGCGTCTGGTTCCACACCGTCAAACGTGGGCATTCGCGATCGGCAAGTTCATGACGGATCCGATCTGGTGGGTGTACCTCTTTTGGTTACCCGACTTCCTTCACAAGCGCCACAACTTGAGTCTCAAAGACTTCGGCTTGCCTCTCGTTGTGATTTACCTTTTGGCAGACGTCGGCAGCATCGGCGGCGGGTGGCTCTCGTCGTCGTTGATCAAACGAGGCTGGACCATCAACGCCGGACGGAAGTTGGCGATGTTGATCTGCGCGCTCGCGGTGGTGCCGATCGTGTTTGCAGCACAGACTTCCAATCTCTGGGTCGCAGTAGTGTTGATTGGAGTAGCCGCCGCGGCGCACCAGGGTTGGTCCTGTAATCTTTTCACGACGACTTCCGACATGTTTCCGCGGCAAGCTATCGGATCGGTGGTCGGCATCGGCGGCATGGCGGGTGCCATCGGTGGAATGATGATCGCGCGGCTCGTCGGCGAGATACTCGAACGCACCGGCAGCTACGTGCCGATCTTTATCATCGCGGCTTCTGCGTATCTCGCGGCGCTACTCGTGATTCACTTGTTGTCGCCAAAGCTCGAGCCCGCTAATCTTGACCTGTGAGTCCACTAACAATTAAGCCAAAGACTGACTGTCGCTGGGACATCGTGAGTCTCGGCGAGGTGATGCTGCGTCTGGATCCGGGCGACGGCCGCGTCTCGACAACGCGCAGCTTTCGCGTGTGGGA
>JBIOVO010000293.1:0-20997 GCA_044867735.1 Pyrinomonadaceae bacterium | reverse complement strand
AGCTTTGCGCCTTTGCGTCTTTGCGCGAGCAATCCTAATTTAGCCATTACCGCTTCAGCAAAGGACCACTGAAAGAGCCAATCCAGCTTCGCTGGTCTCCTTGTATTTGCTGTTCATCTCCTTGGCGGTTTGGGCCAACGCCAGCACGCACTCATCAAAGTTGACTCGATGCCGTGTCTCGATCTCGTTGCTGGCGATCGCATACGCGGTCCACGCCTTAACCGCGCCAAACGCACAACGCTCGATACACGGAACCTGCACGTAACCGGCAACAGGATCGCAAGTCATACCGAGGTGATGCTCCAATGCCGACTCAGCCGCGTTCTCGACCACTCGTGAGCTCGAATCGTGTGCAGACGCAGTCAATGCTGCGGCCATCGACGATGCGACACCGATCTCCGCCTGACATCCACCTTCGGCCGCGGAGAGAGTCGCGTGATGCTTGCACAGGTAACCAATCGCCGCAGCGGCGAGCATTCCCATGCGGATCTTCTCCGGGGGAAGTTTTCGTCCTCCCTCGCCGAGGCCGTAGACAAGAGCGGGCATGACTCCCGCGGATCCACCGGTCGGCGCGGTGATTACCAGGTGACCGCGTCCATTTTCTTCTGACGCCGCTAACGCATATGCCGACAGAGCTGCGATACCGCGATCCGATTGATACTTCTCGTCCATAGCCCGCTTGTAAACCGTCGCCGCTTTGCTGTGCAGCTTGATCGGGCCGGGCAATACATCATCCTCCGGCATCTTCAATCCTGACTTCACGGTAGCGACCATCGCGTTAACGATCTTGTCGACGAACGCAAACACCTCAGCCTCTGACTTGCCGGAAATCGACATCTCGTTTGCCAGAATTACCTCTGCGATTGTCAGCTTGTTGTTATCGGCGTGCGCGCGCAGCTCCTTCATTGTCGCGTACGGATACTTCGGTGGGTTCTTCTTCGGCGGCGTGTAACCCTTCCACTCGATGAAGCCACCGCCGACTGAGTAGTATTCCTGCTCGAGCAGCACTTCGTTTCCCGCCATGAGTTTAGCGGTCATCGTGTTGGGATGTTTGAAGTCGCCCTTGGTCGCGTCGTAGATGATGTCTTTCAAACTCACGTCGATGGATTTATCGCCGAGCTTGACCGGGAATACCTGGTCGGGCTTGTCCCGCAGGCTGTCGAGAAACAAAGGATCGACCGTAGCCGGCTCCTTACCTACGAGTCCGGCAAGCGCGGCGCGCTCGGTGCCGTGTCCCTTCCCTGTTGCACTCAGGCTTCCGTAAAGATGAACCTTTAACGCGGTCGCTTTGGCGAGTTTGTCGGGGGGAAGTTTGATCGCTCGCTGGTAGAAGTCGTACGTGATACGCATCGGGCCGATCGTGTGCGAACTGGAAGGTCCGGGCCCGACTTTGTAAAACTCGTCGAGCAGGGTCATCACGGGGCCTTTCCCCTTCTGCACGACATTGAGTTTGGGATCGAGGGCCGGAGCGGGCGCCGTGGCTCTTTGCGTTTGTTCCTGAGCCGCCATCGAGCGGCCAGTGATCATTACGGTCGCGCCGACGACGGCACTTCTCATCAGAAAAGTACGGCGGTCTACGCCAGGGGGAACCGGCTTCGAAACCAACTCGCCCGGGTTACCAAGCGGATCTTTCTCGCTGCATTCAGGTGATTGGCCTGACGAGCCAACAGTGTTTTCAACTGTCTCATTCTCTTTATTGGACATGGTGTCTCCTCAGTTGATATAGCCTTCAGGCCAGGGGCGAAATGCTTCGACTGCGTCTCAGCGATTTCGCACAACTTTGTTTTTCATGTGCGTCGAAGGCGGAACAGGGTTTCGCCGCACAGTAATGTATTGGCGTTATTGAGAAGGCGACACTGTTAGATTTAACAGGTACAGGAGGATGGGGTTGTAATTAGATCAACTTCAGCTCGAATCGTCGGATCGGTCTTACCCGAAGTCATCTTTGGCTTGTTAGCTCTGCCGTGAACTGCTCCGGAGGAGCCTGCCGTGAACTGCTCCGGAGGAGTCTGCCGTGAACTGCTCCGGAGGAGCATGATGTTTATAGCCTTATGGCGTTAATAGCTTTGCGCTCCAGCGGAGCGCAATGTGTTTTTGACCCCTTGGTTTACATGCCGCTCCTGACGGAGCGGGTTGCATCCAGGGAAATGGGAGCTATAAACATGTTGCTCCTCCGGAGCACGAGCCCAGATTGAAGAAGATAACTTTTCGGGGAAAGCCGCTCGAACCTCACTTGATTGCTATGGGAAAATCCTGGCCGCGCGCCCAGGCGTTGGGGTATTGAGTCTTGCCTCTGTATTGTCTGGTCAACTCAGGCACGCGGTCGTTGATGTAAGCAACGATCTCAGTCGCTGTGATCTTACCGTCCGGAGGATTCCCACCGTCAGCATCACCTCTCAATGCCTGGAGCAGAGCGTAGGTGAAAACGCCGTGGCCGAGCTTGACGAATTCAGATGCCACTTGTTCCTGACCGGTCGCTGCAAGCACGACTACTCCCGCGCTTCGCGCTAGTTGCAGCATCGCCTTCTCTTCAGCCGCGCCGCGCACCGCGAACGTTTCCAGCGCGGCAGCAGACTGGCAAGCATCGAGCACGATGAGTTGTTTCTGCGCCCGCACCCTTGTACATAGATCTCTCAAAAGCCGCGCAGCCAGACCATTGGCCGCCAGACCGTCGTCATCGCCGTATAGCCTGACCACATCAAAGGGTACGAGGAAGAACTCGGCTGCCGCAGTTTCACTCCCTTCACTCATTACGCCGTGACCTGCAAAGTAAAAAACGAAAGCATCCTGCGGCTTTGACTGGGCGACAATTCTGTTAAATGCCTCTTCGATTCCCTGGCGAGTCGCTTGAGCGTCAAGGATCACTTGCTTGTTGATCTGCTTGAAGATGCCTCGACCCCGTTGTTCGACGGCAGCGGCGAAAGCCTCCGCATCGGCCCGGCCGTAGTTCAGGCTGTAACGTGGGTTCTTGTATTCGTTTAGACCGATGGCAAGGATGTACAGATCACTCGTCGCTTCAGTTGCGCGCAGTTCGATCTTGAGCTCAGTGGGAATTGATTCGGTGCGATCTTTGTTGAAAGCGGTGGCGCGGAAAATGTTGACTCCGGGGAGCAACGTTACATCGAACGTCGTGCCCCTCATCATTGTCTCACGCGCAAGCTGACGTGTTTGATCGGAGACTAGCTTTCCGTTCTGATAGAGCCTGATGTCCTCGGCGCCGCCGCCCTGGTCCGTGGCCGACACAGTAATCTGGATCGCGGCCGAATCAAACGACGCGCCCTGTTTTGGAGAGAGGATATTGACCACCGGCGGGCGTTTCAATTCTTTCGCAATGCTGACGGGAGTGTCGGCAACGACCGGCCGCACACCTTCGGGAGTCAGTGCTTGCGCGAGCAGTTTCGGGTGATTGAACTTCTCGAAGAACTGATCGATGGAGTAAAAGTCTGCTGCCTGATCCTTACCATTGTTAACCTGCCAGCCGATGAGATCTTCTGCGCCGGGCGAAGCGTCGTAGTATCCCGCGGGTGTCCACGCAACCCAACGCCGCCGGTCCGGATGCGGAAAGAAGGCGAGGAGTTCTTTACCGTCTGTCATCCGATACCATCGAATCGTGCCGTCAGCGAATGCGCCAACTGCGAGCTTGCCATCGGCCGAAATGTTAACCGCCCACGCCACGGGAACCGGGACACTCCAGCGCTCAAGACCGCTGTTACTGAAAAGCCGCAGATAAAAATCCGTGCCGAGCAGGAATGCACTTCGGTCCGGCGCCAGCGCAAGGCTGCGCGCAAGCTCATCCTTAGCCAGCCTCAGCGCCCTGCCGTTGAACTTCGGGGCGAACGTGTTTTTCCAATCGGTAACGCGGAGGTTGTCGTCGGCCGTCTCCGGTGAACGCCAGTTCACAGTTCCCGCGGGCGCGGCGTCCAGCTTGCGGTCGGCAAAAGAGAAACGCGCCGGCGCCTGGCCCACCGGTTTGTAAGCAAAGCCGACGCCCGCGCCATCAGGTAAAATAAGAAGTGGCAAGTCTCGGTAATCGGCGAGGGCGGCAGTAATGAAAAGTTGACGCGTGCCACTCGCATCAATCACGCCGAAGGACGGGTCGCCGGCGCTATAGACGATGCCGTCGCCTAACGGGAGGATGTGAGTGATTGTGTTCCCAGCGACTCCAGCGATGTCGTGGTAAGCCCCGCGCCCAGCGTCAGTCCATTTTCGGATCGAGTTTGTACCGTTGGCATCCGGGTGGACATCTCCCGCGTAGAGCGTGCTGCCGTCCGCGGACCATGCGACACCACTCAAGCTGCTATCACTCCGGACGCCAGTGGTGTCAGGCGCATACAGTAACTCCAAGTCACGTGCTTGCATCACCACGACCGCCCGCGAAAAGGCGAAACCAACGGCGACACGAGTGCCATCGGGCGAGAATTTGACGTCGTACGGCCGCTGCCCGCTTGTCGTTTTCGCTTTGGCTAGCAACCGCAAAGAGCTGTCACGCCCGATCGAATAGAGGCGGATGAAGCCATCGAGTGAAGTCGTCACCAATCTGCCGGTGCGATCGAAATCAGCGCCGTAACTAGTGTCGCCGTACGTATTGTCCTCGCCAATCAGCGCATAAGTAGCCGTCGAGAAAACGCGGAGACCGACTTTGTTGGCGAGCGTGGCAGCCAGATACTTTCCATCCTTTGAATAGACAAGATGACCAACGCCGCTCAGCAATCCACCCAACCGCCGCATGAGCCGGCCACTTTCGCGGTCAAAAATGTAGATGCAAAACTTCCCCTCCCACTCATAGCCTGTGTGCCCCGCTGCAGCAATCGTGCTGCCGTCGGGCGAGATGGCGACAGCGTATAGTTTCCCTTCCTCGCCAGCGCCGATAGGCATGCGGATCGTGCGTAGCAGGCGCCCCGCGGGTAGCTCCCAAACTCTCACGGTTTTGTCGTCGGAGGCTGTGACAAGAAAACGGTTCAGCTCATCCACGCCGATCCGCCTGATGGGGGCTGTGTGCATTCCCGAATCAATGCGCAGGATTGGCTCGCGCGAGGGGGCGCTTGTTTGGGCGGTCGCCATTCCAAGCAGGACAACCGTTACGAAAATTACTTTTATGCAATTGGTGAAATCGTGAGAAGTGATATTCAGGGTTCGACTCCCGGATCAATTTGCGACCATACTGACTGATTTCTGCCTGATCAACGCGTAGACCTCTTCGAGCGTGGCGGGTGCGCCGGCCGTCATGTTGACGGCGCCGGTCGGCGTAATTAATACCGTATCCTCGAGTCGCATATGGATCTTCTTTTCCGGATTATCGAGTAACGGCTCGACATTATAGACCACACCGGCTACTAGCGGGCGGTCCGGGTCGGGCGGATCGACGTCATGGACCGAGATACCGATCGTGTGACCGATATATCTTCCCAGTGCGAGAAACTCTTTGCCGAATCCGTGCTTCTTGTACACGACTTCAGCGACATCCTGTAGCTGCTTGATCGTCACGCCGGGCTTCATCGCTGCAATGATGGCGTCTCTGGCTTCGAGAATGCAGAGGTACATCTTCTCCTGTTCAGGCGTGAAGCGGCCGGAGACGGGCCACGTACGAGTCACATCGGAGGTGTAGTATTCATAGTCAGCGCCGTAGTCGATATAGACCACCTCGCCATCCTTCATCTGACGGTTGTTTGCTGAGTAATGCAGGATGGTCGTGTTAGGCCCGGAAGCAACGATCGGCCTGAAAGCATCGCCGCGCGCGCCGCGCCTGGTATAGACAAATCGCGCCGTGGCCTCGATTTCATACTCGTACATGCCGGGACGCGTTCCCTTCATAGACTCTTTCACGCCTTCCGCACCGATCTCGGCAGCCTTCCGAATCAACTCGACCTCATACGGCGATTTGACCCAGCGCATTTCGTCCAACAACGGACTCAAAGGCTGCAAAGCAAGATGCGGAACCATCTGTTGGACCATGCCGATTACTTTCTTCGCTTCGGTAACGCCGCCAATGAGCGATTGCGACCCCTCAAGCGACTCATAATAATCAAGCTCCTCGCGCGCATTCTGAACATTTCCCGGCGAACCTGTAAGCATGTAGAGCTTTTTGGCGCGATCACTCAAAAAGGCAAACATCGGCAGAAACTCTTCGATGGGTTGCACTCTCGTCAGTCCATAAATCTCTTCCCTCTTCTCCATCTGCCAGATGCCGGGCCCCTCGGCGCGAATCATAGGCTCGGAACGTCGCGGTGCAAACAGGAATGATCTCCTGGTTGGTCCAACCAGAACCAGGACCGCACCAGCCTCCTCGATGCCAGTCAGGTAATAAAAATCCGGAGCCTGCCGAAACTTGACGGGATAGTGCTGACCCTTTTCGGCGAAGAGCACCGCGATGCCATCAGGGATTTGCTCAAACAGCTTCGCTCTTCTGCCGACGAACTCGTCTTTATTGAACGGCCGCTGCGCGAACGTTGGTATCGCAAGTGCGAGCAGAATGAATAGACAGCAGAGGCTGGTGGAAGAAAGTTTGCGCATGAGGCGTTCGTCCTTTCAGAAATCAGCGGTTTATAGCGAGGAATCCCGACAGTTAACGCGTAAAATGATGCGTGAAAGTATCACCGGAACACAAGGATTACTCACGCAAAGACGCGTCCACAGATTACGCAGATTATCTGGCTCAATCTGTGTAATCTGTGGATGCGCCTTTGCGTCTTTGCGTGAGTAGTTTTCAGAATTTTGACCCAAACATTCGCGAACACATCTATAATCTAGCCTCCCTCCCAGCCCCGAAAACTTCAGTTTATCCTCGCCGCGGTCCGAGAGCTGTCGTCAGCTAGGGAGATTTCGAAGTCGATGTGGAAGACAATCGTTAACGCTGCGATCTCGCTTTTCCTGCTCGGCTCTAGCGCCACGATCTCGCAGGGTCAACGTGTTGAACGCAACGATCCCCAAGCGTTCTTGCCCCCTGGCTTTATCGAGACTGCGATCAGTGGAAACGGTCTTTCCAACACCACCGCGATGGCGGTTCACCCCGACGGACGAATCTTTGTCTGCCAACAAACCGGCGAGCTGCGCGTTATCAAGAACGGTGTTGTATTGCCAACCCCATTTGTAACTTTGCCGGTTAACTCCGTGAGCGAGCGCGGCCTGTTGGGAGTTGCTTTTGATCCTGACTACGCAACCAACCGCTTTGTCTACGTCTACTACACGGCCACCACGCCCGCGATTCACAATCGCGTCAGCCGTTTCACTGCGGATAGTGCAAATGAAGACGTGGCCGTACCAGGCAGCGAATTCGTGCTTCTCGACCTGGAGAATCTCAGCGCCGGCAACCACAACGGCGGCGCCATTCATTTTGGACCAGACGGAAAACTCTACATCGCAACCGGTGAGAATGCGGCTATTTCAAACTCGCAATCGCTGGCAAACAGGTTGGGAAAAATTCTGCGTATCAACTCCGACGGAACGATTCCAGCAGATAACCCAACCTCTTTCCCCAACATCGCCGGCTCTCCTACCGGCGTCAATCGCGCGATCTGGGCCGTTGGTTTGCGCAATCCATTTACGTTCAGCTTCCAGCCTGGTACCGGCCGGATGCACATCAACGACGTTGGCGCAGGCACCTGGGAAGAGATCAATGTTGGCGGTGCCGGCGCCAACTACGGCTGGCCCACCTGCGAAGGCGCGTGCGGCACAGCCGGAATGACGAACCCGATCTACCAGTATTCATCGGCCGCCGCCGCACCTTGCGCGATCACTGGCGGAGCTTTTTACAATCCAACGACACAAACTTTTCCCGCACAGTACATCGGCAAGTACTTCTTTGCAGACTTCTGCGCCGGCTGGATCAAGACGATCGACCCACTGAATCCGCCGACGACTGGTACCGCACCCGACGCATTCACAAACATCAGCCTACCGGTCGATATTCAGGTGGCGAATGACGGAAGCCTTTATTACCTCGCGCGCGGAGCCAGCACAGTCTTTCGCGTGCAATTCGTTGGTGAACCAAGGCTGGAGATCAACGATCTCACGATCGCTGAAGGCAACTCCGGCACTAAGATCGCGACCTTCAACGTGCTCCTGTCACCAGCAAGTGCGCAGACGGCAACAGTGAACTTCGCGACGGCGAACAACACCGCCTCGTCAGGCTCCGACTACGTAGCTACAAGCGGCACCTTAACCTTCGCTCCGGGCCAACAATCACAATCGGTCAGCGTCACGACTAACGGCGACACGGCTCTTGAGCCTAACGAGTCCTTCTTCGTCAATCTTTCAAATGCAACTAACGCGACGATCAGCGACAACCAGGGCACAGGCACCATCAACAACGACGATGCGCAGCCCACGATCTCGATCAACAACACATCGCTAAGCGAAGGAAATTCAGGAACGGCTTTGGCGACTTTCAGCGTTTCGCTGTCGAATGCCAGCAGTCAAACGATCACCGTGAACTATCAAACCGCCAATGGTACCGCGACAGCAGGTCCAGACTACGTCGCAGCATCAGGCACAGTAACCTTTACGCCCGGTCAGCTAACCCGAACGATTAACGTAACGGTCAACGGTGAGACGGTTTTTGAACCCGACGAGACTTTCAACGTCGATCTCTCCGGCGCGACGAACGCAACCATCGCTGACGCTCAGGGCGTGGGCACGATCGGAAACGACGATGCGCAACCCACTATTTCGATCGCTGACGTAACAGTAGACGAAGGAGATTCAGGTACGAACAGCGCCGCGTTCATAGTCTCACTATCAAATGCAAGCAGCCGAACAATCAGAGTGAACTTTGCCACTGCAAACAACACCGCATTAGCAGGCACTCACTACGTGAATACCAGCGGCACACTGACGTTCGCTCCGGGAACAATTACACAGCCGATCAATGTCCAGGTGAATGGCGATCTATTCAACGAACCGGCGACGCTGATCTTTCATGTCAACCTGTCTGCGGGTACGAATGCGGCGATTGCCGACAACCTGGGCATCGGTACGATTCTGGATGACGATGCACCAGTGCTTGCGACTGAAGAAAACTCCCAACGCGCGATCGCGCTCAACGCATTGTTCTTCTTCCGCGATCCGTTCGCGATCACCAATCCCGGACTGCTGAGCACGGATCGAAGAGTGCGCGTTGCGCTGTTCGCGACGAACCTCATCGTAACGCCAGGACTCGTAGTCACCGCCGAAGCAGTAGACTCACAACAAACAACCCATCAGCTTCCGGTCGAGTTCGTCGGCAGTTTAACTACGTTCCAGGGATTAACGCAGTTGAATGTAAGGCTTCCCGACGGAATCACCGCGGCGGGTGATCTGCGAGTAAGTATCACCGTGACTGGCCAGAAGAGTAACGTCGTGCTGATTGGCGTGAAGCCGTGAGCCTTTCACTAACCGGACTGGAAACCATCCTGTCCGTTCTGTTAATCCTGTCTATCCTTTTGACAGGATTACAGGATTGCCCATGACAGACTTCTGCGAAACATTTTCGTCTGGATCGACATTACAATTGAACGAAATTCTTAGGTTTTCACGAAGGCTCCAATCCTGCTGAGGGCGCCGCTTACGAGTAATAGAACCGGCGGCTGGCTTACAATCCCTCAGTATCAACGACTGGAGCTTTCCTCCCTTATGTAGTGAAAGGAGTAACAATGGAACGCGTATATTACAAGCGCGACAAACGGGTCGTGGTTGAAGAGATCCCTGACGTGCGAGCAGTGCATGTCGCGGCGACTGATGAAGGCGTACTCGCCGCTCGCGAGGAGGATTTTGGCGATCCGGCGGCTGAGCAAATCCGCTCAGTGGTCAGCGCCCGTCCAGAGATTCCTGATGATGTCGTAACTGCCTTTGAACAAGCAAACTGGAGATTTGTTAGCCCGTCGGCGGAGACTGCGAGGGCTTTGATGGCAAGAGAAGATTTACCGGAGGCCGAAGAGGTAGGCAAACCCGTCATTCGCGCAAACGGCTCCCTTGCAGTAGTTACCAACCGCTTGGCTGTTCAACTCCAGCCGGGTCTCTCCGAAGCAGATTGTGATGCCGTACTCGCTGAAAAGAACCTCACCGTCCTAAACAAACTGAGCTTTGCGCCCAACCTCTATGAAGTGCTCGCTCAAGGCCGCGAGGATGCCTTGGAAGCTTCGGTCGAGTTGCACGACGACGAGCGATTCATCCTGGCCGAGCCGGCCTTCATCGAACATATTCCCGGACGTTTCACCCCTACTGACGATCGCTATGACGAACAGTGGCAATGGAACAACACTGGCCAGACCGGAGGTACGAACGGCGCAGACGTGCGTGCAGAGGCAGCCTGGGACACCACACGTGGCGCCGGAATTAGAGTCGCAGTTATTGATAACGGATTCGATGCCGACCACGAAGACCTCGCGGCTGGCGTGGGAGCCATGAGTGGCTTTTTCTCCAGATCAGGTAGCGTGACCAGCTTCAATCAAACCACCGCAGGCATGCCCGACGGCAATCACGGAACGTTCTGCGCCGGAATGGTCGGAGCACGCCACAACAACACCGCCGGCGGATGTGGTATCGCACCCGAATGCGAGCTAATGCTGATCGCGGCGCTAGCTGACCAAATAGGTAGTCAGATAACACTCGCACGCGCCGTGTCTTACGCGGCGAATCCGACCAGCGAGGTGGGCACAGCTTCACCGGGTGACGGTGCGGATATTTTGGTCTCCAGCCTCGGGCCGAATGGGGCCGTATGGGATTTATCAGAAACACTCCGCTTGGCCCTCGAAGCAGCCGGCGCCAATGGACGCAGCGGCCAGGGACTGACGATCTTTTGGGCTGCCAGTAATGGCAACAACGTTAATGTCATGCTGGATGAAGTTGTTTCTCACGCAGACGTGATTGCAGTGGTGCGCTCCGACCACAACGATATGGAGAACAATGCCGCGCGGGGTCCGGAGGTCGAACTAATCGCCCCGGGCGTGAATGTGTTTAGCACTGAATCCGGAAATGATTATGCGACCGACACCGGCACTAGCTACGCTGCCCCATGTGCGGCGGGCTGCGCCGCACTTGCCTTGGCGGTAAACCCGGCGCTTACCCGAGATGAACTCCGCCAAATCATGCGAGACACGGCCGACAAGATCGGTGGAGTCACCTACGACGCCAACGGTCATCACGATGACTATGGCTTCGGTCGCGTGAATGCACATCAGGCTGTACTGGAGGCACGGAGGACGCTGACTGACGGTGTGACTCTCGGTCCGGACATCGCTTTGGTGAGACAGATTCCCGGCTGGGCTTCCATTCCGGTCGCATTCTCCAGAGGCGATGGAAATTGGGATATCACTAATGGGCCCGCGCCCACCTTCATTACCGACTGGGCCCATCAACCTGGCGTGCGCGTCGTCACTGGCGACTTCAACGGCAATGGGCTAATGGATATCGCCTTAGTCAGACAGACACCAGGCTGGGGTTCAATTCCGATCGCGTTTGCGAGAGGCGACGGCAATTGGGATATCACCAACGGACCTGCGCCGACCTTCATCAGCGACTGGGCTCACACGCCAGGTGTGCGTGTCGTCACTGGTGACTTCAATGGTGATGGTCTAATGGACATTGCTCTGGTGAGACAAACTCCCGGCTGGGCTTCTATTCCGATTGCGTTTGCCGTCGGCGATGGAACCTGGCGCATCACCAATGGTCCTGCTCCCAGCTTCATTACCGACTGGGCGCACACACCAGGTGTGCGTGTCGTCACCGGCGACTTCAACGGTGACGGGCTGACGGACATTGCTCTCGTTAGACAAGATGCCGGCTGGGGCTCGATTCCGATTGCGTTTGCCGTCGGCGATGGGACCTGGCGCATTACCAATGGTCCCGCGCCCACCTTCATCACTGACTGGGCTCACACGCCCGGTGTGCGTATCGTTCTCGGTGACTTCAACGGCGATGGATTAACGGATATCGCTTTAGTCAGGCAAACTCCCGGCTGGGCTTCGATTCCGATTGCGTTTGCCGTCGGCGACGGAACCTGGCGTATCACCAACGGTCCAGCGCCCAGCTTTATTACTGACTGGGCTCACACGCCCGGTGTGCGTATCGTCACCGGAGACTTCAACGGCGACGGACTGACGGATATCGCCTTAGTGAGACAAACTCCAGGTTGGGGTTCAATCCCGATTGCCTTTGCTGTCGGCGATGGAACCTGGCGCATTACCAATGGACCAGCGCCCACCTTCATCAGCGACTGGGCCCATCAACCGGGCGTGCGTGTCGTCGCTGGAAACTACAACGGTAGCGGGCTGACCGACATTGCTCTGGTGAGACAAACTCCGGGTTGGGGTTCAATCCCGGTTGCGTCTGCCGTCGGCGATGGAACGTGGCGTATCACCAACGGCGCCGCGCCGTCTTTCATTACCGATTGGGCGCACACACCAGGCGTACGTCTGGCGGCTGGTGACTTCCACGGATAAGAACACGTTGAGGTCGTTTCAGATTTCAACCACGGGCGGCCACGGAGGACCGCTCCTACAAATCTTCTGCATTACACAAACTATTCGTCGCTCTTTTGTAGGGGTGGCCCTCTGTGGCCGCCCGTGCATCGACTTTTTGTGCAAAGCTCTGTGCAACGGAGAAAGCCTGATAAAGTATCAAAGCGTCTCACGCTCCAATGACG
Organism: Pyrinomonadaceae bacterium; assembly: GCA_044867735.1. Classification (GTDB taxonomy): domain Bacteria; phylum Acidobacteriota; class Blastocatellia; order Pyrinomonadales; family Pyrinomonadaceae; genus PSRF01. Next base: position 8,381 of record JBIOVO010000293.1, on the reverse strand, counting down.
AGATTCAAACATTTGTCACCGGCCGTTCTGATTGTCGTCATTGTCTGCGTTCAAGCGTGCCAGCGCCTCACTCCCAGTAACCCACGACATCAGCAGCAAACTTCGTCCAACGTCTTCGACGCCTATCTTGAAACTGACGTCCCGCCGGCTGACGGTTTCGATTTTCCCGTGGGCGACGCTAATGCCGGCGGTCCATACAAGGACATCGCGACCGGGATCGGATATCACGGCTGGCGCATCGCTACTCACTTTGCAGAAAACTATGAGCTCGGCATTCACACAGGCGAGGACTGGAATGGAAACGGCGGCGGAAACACCGACCTGGGCCAGGACGTTCATGCTGTCGCGAATGGTCGCGTCACGTTTGCTCAACACTGCGGCCGCCTGTGGGGCAATGTCATAACCATCGAACATCACTTCTACGTAAACCACGAGCATCGCAAGATAATTTCACTTTACGCTCACCTAAACGAGATCAGGGTAAAGGAAGGCGCCGTCGTACAGCGCCGGCAAGTAATCGCAACTATTGGCCAGGATCCCGACAAACTCTTCGCTGCGCACCTGCACCTGGAGCTGCGTTGGGACGACAGCCTCTCGCCAACTTACTGGCCGTCGTCAAACGGCAAGAACGAAGCATGGGTCAAGGAACATTATGCCGGGCCGAGCGCCTTCATTAACGCGCATCGCAAACTCTTCGTGCCGCAGAAAGAAGCGAAGCTGATCGTCGTCGATCAGGAAAGTTACAAAGCGAGGTTTTATCAGGCGGGTGTCTTGAATCAGGAGTACGACGTGAGTTTTGGTCAAGGCAAGGGGCAGAAGCTCGTCGAAGGAGACAACAAGACTCCGAAGGGTATGTACTTCGTGATTAAAAAACATCGCGGCAATTTCGACGGACCATACGGCGCCTATTACGGTGGGCACTGGATCAAGATCAACTACCCAAACAAATACGATGCGGACCGAGCCGTAGCGCAACAGATGATCTCGCCTCAGCAGCAATCCACTATTACGGCCGCCTGGGAAAAGCGAGTCGCAACACTCGAAACCACGAAGCTCGGCGGGGGCATCGGTTTTCACGGCTGGATCAGAGAGTGGGACAATAGCGGCCCACGTCATCTTTCCTGGGGCTGCGTGGTGATGCACCTGAACGACATTCAAAAGCTTTACGATCAAATCCCGGCAGGGACGATGGTGGTTATCCTGTGACGGAAATCCAATAGCTTTGCAAGGAGTCGGCGATAGTCCTTTTAGCCTGCGCAGCAGGTGAAAGCATAAAGCCTGGGGCGCAAGCCCCAGTCTTTAGGCACACGCCTGCTTCGCAGGCTAAACCTGACTGGGGCGCTGACTCACTTGCTTTCGTTGCTATAAAGACTTTAGCCGCTCCGCGATTGACTGTGCTCCATATTACCCGCCTCAGACATTGACTCGCAGGGGTCAAATTGACGTATTGTTGCTGCATCCTCCCATTCCCAGAAAGGCCAACTCACGATGGCATACCTAACAATAAGGAGGTAAGTGATGAGCGGAGAGATTTCGCGCCGAACGTTTTTACGTGGAACGCTGGCGGGTACTATCGTCGTCGCCGGATTTGATACTCAACTGCGTAGTTGGGTCAGCGCGTCAGAGATCCCAAATCGGGCGAGCGCGCTGGCCGAAGACTTCCCTGCTTTCGCCGGCGTGCTACTGCTGGACGATGCTTCACGCACAGCAGCAGCCGACGACTTCGGTCATCTAGTACATCGCCAACCGCTTGCTGTCCTGAAGCCCGGTTCGGTGAACGATGTCGTCAAGCTTGTGACGTTCGCACGGCGCAACAACATTCAGGTCGCAGCGCGTGGGCAAGGTCATAGCACGCAGGGTCAGGCGCAAGTCGAGGCCGGCGTCGTTGTCGACATGTCAACGCTCGCCACGGTGCACGAGATTAATCCGACGAATGCCCTGGTTGATGGCGGCACACGTTGGCTCGATCTGCTTTCGCAGACGATCCCGCAAGGGTTGACGCCGCCGACACTAGTTGATTTTCTCGAGTTGACCGTCGGTGGAACACTCTCGCTGGGTGGCATCGGCAGCCAGGCGTTCCGCCATGGTCCAAACGTAGACAACGTACTCGAGTTACAGGTGGTCACAGGCGAAGGCGAACTCGTAACTTGCTCGGCGACGCAGAACCCCGCGCTGTTCGACTCTGCGCGATCCGGCCTGGGCCAATTCGGATTGATCGTGCGTGCGCGTGTGCGGCTCATCGCGGCTCCGCCGAATGCGCGACTCTATCAGGCCTTCTACAGCAGTCTTCCGGCTTTTCTGGCTGATCAGGAGATGCTGATTGACGATGGACGCTTCGACACGTTGCAAGGCTTTGCCGTGCCGAACGGTGCGGGTGGTTGGATCTTTCAGTTGGAAACTACGAAGTACTTCTCGCCCGGCAACGAACCTGATGATGCCAGCTTGCTGAGCGGGTTGGCCTTCGATCCGGGCACACAGTCGGCGCAGGATATGACTTACTTCGACTATCTGAATCGACTTGCGCCGCTGGTCGCCTTTCTCCGGCAGATCGGCGTCTGGGCGTTTCCGCATCCCTGGGTCAACCTGTTCGTGCCGGCCGCTAATGCGCAGACTTTGATTGGCGAAACGTTGGCCACGCTGACAGTAGACGACGTGGGCCAGGGACCGATCCTGATCTATCCGTTCAACCGCAAATTCTTCAACGCTCCGTTCTTCCGTGTTCCCTCCAGCCGCCACTTCTTCCTCTTCGCGTTGTTGCGCAACGCGGTGCCACCGACGCCCGAGCGAGCTACCGAACTGGTCGCAGCAAACCGCACACTCTTCGAGCGTGCCGTGGATCTCAATGGCAAGCGTTATCCCTTCGATTCTGTCCCGATGACAAGACACGACTGGCAGAAACACTATCAACCCCTCTGGGGACTCTTCGTGCGGGCAAAACGCCACTTTGATCCAGACGAGGTTTTGACGCCCGGGCAAGGGATCTTCAAAGGAGCTTAGTCCATCTTTAGATGGTGAGAGATTAGTCTTCCTACTTCAGCGTGATGTTCGGACCAGCACTGCCATACGGCCCTGGCCCAATCTCGCACAACCCTGATGTGATCTTCTGTTGAATCGCAAATAGCGACGTCGAAGACAGTTAACGAGCTTGTTGCAACTGGTGGTTCATAGTGAGGCCAGGTTTCGACCGCAGTGACAAGACGTTGAAGGAACGACGGTATTTCAGGTGAGCGAACACCTCTTTCCAGCGCGAAATACAGACCCGACAAGTGAACACCGACTGATTTATCCGGATGTGGTCCGCCGGCATGTTGAACTGCGTATGCATCGACCGTCAGTTGATGGATCTGGCCGAACAGAAAAGCATTACTGTATTCCGTCGCAAGCACTTCGGTGTACAAGTCCCAGCACTCAGAACTTGTGTTGTAGTAAGTCCGCCCGGTAGTCGTCTGGCGCGCGGGCATTTGTAATCCGCAGCCTGGGCAGATGATTTCTTGCAGTACGGTCGTCACAACGCGAACCAATACGGGTGAGACCGAAGTCGGGTTTCAATCGCAGGTGGGCGTCTCCTGGAGTGCAGCCGCAGATTGGCTAAATCTGGGACGCAGCTTTTGCCCCCAGCGAGTAAGTGCGATCTCAAGTTAGCGGTAGAATGAAGATTAAGGAGGAGAGTCTCGCTTGCGTATAGCTGTTTTTGCCGTGACGGCGATCGTCGAGTTTGCGGCTGCGATTTTCGGCTTGTTCGTTCTGCTGCTGGGCCTGAATGGCTACAGTGAATCGCAAGCTACGCCGAGTCTGATCTTCTATATCGTGGTTTGCGTGGTCAGCACGCTCGCCCTAAGTTTTTTGGGCACGCTCGCTGCCAAGGCAATCGTTAAAAAGGGGTGGCTTCGCAAGCTTTGGGCGGCGGTCGTCTCGATTGTCCTGACGTCGACGGTAGGCGTTGTCCTTGTGGTGGTTGGCGTGTTTCTAGCTTTTATCCTTCTAAATCTGCGTAATCTGTGGATGCAATGAGGTCTTGAATGGTATAAGGATGTCCTGAATTGAAATCCTTCGCTGAAAGCGAGATCCCCCATGTCGAAGACTTCCACCGGTCTCTATTCACTGCCACTCGCTCCCGAAAGTTCGAAACTTCTTAGCGGCCCTAACCGGATCCTTCTTAATACCGGTGCGCCGCCATTCCCAGTGCACCCGAAGGTGCGAGAAGCCATTACTAAAGCGGTCGATGCAACGATAGAAAAACTCTCTTATCCGCCGACGAGCGGGATCGAAGATCTCCAGAAGAAGATCGCCGCCGATTATGGCTATTCAGAAAAAGGCGTCATGATCACTTACGGCGCCTCGCAAGCTTTATATAACATCCTCGATTCGATCGGGGATGAAGATGTCTTGATACCTGCGCCGTTCTGGTTCGCCTTCCCGAACATCGTCGCGCAAGGCCGCGGCAAGCTCAAGATCATTCAGACGAGTGCCGAGAATAGCTTTAAGCTCACGGCGCAACAGCTCGAACAAAATATCACCTGGAAGAGTCGCATTCTGCTTCTTACCAACCCGAATAATCCGACTGGGGCGATCTACACGCGCGAAGAATTAGACTCGTTGGTTGAAGTGCTAATGAGACATCCGCGTTTGCTGGTGGTTTCTGATGAGGTCTATAACCTGGTTTTACTCGATGAGAAGACCTGTCCCAGTATCAGCAGTTGGCCGGAAATTCATGACAGAGTGTTGACGATCAACAGCCTCTCGAAGAACTATGCCATGTCAGGATTGCGGGTAGGGTTCATCGCTGCGCATCCGATGTGGGCGGACATCTGTCTTCAGAAGCAGAATTACGCTACATCGGGAGTCAATGAATTCTTGCAACGCGGGGCGTTGGCTGCGCTCGAAGCTACGAACGAGATCATCCCGGCGATAGTCGAGAAACTGAAGGTTAGGCGCGCAAAGGCCATTGACTTATTGAATTCGGTGCCCAATACCTGGCACATCACGCCGCAGTCAGCCTATTTCTTCTTCTGGAACATCGAACACTACATCGGATCCCGAACTGAAGATGGCAAGTTGATTCGGACTGATGTCGATCTGGTGGACTATCTGCTGCGGGACGCAGATGTCGCAGTCGTGGCCGGCAGCCTATGCGGCACGCCCGGATACTTTCGCATTACCTACGCTGTCGCGGAAAATGTTTTTGAGAAAGCGATTCAGCTTATCAAGAAGAGTCTGGGGAAACTCAGACGCGATGAACCACATTGAGACTATGAGAAAAACTTCTGAGCGCAAAACACTGGTTGGATTGTTAGTGATTCTCGCTGTGTCGGTCTTTATTCCCGCTTCCCTGGCGAAAAAAAAGACGATCATCACGTTTCAGTCCGACTCACTCGAAAAAGTTAAGCTCATTACCTCGACCGGTATAGACGATTTCGTCGATGATCTTAATGAGAACGGCAAGTTGGGATACAGGCTGGAAAAGTCTCTGAACTACGGCGGCGAGGGAGTAACACAGAGCTTTGCTGCGGTCGTGCGCCTGGACGCGCCGAACAAGTATGAGTACGACTGGATAACTAGCCCGGACAAAAAGCGACTTGAAGCGCGCCTCAATTTTCAGGCCAGGAAGGGTTTTAATTACCTTACTGCCTATGCTCTGACCTACTGCTCCGAAGGAACATCTGGCGAAGAAACCAGCCGTTCTTCCCCCGAAACTCTTATCTTTCGTTTGCAGAAGGGCGATGCCTTTCTCCTCGAACGAAGAAACGGCGACACTGAGCAGTCACGCGAATACAAAGTCTTCATCGCGAAAGTGCGTCTCGGCGATAGCGCAGAGAAGAATATCCAGGCGGGACTCGATGCCGCAGCGCCAGATGGCTTTCGACCCGTCAAGGTGCTGTTCGCGCGGCAGGGACTGCTGGATTTCAGCGTGTCTGTTTTAACTGAGAGAAATCTAAAAAACACCGACACAAAAACCGAGTATCGCTTCCTTAAAAAGTCTTCGGGTCTACCCAATGATGTGAATAAGTTGGCGGCGCAGGGTTTTCGATTCATAACCGGTCGCCGCGTCGGCATGATTGGCCTGGCGCTCATGGACAAACGGAGCAGCGAGAGCACGACATATACTTTCATCGACGAGAAGAAGTATGAGAAGGAGTTTGATAAGACGGTTGCGCTGGGCAACAGTTATCAGGCCGTGATGATTGGAGATCTAACCTGCGGCTCAGTCGAAGCTGAGAATGAGCGGCTCGTGTTTGCACAGAGTGGCGAGAAACGCGAATACAAGATCAAGACGATCGCGTTCGCAAAACCCGGCACTGCCGATGCGCAGTCGTTAAACGAATTCCAGCAACTTCTCGGCGAAGGATATCAGGTGAAGGATCTGTTCTACTCGCGCGGGCTGAATATCATCTTCGAAAAATAGCCGCCAACAGCACTGATTTAACTTTGTGTCTTCGTGTCTTTGTGGTTCAAACTACAACCTACTTCGCTCGGACGAACGGCATGTCGCGCATTCGTGACGCTCCGACGTGCATGCGATCGATCTTTCCATTTTTCTCGCGTGTGAACCAGACGATGTGTCCCTGCACGGCAAAGTGGTCCTTATAAAGCGGCTGCATCGGGAAGCTCGTTGCCGGGCGCTGTTTAATAAACACCTTGTCACCTTCGACTGCGAAGGTGAGTGTCGCGCCAGCCTCTTCGCTAAACCAATCTCCCTTGAATACCGCAAGGTCCGCGGGCGTTGGCTTCCACTCCGTCTCGGGAGCGTAGCGTGTGACTTCGCCCTCGGAATCGATGGTTTCCGCAGAGATCGGCCTGTCGTCCTTATCGAACGTAAACTTCAATTGGTTCCCACCGGCAGTGAACTGGCCACCTCCCATCGGGGTGAGGCGCGCACCGCTCCATCGCGACATCCCGTTTTCAATAACGAAACGCGCCGGCGCGTGCGTCTTTTCATTCCGCCAGATGCCGACAAATTTCTTCAACTCCTCTTCCGAAACCTTGGCTGCTTCGGTCTTCGGCGCTTCGGGGTATGGTCCAAAGATCTGATCGGTTATGTCCGCGGCGATACCTCCCGCACCTGGTGAAGTACCGTTACACATGACGCCAACTGAAACCTTGTTGTCCGGATAACGCGCGAGGAAAGTCTGATAGCCGGCAGTCGAACCGCCATGCGAGACGTCCTTCAATCCCTTGTATGTATCGACAGTGAGCCCGAGTGCGTAGGCGATCTTGCGGCCATCGTTCAGCACTCCTCGAGTCTCCAGAGCGTTGACAAGAGGCGCACCCAGCGATTGCGAATCAAGCATTGCGTTCCACTTCATCCAATCACCGACCGTCGTAAGCATGCCGCCGTTTCCATAAACATTCATGAACGGCATGTTGAGTCGCCACGGTCCGCTGCCTTGACGCGCATACGCCTGAGCGCGGCCCGGAACTATGCGCTGGTAGTCGTCCCGCCACGAACTGCTCTTCATGCCCACTGGTTTGAATAAGCGCTCCTCGACGAACGCTGGAAACTTCTGCTTCGACACACGCTCGACGATGATCGCCGCCAGATTGTATCCACTGTTTGAGTACGAGTATTCCGAACCGGGTGTGAAGTCGAGTGCACGCTGATGGATGATAACGTCAAGTGCCAGGTCCTGAGAGATAACTCGCTCGCCGCGACCGGCGCCGGTCAGGCTCAAGACTGTACCCCAGTCGCGGAGACCGGCGGTGTGATTCAACAGATGCCTGATCGTCAGCGGCGAACCGTAATCGGGCAGCTCGGGAATGTATTTCCTGACCGGATCTTCGAGACTGAGCTTCCCATCCTGTTGCAGCAGTACGAGCGCTGCGGCGGTGAACTGTTTTGCGACTGAGCCCGACTCGAAAATCGTTTGCGGGGTGTTCGGAACGTTGTGCTCGAGATCGGCAAGTCCGTACGCCTTTTCGAAAACTACCTCTCCGTTGAGTGACACCGCGGCGGCACAACCAGGTGCTGGTCCTACGTAAGCCTTGGTGACTTTCTCGAACGCTCGTTCCGCGCCGGCGACAACTTTCTCTTTGCTGGGAACCTGTGCCCAGGTTGCAGTCGAAAGAAACGCGAGAAGAGCGAAAACGAACAGGAAGTTTTTTCTACTCATAGAGTTTCATCCACCTCTTTATTGGGAAGGTCTGGAGCGATCGTTTTGAAGGCAAGTATCACCGAAAGGCGAAATTATTCAAGTCCCAGACATCTAGACGAACGAGAACGAAGCTGTGTTAACACGTATTCGCGCGTGCAGCGAGATTCTCTTCGGCCGTCATTCGAAACGTTTTCGCACGACACGACACTAATTATTGAGGGATGCTTCGCCTGCCATCGATGATTTAAGTGAACTCCACAAGAAGTTAGAGGAGGTTAATATGTACGATTT
>JBIOVO010000292.1:0-16401 GCA_044867735.1 Pyrinomonadaceae bacterium | reverse complement strand
CGACCTTCGGTGCCGGAGGTCTGAACTTTGCGTCTTTGCGTCTTTGCGCGAGTAATCCTATTTTTCCGCTTGCGAACTCGAGGTCTTCGCGTAGTAGCCACGCTTCGTCCGCGCGTAGATGTCGGTTCGTTTGAGCAAATGAACCTCAACCGTTCGCCACTTCCCATCCAGCGTCTTGTTCGTTGGTTGATATCCGATACTGTAGACAGTGCTCAAATCCCGCACGACCTGGGCATACACCGTATCCAGATCGCTTAGCTGCGCCGCGCGATACATCGGCGTTCCGCAAACTCCCGCGATCTGTCCAAGCTGCTCGCGCGCCGCTGCATACGCAGCGCGAGGTTCACGGCGCTTGACGTTCTCTTCTTCCGTGTCGAGATAAATCGGAAAGACGATCGTTTCGGAGCCCCTGATCTTTACGAGCAGATCTTCGAACCTGATAAGCGATCCCGGTCCGGCGACGTCCGGCAACGCGTTATCGACGCCGTCCGTCATCACCACGATCGCATTGCGCCTGGTTCCGGATCGGTTCGGAATCAGATCCTTCAGAACGTAGTCCATCGCGTCCCAGAAGTTTGTGCCGCCGATCGCCTCATCGATCTCGTCGATGTTCTTCTTCAACTTTTTACGATCGAGCGTGAATGAAGAGTAGAGCGCCGGTTGATCCGTAAAGGTAACTAAAGCGATGCGATCCGTTTCGCGAGCCGCGTCCACGAAGCGTTTCGCGGAGTTGCGAATCATTTTTAACTTCTTGGAATTTGAGGCGGAGAGGTCGAGCAACAGCACGAGGTCAAACGGCGTATCGGCAGTCGCGAAAAACGTAATCTCCTGCGGGACACCATCCTCAAGCACTACGAAATCTTTCGGTTCGAGAATCGGCGGCGCAGCGTTCGCAGCGAATCCAAGCACGCTGACTTTGAGGTCAACCAGATCCGAATCGATCCGAATCGTCTCAATCGGATCCTGGCTCCGCGCGCTGACCGAGAGCAGTAGAGTTACAAACAGAGCTAGAGCCACAAAAAGACGAGGCGCTGTTCTTAACTTCATAAAGAAAGCGAGTCTAGTTCGCATAATAGCCACGTTTACCGCGTGGCACTGCATTATTTCGATTAACCCCGATACGAATTGTTCGCCAACGGCCGTCGCGGGCGTTGTTCGTCGGGCGATACGCCAAACTGTACATCGTTCCGAGATCGGCTACCACCTGTTCGTACGCCCCGGCGAGGTCTGTCAACTTCTCGACCTCATAAAAAACACCGCCGCCGGCGTCTGCCATCTCCTTCATGCGGTCGTGACCGGCGTCAAATGCTTCCGGCTGCGTGTCGAGCGGGCTCATTGCCTCATACTCGGTATTCAGCCACAACGTGTAGAGCACGCCGTCAAACTCCTGAACATTTCTAAGCGTGTCCGGATAGGAAGCCTTCGACCCCTGCTGTCCGCTGATACCGGGTATTGTGCCGTCAAGACCGTCGCTCATCAAGACGATAGCAGTCCGTCTCGACTTTTTCGACTCCTTCAACAGCTCCGCCATCGCGAAGTTGGTCGCGTCGTAGAGCTTGGTGTCGCCGCGAGCGGTGTCGATCGTTTCGATTCTTTGTCGCAGGAGATCGCGATCCGCGGTCAAGGTTGAGACTACCGCCGGTTCACCGGCGAACGTGATCACGCCGATGCGATCGGCCGGACGCGCCGCTTCGACAAAGCGAACTGCCGCCGCCCGGATGAGTTTCACGACTTCTCTCGTCGAACCGGAGAGATCGATCAAGAGGACCATGTCAAAAGGCGCATTAGAGGACTCAAACTGGACGACACGCTGCTCGGCGCCATCTTCGAACAGCTTGAAGTCTGACTGGCCCAGCCCGACCAGTCCACGATTCGTACCGCGATCGATGACACTGATGTTCAGCGTGACGAGCTGCGATTCGACACGAATCACGTCTCCTTCGCTGATCTCATCGCCGGGTACTGGACCAGTCGAAGTTCCCGCAGCAGGTTTCGCATTGTCTTTGCCGATGAGCTGAGGAGCACCAGCGCTTGCCGCTACGTCATCGGTGAGAGGTACAGGTATCGAAAAGTTTAGCTGGATCGATCCCGAATCCGATTGAATCTCGAGTTTCTTCTCTCCGTTTCCGAAGCGCTTCGTATATGGTTTCGTTTGCCCGATGGGCTCGGAGCCGTCGGAAGACGTGATACTGCCGTTCGGAGCAATCACCGATAAATCCAGGTTGCCTGGGTGACCTATAAGTGCTTTCACTGCGCCCGATGAAGACTTCAAATTCGCACTGCCTGGCACACGCACGAGAGTGATTTCGCCGGTAGTTGTAACAACATCCAATTTCGACGTTTCAGGGATCTTGAGACTGAGATGAATCGGCACAACGGGATCGATCGGCCGTCGCACCACCGAGATCGATAACATCGAGCCTCGATTATCGATGATGATCGGCGACCGGGTGAGCTTCTTTGAACCATCACCACCGATCGTCGCCGACACCGCCACATAGCGGTTATTCCAAACTTCAGCGTTGACGTTTCCGAAGTCGTTGCGAACCTTCAACTGCGCACCCGCAGGCAGATCGATTCGAATTTCATCGTCGGCATGGGTTGTGGGAGAGAAATAGAAGACTGCCAGGAAAACAAGCCCAAATAGGACCTTTTTAGTGTTCGAACACATCACAAGAAGAGTGATGCGATGATAGCAAAATTGGCTGTAAGACACATCCGCAGATTACACAGATTTATCTGCGTAATCTGTGGATGCTCAGGGCTCGATAAGATCAAGCATTGAGGTCGGGTCCTTGGCCGGCTGCGACGGCTGCTGTGGTTGAGGCGCGCCCTTCAGGTCCGCAATCTTCAGCAACAGATTGTTCTGATTCGTAGCATAAGGCAACGCCGTCTCGATGCTCACGACCCCATCGCGAATAAACTTCTCAATCACCATATCGAAAGTCTGCATTCCATCCTGATCGCCCTGCTCCATCGCATCGATCAACGACTTACCATCCGACTCGCCTTTCTCGATGTACTCGCGCGTGCGCATCGTCGATTTCAGGATCTCGATCGCCGCGATCCTTCCTTTCCCATCTCCAAGCGGAATCAGTCGTTGCGAGACGATGAACCGGAACGACTGCGCGATCCGCGTCCGGATCACCTTTTCCTCATTCTTTGGAAAGACACCGATGATGCGATCTACGGTTTTCGACGCGTCGATCGTGTGTAACGTAGACAGGACCAGGTGGCCCGTTTCAGCCGCTTCGAGCGCGACTTCGATCGTCTCGCGATCCCGCATCTCGCCGACCAGGATCACCTTGGGCGCCTGGCGCAGAGCGGCGCGCAGGGCGATCGAAAAGCTTGGCGTGTCCGAGTGGAGCTCGCGCTGGTGAATGGTTGAGTTCTTGTGCGTGTGCAGGAACTCGATCGGATCCTCGATCGTGACGATGTGGTAGTAGTGCGTCTCGTTGATCAGGTCGATAACCGCGGCCAGGGTGGAGCTTTTACCGCTTCCGGTCGGTCCGGTAACCAGCACGATGCCGTTCTTGATATCGGCGATCTCTTTCAATTGTTCGGGAAGATTGAAGTCGCTGAACTTCGGCGGCCGCATGGGAATCACTCGCATGACGATCGCGTGCGTGCCGCGTTGTTTGAAGATATTGACGCGGAAACGCGCATCGCCTGGCACGCTAAACGAGAGATCGGCGGAGCCGGTTTTTTCAAGACTCTCCGACGCCGTTTGTTGATTGCCGATGATGAGTTTGGCAATTCCGGCGGTGTGCGCCGGCGTGAGCTTTTCCAAACCGGGGATCCGCACGGGCACCAGTTTCCCGGCCAACTCGATTTGGGGCGGCCGGCCTGGGCTGAAGATCAGGTCGCTGACCTTGTCGGAAGCCCGCAGCATCTCCCGCAGGACAGCGATGAAGTTTGGAGGTGGAGTAGTGGGAGGCTGAGTGTTTGAGGTATTCGGTTGTTCAGTGCTCATTTTCCCGGAACTTTTGGTCCTCTCGTGCGTCAAATTTGAAGACAAGATTCGCCACCGAATATTTGTCGTTTGCGAACAAACTAGTTCCCACTTGCGTACATCCAAGTGGTCGTTCTAACAGGGAGCACGGACCACGTAGAAACAATGGACCGCGCTCAGGAAATTGAAAAGAAAGGCGCTGGACAGATGGCAACCTACAGAGATCCTGTGAGATGCTTTGCACCACTTGAAGTAATCGAGCGCCTGCTGGAAATTCGTGTTGAAGCGGGTTACTCGCCTGCCGTATATCTTCTTTCCCCCGATGATTTGGCAGACTATCTCGATGCGTATGGCTTCGATGTGTATGCATTATCGGAGGCCGAAGCTGAGTTTCACTTTGGCGATTATCGTGCTCCTCTCGCACCCGGCGGGGATCACGCTCACTGCTCGCTGACCGCACACTAGCATCACAAATAGTTCCGGAATTGGCAACGCGGGAGATCAAAAAATCTCCCGCGTTTTGCTATTTGCTGTTGAGCGCTTTGATAACAAAGAAGGTTACATCGTCGGTGGCGCCGGCGTTGGCTGTCCACTCCAAAACAGCCATTTCCAAACTCGCAATCAGCTCGCGTGCGGGCAGATCGTAATTATCCTTGACTGCCTGCGCTAAGCGATCGCGGCCAAACTCTACGCCGGAAGGGCTCTGTGCTTCAGTAACGCCGTCGGTGTAGAGGACCAAAACATCCCCAGGTTCGAGCAATAAGTGATATTCGTGATAGCGCGTCTCGGGAAACATTCCGAGAGGCTGTTCGCCGTACTCGATGAACCGGACCTGCTTGTCCGCCTTCAGATGGATCGGTGGATTGTGTCCGGCGTTTGAAAACGACAAAGTTCTGTTCGACGCATCCAGAATTCCGTGGAACGCGGTCACAAACTGATTTCGTTCAATCGATTCCCACAGCAGGTAATTGACCTTGGCCATGGAAATATTGGTGGCATAGCCGATGTGCGTGGCTGCGCGCAGGCTCGCCCGCAGAAACGCCATCAGGATTGCCGCCGGCACACCCTTGCCTGAAACGTCGGCAATCACGATTCCGATCTCATCGTCGTAGATCCTGACCCAGTCGTAGTAGTCGCCGGAAACTTCCTCGGTGGGAAAGTTGTAGCCGCTAATGTCGAACCCGGGTAACTCGGGATCTTTTGCCGGCAGCAATTCGAGTTGGACCTGCCGGGCCACTTCCAACTGACCCTGAAGTCGCTTCTTCTCGATCAACTGCTCGTGCAGCATCACCTTCTCGATGATGATCGCAACCTGCGACGCCAATAGCATCAACACTTCGAGATCGTCATCGGAGTAAGCATTGAGCTCGTCACTTTCGAGATCGAAGACACCGATGACCTCGTCGTTCGAAATAATCGGCGCAACCATCTCGGAGCGCGTGCGATCGCGGGCATTTATGTAGACGGGGTCGTTACGGACGTCGTGAGAAATGATTGGAGAGCCACTGACCGCGACGCTGCCGATGAATCCCTCGCCCAGTTTCAGGTGCAGGTCCGAGAGTTCATCGATGTCGTAACCGCGAACGGCTTCAGACTTGAAGGTGCATGGTTCTTCGCCCTCCGGCACCAGTTCGGGATCGACACATTGCAGGACAAAGATGCCGGCGGCGTCGTAGGGAATTACTGAGTCGAGCGTGTCCATCACCAGGTTCAGCACTTCCTGAAGGTCGAGGGAGCGGCTGATTTTCTTGGTGATGTCGAGCAGCATCCGCAGTTTGTCGGTGGTTGTCAGACCTTGCGTTGCTGCTTCTTTCAATCGTTCCGTCATGGGGTCTAAGATAGTTTACGCGTGCGGAGTTTTAACCACAAAGACACAAAGACACTAAGTTTCATTATCAGCTTTGTGTCTTGGTGTCTTTGTGCTTAAAACCTTAAATTCACGCCAAAGGTGCGTCACTTTCATCCGGTACTCAACCAGCTCCGAACTGACGCGAAAGTACGAAGCGATTTGTTGGGACGTCCTTCCCTGCAATAACAGCTTCTTCAAGGCTCCATAGGGCACGAGCGCCGCGGCGCCGACCGCGTAGGCCTCTTCTTCGTCGGCCTTGCGGTAGTCTCGATTCATTACCTTACCACGTTCGTCTTTCGTTACGATCGAGAGTCGATTTGGTCGATGGCCCAGAAACACGTGACATATCTCTTCCATCAACGTCGCATTGGTTCGCGAACGGCCGTGGGTGGGATTAAGTATTACCAGTTTCATGCCGTCAGGCAGGGTGCAAGCGCCGCCCGACCATGCCTCTGACGCCGCACCCAAAAGATGCTCACGCGCACTCTCACTGAGTCCTTCGATCTGCTCGAAACGAACCACGATGAGCTTTGCATAGCGTGCCAGGTCGAACGGATTGAGGGGCTGGTGACCGCGAACGCGGGCGAAGTCGCGCAAGCCAAGAGCTTTCAACTCAAAGTTTCGCCACTTTTCACCTTGAGGTAGATCGCCAAGCAGCACTTGCAGAGTATAACGGAATTATTTGGGCTAACGTCGCTTCTTCGAACTCTTGTCCGGAGTGTTCTTACTGAACTGGTTGTAAGCGACGCGGAACAGTTCGGAAAGCGCGGAGGCAGTCTCAGGTGTGAGATTGCGATCGGCGCGCAGATGAGCTTCGACGATCTGAGGTGTCGGCTCCTGCGGGTAATAGACCACGGCCTGAGATTCTTCGGCCTGTGGATCGCGTCCGCTCAAGATACGTTCCATTGGAACGTCGAGCCACGAGGTCAAACGCGCGATGTTGTCGGCATCGGGTTTTCCGGTGCCGTTCTCGATACGAGAGAGCGTAGAAGCTGAAACCGAGGTCTTGCTCGCAACATCTCGAAGGCTCAGCCCAAGCTCTTCGCGGCGGCGGCGTACGGCGCGGCCGAGTTCTTCGGTGTTAACGAGCGGCTTACCTGGTCGATTCGTGCGTTTCATGCCTGCCAAACGTATCACACGCGTGGTTTTAGACGCAAGACTTTGTTTTACGGTTGAAACAGCGAAGGGATTTTTAACCACAAAGACACGAAGGCACAAAGTTAATTAAAACATTCGTGTCTTTGTTTCTTTGTGGTTCAAATCCTATCGGGAGCCCATCGCGAGGTCGCGGGCTTTGGGCAGAACATCCACGGCTTTGGCAACCTGAGGATCGTTGGCCATGATGAAAACTCGGTCGCCCATCACTCGGCCGTACGCCGCCGTCACCAGATTGAATCGGAGCTCAAGTTCGACGTACGAACGGTATCGATCAATAGTCGCGGGCGCGACCTTGAAAGCCGGATCGGCGGCCACGAAATCACGAAGCGCCTTGAACAGCGAATCGCTGATTTTGAACTCATCCGGCGTCAACTCGCGACGGAAGTTGATCCCACCGGCTATCCGGTTCGACTCAAAACCACGGATACGTCCATTAACCAGTTCGCGCGTAAAAGCAAAAATCGGACTTAGCAAACGCCGCTGCGTCAGGTTAACGGTGCGTGGTCCAACGCTCTCATCCGGAGCGATGCCGCCGCCCTCGTAAACCGCGCGTCCCGTGTCGGTTTTCTTCTCTGCTCCGGAAGGTTTCGGCGGTTCTTGTTTCGGATCGCGCGCGACGCCGCCACCGTGCGTGTAGTAGTCGTAAAAACCACCGTTGGAATAGTCACGCTGGATCAGACGGCCGGAAGGCGTGTAGTACTTCGCTGAAGTCAACGTCAGACCGGCGCCGTATTCGAGCGGGATAATGCTCTGCACGAGGCCCTTGCCGAAACTGGTCTGTCCCACGATCAACGCGCGATCGTGGTCCTGCATGGCGCCCGCGACGATCTCAGACGCCGACGCCGTGTTTTCGTTGATCAAGATGACCAGCGGCGTGGTATCAGGAGAGTTGTTTCGCGACTCGTAGGTATTGTCGCGATAACCATTGCGGCCCTTTTGCGTCAGAATCAACTGACCGTTGCGCAGAAAAACCTCCGCAACGTGAATCGCCTGGTCCAAGAATCCGCCAGGGTTGTTTCGCAGATCGAGCACGAGAGAAGTCATTCCCTTGGCGTGCAGACGATCGATGGCATCGAGTAGTTCGTCGGTGGTGGTGTAGTTGAAACCACGCGTCATGTCGATATAACCGACACTGGGTTTCAACAGGTACGCATCCGGGATCGACGGCTGCGGCACCGCGTCGCGCACGATGTCGATCTTCTCGAGGCGCTTGTCGGCCGCACGTTGCAACGTCAGCTTGACAGTCGAACCGCGCGGCCCGCGAATCTTGTCGCGAACCTCCAGCGACGGCCTGCCCGTCATCTTGACGCCATCCACTTCCACAATCCGATCGCCATAGCGCAAGCCGGCGCGAGCTGCTGGAGAGCCTTCGAAGGTCGCGGTGATGTAAGTGTCACCCTGATCGCCGCGAATGTAAGTCTGGATCGACGCGCCGATTCCGTAATACTCCGAACGTTGATCGGTCTTTAGTTCGTCAAACTCTTCGCGGTCGTAATAGTTCGAATGAGGATCGAGTGAACGTAGCATGCCGATGATCGACGACTTGAATACGTCGTTGTAGCTGAGCTTCTTACCGTCGACGTACTGGTCCTGAATCATCTGTAGAGCTTCGTTAAAGTCGCGCTCAATCGCGGCGGTGGCAGGGCTCAGATTATTTCTCGACGATCGTCTGCCCGGATAACCAGTGCCCTGAGTCGGGCCGCTCGACGTGCTCGGAGGCGTCTGCGTTTTTTGACCGAAAACTAAACCAGGAACAATCAGGCTAAAAGTGAGCAGGACGAGAGCGACGTGAGCCGAAATTTTTTTCACTGCGAAACCTCGGATTTCTTCCAGACTTCAGCGCTGTAAACGTATTGATTACGGCGCACTTGCAATATAACGGATGCCGACTGGCCGGGCAAGGTTGTGCCTTGCTTGACTGGTGTTTCCCGCGCTCCGTAGAATGAACCTACACATGCAAACAATCGTAAGACGGACAGGTAGAATTCGGTAGTCAGTAAAGGAGTCTGTACCAGATGAGCAGTCCGTATCACAAAGAAGAACATACCGTAACTGAGAGAGTCGACGACTTGATGCTTCGCGACGACGATCCCGAGGGCGGATCTGAGGAGCACAATCGCGCCGCTTCCTCAGTCCGGGACATCGCTTCGCGTATTCCCGAATCGTTGAGCGCAATCGGCCGTGACATCAGCCGGACAATTGAAAAAGCAATATCAGCAAAAGATGATTACGTTGTCGCAGTAAAGATCTCACCCGAAGCGCAGGAGAAGTTGGAAGCGTTGGTCCAGGCCGGTGTTTTTCGTAATCGGGCCGAGGCCGCCGGTTTCCTGATCGATGAGGGTATCAAGACTCAATCGGCGCTGTTTGAGCGCGTCAGACAAAAGCTCGGCGAAATCGAACGATTGCGAGCGGAGCTTCGCGGCATGATTGCCGATAGCAACAAAGTCTGAAGTTCACAAACCTGGCGCGGACGCTCCTCGCGCCTTACAATTAGCATCCCCCCAAAGCAAGTGCTTTACCCTTCCTCGCGAATGGTAAAGCACGCCTTTGTTTCGGCAGAGAACAACCCCGTGACAGATAGATTTCAGTTACCGCCAACTCCAATCGACGAATTCACTCTCGCGAACGGCTTACGTGTGGTGTTGAGTCAGGACCGCGCGATTCCCGTAGTTTCAATCGCTGTTTACTACGACGTCGGCTCGCGCAACGAAAAAGAAGGCCGCACCGGTTTTGCGCACCTGTTTGAACACATGATGTTCCAGGGCTCGGAAAACGTACCCAAGGCCGCGCACTTTCAATACATCTTCAACGCCGGCGGCACGATGAACGGAACCACATCGACCGAGCGCACCAACTATTTCGAGACGCTTCCGTCCAACTACCTGCCACTCGCTTTCTGGCTCGAGAGCGATCGCATGCGATCGCTGAAAGTGACGCAGGAGAATCTCGATAATCAACGCAATGCGGTGCAGGAAGAGAAACGGCTTCGCTACGACAATCAGCCATACGTCAATGCGTTCCTGCGGATGAACGAGTTGATCTTCACCAATCCGGCCAACTCCCATTCGACGATCGGCTCGATGGAAGATCTCGACGCCGCCACGATCGACGACGTGCAGGAGTTTTTCCGGATCTATTACGCGCCCAACAATGCAGTGGTCTCGGTTGTCGGCGACTTCGACAACGAAGAGGCCCGTGCACTGGTTGAGAAATACTTCAGCAACATTCCACCACAACCGATTCCTCCGCGCGTCGATGTTTCCGAAACGGTAGAAGTCGCGATTCGCGAAGAGACCTTCAACGATCCACTTGCTCCGGCGCCTGCTTTTGTACTCGGCTGGAAGATCCCTGAGAGACGTACGCCCGAGTTTTACGCGCTGTCACTCGCCGGCACGCTGCTCTTTGAAGGCGACAGTTCACGGCTGTATCAGAAGCTGGTGAAAGGCGACGAGTCGGTCGTCTCGATCGAAGGCGGCATTGACGAGCGGCGTGGCCCGTCTGCGCTGTACATCTTCGCGCTGCCGAAGCCCGGCGAAGAGGTCGCTAAGATTCGCGAACAGATCTTTGAGGAGATCAAACGAATCGCTACTGACGGTCCAACCGAAGCCGAGATGGAGAAGTTACGAAACTCTCTCTGCAACGACGCGGTGCGTGGACGTCAATCGACGATGTATCGTGCCCAGCGTTTGGCTGAGTTTGCTCTTTACGATTCAGATCCGCGGCTCGTCGATTCCGAATTGGACCACTATTTGAACGTCACTCCCGAAGACATCCGAAGCGCAGTCGCTCGCCACGTGGACGTTGAAAATCGCGTCGTGCTGGATATTGTTCCTGCCGCTGCCGAAGAGACTGAAGCCGCAGCCGCTGCTGCGTCACCACAAGCGCCCGGCGATCCGCATCAACCTGCCGCGCCGGCTCCACAGGTTCCGAGTGCGCCACCTCCCGAGCCTCCATCGCCAGTAAAAGTAGATATACCGGAAATCAAGCCGGTGAAGTCGACGGAACAACAAACAGATCCGGCGGACGCTCCGCCGCAAACTAAAGCGGGCTCCGGGCCGCAACACCGATAACATGAGTCAACCAGAACCTTTTCGTAGCCAGGTGCCCGCACCGCTACAACCCCGACCAATTACGATTCCCACACCAAGGGAAACAGTTTTGCCTAATGGCCTCAAGCTTGTCGTAGTTGAAGACACTCGGCTGCCGTTGGTTAGTTATCGTCTGGCGTTCCGCGTCGGTGGCGCGTTTGATCCGCCCCTACTACCTGGGCTGACTGATCTGCTCGCCGGTCTGTTGCCGGAAGGAACGGAATCAAAGACGAGTAAGCAGATCGCAGAAGAAGTAGCGCGCATGGGCGCGAGCTTGTCTGCGGGCGCCAACTCTGACTACACGATCGTCGCCGCTTCGGCGCTGGCTCAGTTCAACAATCCGATTCTCGACTTGCTGGCGGAAGTCGCGCTCGAGCCATCGTTTCCGGAAAACGAAGTCGAACTTGCGAAGCAGAACACGAAGGAGAGTTTGCGCCAGCAGCGCGCCCAACCATCGTTTCTGGCGAGTGAGATGGTTTCGCGAGTGATGTTTGGTGAACATCCGTATTCGGTAGTAGCGCCGACCCCCGAATCGATCGATCGTTCGGCACGCGAAGAGTTCGTTAACTTTCATCGCTCAAAACTGGTTCCGAACAATGCGGTATTCATCGTTGTCGGAGACATTCGTTACGAGCAGATTCTGAGTCGCGTCGAATCTCTCTTTTCCACGTGGAACAGAGGCGAAGACGTGGTTGCGAATTTTCCGGCGCCGCCGGTAAGAACCAGGCGAACTGCGTATCTGATCGACCGGCATGGTTCGGCGCAATCGAATATCGTCATTGCGAACAGCGGCATCAACCGGACGAGTCCCGATTACTTTCCGATGATGTTGATGCACACCGTACTGGGCGCCACTGCGTCGTCGCGTTTGTTCATGAACCTGCGCGAGGAAAAGGGCTACACCTACGGCGCTTATTCGAATCTCGATGCGCGTCGCAGCGCCGGCACGTTTCGCGCGACCGCGGAAGTGCGCTCAGCCGTTACCGGCGATTCACTCAAGGAGTTTTTCTACGAGCTCAATCGCATACGAAGCGAGCCCGTTTCCGAAAAGGAGATCGCTGACGCCAAGTCGTATCTGACCGGCGTCTTTCCGATCCGACTGGAGACGCAGGAAGGACTGACAGACCAGTTGGTTCAGATCAAGATGCTGAACCTGCCGGATAACTACTTGCAGAACTACCGCGACCGGGTTCAAGCAGTGACCGTTCAGGATATTCAGCGAGTGGCTGAGAAGTACGTCAAACCTGATGAAGCGGCGCTAATCGTGGTCGGTGATGGGTCGTCAGTGCTCGAACAGATCAAGCCTTATTGCGAAGACATCGAGATCTACAACACTGCCGGCAAGCGAAAATCGGCGCAGGCTGCGAGCGAAACCGATCCGGCTGGTTCGTGGTCGATTGAGGTCGAGACGCCTCTCGGGCAAAGCATCCCCGCGACGCTCACGGTGTCACGCGAAGGGACGGCATGGACAGCGGTAATTCACTCCGAGATGGGCGACGCGGATCTCGGCACGGTCGAGATCAATGACAATTCGTTCCACGCCACTA
This sequence comes from Pyrinomonadaceae bacterium, assembly GCA_044867735.1. Taxonomy (GTDB): domain Bacteria; phylum Acidobacteriota; class Blastocatellia; order Pyrinomonadales; family Pyrinomonadaceae; genus PSRF01. The sequence continues at coordinate 3,807 of JBIOVO010000292.1, read as the reverse complement.
CTTCGCTCGAGATGGATGGACATGCGGTTGAGGCGGAGGTGTCGGCGAAGTTCGAGGGCGACCATACCGAAGGATTCTTGAAGATGCAGAACTCACCTGCGCTGCCTTTCACGGGAAGCAAAGACTAGCCACAGATTTCACGGATTAAAACAGATTTAGAAACAAAACCGCCCGGCATGGCCGACATGCCGGGCGTAAATCACAGGAGGAACCGAGTGTTATGGTCGTCAGCTATTACCTGCGACGATCCGATTAACCTCGCTGACTCAGATGCCTCTTACCCCGCGACCGTTGCTCGCAAGCGTCAGTCGCGCTCGTATCGCAACACGATCCCGCCGCCACCAACCGCCCATCCGATCTTCTTGTTGAAATTGAGCGAGTAAAGGTTTTGCTTCGTTGTCGAATCTTGTTGGATCCACGTCCGGCCTTCGTCAGTCGTTCTCAAAATCGTGCCGCCGCGACCGACTGCCCAACCTTCATCGTCATTCGGAAACTTGATACTCAACAACGTCGCATTCACATTCGTCGGTATCTCCTGCCAGGTTTCGCCACCGTCAGTCGTACGTAAAAGCGTGCCTCGCTCACCCACAACCCAGCCCTTTTTGTCGTCGCGAACGTCGATATGATAGAGCGTGCGAGTGGTCGGGACCGGTTGCTTTGTCCAGCTCGCGCCGCCATCGCGTGTGAAGAGAATCGTGCCACCTTCGCCTACAATCCAACCCCGTTTATCGCTGACAAAATCGATATGGATCAGCTCCGTGCGGCTGGGAGCGCGTTGCCTCCGCCACGTTTCGCCGCCGTCGTCGGTGTAGACGAGGATACTGTCGATCACGGTTTCTTTCTTGCTGATCGAACCGACTACCCAGCCCTTCTTCTTACTCGAGAAACGCACGCTATAGAGCTCAACGTCGGCGCCGTCAAACTCTTCAGGCAGAAAGATTCGCGCCTGAGTCCACCCTGTGCCGTTGTCGCGAGTCACAAAGATCGAATTCCCCGCCAGCAGAAACCCCGCTTCTTTATCGCGAAAATAGATATCGTTGATTGCGGACCTCGTGCTGACGTTCTGCCTTACCCATGAAAGGCCGCCGTCGTCGGTGCGGCTGAGATAGCCGCCGTCACCGCCAACCCAACCTCGCTTGCCGTCGAGGAAGTAAACGGTGTTGAGATCTGCTCCGCCGGTGCTGATCTTGAAAGGCGTCCAGCCGCCCTGGGCAATGGCGGCACCGGTCAAAGTCAATAAGACACTGATAGCGACAGAAAACCTGATTGGGTTGCGGGTTCTGGTACGCATACTGATTTGTTTTCAGTTTTGTACCTTAGTTTGAAGCGGTTAGACAAGAGGTCTGTGTAATCTGTGGACAGAGTCTCCACAGATTACACAGAGAAAACACATTTACGGAGCGGGAGCGTTGACTCTGTAAACGCGACCTTCGAAAACTACCACCACACTCTCTCCCAGTGCGAAGTAGGTGCCGAGCTTCGGATGCTGTTTCAGGAGCGCGAAGTATTCATCACTGCCAAAGACCAGCACTGTTTCCGGCAGACGCGATTCGGTTTTGAACTCCGAATCGATCCAAACCTTGTTGTCCAGATAGAACGTCTTGCCGCCTACATAGCGGACGGCATCCGACTTCGCTTCGTACTTGAAGCTGGCGGCATCCTGCTGTTCGCGAGCGGCCTTGCTTAACCGTACAGCCTCGCTGCCGACAACCGCGTCTGCGGCCGGCGACGGCGCGGCCATAGGAGGTCCTCCTGCCTGCCCGCCCATCACTCCCATCACTCTGCCCCGGCTGCGCTGTAGCGCTCCTCCTGTCGCTCTATTCTGCGTGATCGACGTGTCCTCGCCGTCCAAAGCAAGATACGAGGTGTACGGCGTCACGATTCCATAGCGCGTTCCGAGATCTACGATCTCATCGCGCAACTCTTTTTGTTCGCCGTTGGAACGCACTTGCTCCATCAGCCAACCGACGCGACGCGTGGCCCATAAACGCGGCAGATAATCGTTCGCATCAGTGCGCAGGGGAAAACTGAGGTTCGAGTAGTTATAGGTACGAAGTGTCCCGCCTGATTTGCCCCTGACTTTCAAGAGCACTGAATTGAGGTCGGCCTCATTGCTGTAACGCCCGATCAACGTCACTTGCGAACCGCGGAACAAGTCCGGAATCGCACGTGGATAAGTCAGATCCGTCTGGGCGCCGCCCAGGTCGAGTTGCAGATCTGTGAGCACCGGATAGTTGACCTTGGAGAAAAAGTTGGAAACTCTAACTTCGAGATCTTCTTTTGGCTCAACGTAGTCTGCGACGCCACCGTTTTCAGCGGCGAGCTTATCGAGGAGCGCGGTGTTGACGTCGTAACCGACACCAAAGGTAAACAGTCTCACGCCGGGCTTCGCCGTTTTGCGCACGTTGTCGATGATCCTCGAGACGTTTGTTTCATCAACTGTCGGTAAACCGTCGGTCATGAACACCAGCATCTTCGGGCGATCTCGATCGGCGTCACTGAATTGCCGCAGCGAGGCCAGCAACGACTGATTGATGTTTGTGCCGCCAACCGGGCGCAACGCTTTCACAAACGCTTCACCGCGCGCGCGGCCTTTATCGTCGGCGTTAATCAACCCCGCTTCCATCAAACGTTCTTCACCGGCAAACGAAATGATGTTGAAACGATCCTGCGGCCGTAAAATCCTGACTCCGTAAAGCAATGCCGCCCGCGCCTTCTCCATCTTTCCTTCTTCAGCCATGGAGCCGGAAGTATCGACGACAAACACAACGTCCTTGGCCGAGTATTCCTGCTCAGACCAGTCGTCTTTCGGCGAGATCATCAAGAGGAAGTAACCGTGTTTACCGGGTTCGCGATGCGTCAGCAGCGTCAGGCCAAAGTCTTCCCTGGAGATCGTGTAGAACAACTGGAAGTCCTGCGGCTCTTTCCCTTTTTCGCTTTCGAATGAAACCAGCGATCGTCGATCGGTGCTTCTCTTAACGTCAACGACGTGTGTCGGCGAGTAAACATTGCGCAGCGGTTCTTTGCTCTCGACTTCCACTCGTCCGGCAACTGAATCGATCTGAGTTAACTGGCGTCCAACACCGAGTGGGTAACGATAAGAAACCGTGCCACCTTCAGCACGCACGACTTGCGTGTAAGTTATTTCGAGCTTCTTGTCTGAGTGCGGAGGGATCGGAAAGATGCTGGCTTGAAAAAGGTCCTTGCCCGCGTATTCAAGCAGCCCAGGATCGCGCTGGCGTCGCACGATCTCGTCGTAGATGCGCCGTGCTTCCTCGCGTGTGCGAACCTCTCCGACTAAACGGCGCTCGCCTTCCCAGATCGCAAACTCTGCAATCGATGCTGATTCGGGAATCGGAAACAAGTAGGTGCCTTCGAGCGTGAAGCTGGTGTCGTTGCGGAATATTTGTTGGACGTGTGTCGTGGCGACCTGGGAGCTAATCTTCGTGTCGATTTTGATTGATTTGATTGGTAAGGCGCGTGGCAGTGGGATTGGTATCGGACGAGGCATCTCCGGGCAACGGCGGCAGGGACCAGGAACGATGATTCCCTGCCCGCTGGCCATCGTGGCCAGTCCGGAGAGTATCGAAAACATCAACAAAAGCCGCAGTAGATTGGTTCGCAGTCGCATAATAAGGTCTCCTTGCTGGTGGTAAGAACGGCGGCCCAGGGCGGATCTTGCGTTAAGAAGGTTTCTCGCGCAAAGGCGCAAAGACGCAAAGTTCAGACCTCTGGCATCAGAGTTCAGAGTTCAAGCTTTAGCTTGTGCTTTCAGAAGGTAGCAGCCTAAAGGCTGAACTCTAAACC
>JBIOVO010000291.1:0-12295 GCA_044867735.1 Pyrinomonadaceae bacterium | reverse complement strand
TGGAGTAATTCACAAGCGGGGGCAAGCCCCTCTTCCTGACTGCACTTTTCAGAGTTCAACCATAGTTCGACAAATCAATCTGCGTAATCTGTGGATAGAAATCAATTCCCAAATAGCGGTCCAACGTCAGCCTGGGCCACTGAAGTTCGGATCTGCAACTCGTTCGCGTCAGCTACGATCGTCAAGTTTGTTAGCGCACTCTTTGCCAGCACTCCTCTAGCTCCCGACAAGCGACCTACGAAGAACGCTCCAAACTGTTTCAATCCTTCAAGCGTGTCGCCGAGGCTTTTGGCGGCCTGTGCATTCACGGCGCGCGCGCCGATGAACAGGGCCAAATCCCTCTCGGTCGTACCCACCGAGCCGTAGACCTGTCGCAGCGTCTTCAAGTCGGCAGCGATGGGAGCGTTGCCGATGTCCAGGTTATTGACCAACTGCTCGGACATGTTGCTCCCAAAACCGATCACCGCACTCGGATCGCGGGTCGCCAAAGTAATGAGCTCCGCGTTCGCACGTTTGCGCGAACGGCTCGCATCGATGGCAGCTCGAACACCTGCCGGATCACCGAGAGCCAACGTGTTCGCGTCGAGTGGCGACGCGGCGAGTTCGTGGATCCGGAAATCGAACACACCCAGCAGTTTTATCTGCTCTTCGAGCGTGAAGATGTAGATCGTTTTGTCGTGGTGCTTCTCCTCGCGATACTTTCCGTTTGAGGCGACGCGGCCGGCGGCAACCATGGCGGCGGAGTTAAACGTTCCGTTTGCGAGTCCGACAGTTTGAAACTTCGTGATCCCTTCCGCTGGAAACGTGTAACGAATACCCAGTGCCAGTTCCTGGAACATGCGTGGGTCAAGTCCGGTGCGCTCCTGAAATCTGGAGATACTTGCATTGACCTCGCTGAGCTTGGTTGCGTTGCCGGCAAGAATCCGCGGCATTGCTTCATTCAGGAGTTGCTTCACCTTGATGTGGACCACGGCGTCTGATTCCGGGAGTGAGGCCATCAGGCTCGGAGCGGCCGGAGCGCTATTGCGGCCGCGCGTCTGCGCCTGGCCGTCGAACAGCGTGATGCTGGAAATCGCCAGCAGAACAATTGAGAGGTTCAGAAGTTTTCTTTTCACTACTTGGTGCCTTTCTATCCAGGAACTAATATCTTGATGTTAAAGGAAGTTGGGAGTTTCAACCTTCGGTTGTAATGCTTTCGGATGCCTGAATTCGATGCCGAGGTTGGCTATTGCCCCGGAGTTCATTCACCCCTCTTCAGGCGTTTTTGAAGTTCGCTAAATGTAACCTTTTCATAACCTTCCGGAATCTGAAACATACTTTTATCGACCTCGAGCGAGACCTCCGAAAGCAGCACCGTCACGAGCGCGCCTTCGGCCGACTTTGTCTCTGACTTGATAGGCATGTTCAGATTTCCGTCAATCCAGATCAAAGTCTCACTCAGGCTGACGTTGTTACCGCTCGAACCGTTAACAACCACGCGATACTTATTTGTTGAGCGTCCCTCGACCGTTTCACTGCCGAGTGATTGATAGTTTGTGGTCGTACTAGTGTCACTGTGCAGGAAGCCCTCGGGCGATATCCCGATTACTTCACCGTCTTGAACCGATCCGATCTGCTTTTCGGCCGCGAGATCGGCGTACGTGTTTGCTCCCGGCAGTAAGACAAATCTTCCCTGCGGAGTCTCGAGATAGACCGTGCCGTCATCGGTGAACTCACTGCGACGAAGTTCGCCATCCTTTGCGAGTAAGACTTTGTTGACGCTCTTCTGTCCGTTGGGTGTCACGATTGTGATCGTGCGCGTGGCACGATAGCGGTCCGGCTCTTTAGTTTGAAACGGAGGAGTTGTGGAGACGACGGTTTCGGGTGAAGGACTCTCCGTGGCCGAAGTGTCGCTTTGAGACCGGCACGCGCTCAGGAAAACAAAGGAGAGCGCGAAGAACGTGCTCGCTTTGAGCAGGGACATCATACTCGCTCCAGAAGGAGCGCGAGTCCCATGCCTCCGCTGACGCAAAGCGTGGCGATTCCCAGTTTCGCCTCTCTCTTCTTCATTTCGTAGAGAAGCGTCGTTGTGATGCGAACGCCAGTGCAGCCGATCGGATGGCCCAACGCTATGGCGCCGCCATTCACGTTGAGACGATCGGAGTCGAAACTGAGATCGCGATCGCACGCGATGACCTGGGCGGCGAATGCTTCGTTGAGTTCGATCAGATCGATCTCCCCCAGCGCCAGGTTCTGTCTTTGCAGCAGACTACGAACGGCGGGTACCGGTCCGATACCCATGATCTCGGGCGCAACACCACAGATCTCATAATCGACGATGCGGGCCTGAGGTGTGGAGCCGAAACGTTTCAATCCGTCTTCGCTTAATACGACCACTGCCGCAGCGCCGTCCGTGATGCCTGATGAATTGCCGGCGGTGACAGTGCCGTCCTTGTAAAAGACTGCCGGGAGCTTTGCGAGATCTTCGAACGTCGTGCCGGCGCGGCAATGTTCGTCTTGAGTAAAGCTCTGGGACTCGCCGCTCTTGCCTTCGATTTCAAGCGACATTAGCTCGTCGCCGAATCTTCCCGACGCGATTGCTGCTTCTGCTCGCTGTTGCGATCGCAGCGCAAACTCGTCCTGTTCCTTTCTCGAGATCCCATACTGGCGCGCGAGTTTCTCAGCGGTCTGGCCCATCAGCAATCCTGAAAGTGGATCGCTAAAGCCGTCGCGATACATGCCATCGACGAGTTGGGTGTTACCCATGCGCATGCCCCAGCGCGCGCCTTCGGCAAAGTAAGGGACGCGCGACATGCTTTCCGTTCCACCGGCGAGCACTGCATCTGAACGACCAAGCATGATCTCCTGCGCCGCAAGAATTATCGCTTTCAATCCGGAGCCACAGGCCTGATTGATCGTGGCGGCCGGAACGCTTTCAGGTACGCCCGCACGCCATGTGATCTGTCGTCCGACGTTAGGTCCGCCTCCGGCCTGGCGTGCGCAACCCCAGATCGAGTCGGTGATTTGATCGGGTCCGACACCGGCCCGTCGCAAACTTTCCTTAGCCACGGCAACGCCGAGATCGGCGGCGCTCCACGAGGCAAGCGTGCCTCCGAATCTGCCGATTGGTGTTCTAACTGCTCCCGCGAGATAAACGTTCTTCATAAGTTAATCTTGATAATCCTGTCGAAAAATGGTAGCACACGTGAGAAGTGTCGAAGAAACACGGCCTCACCTCTCACACAACTCTGGAGTCTGCCCACGAACAGATCGCGGCGCTGATCCGCGCGCACGCGGAGTGGCTGTACGTGGCGTCGGACGAAGTCGCGCAATCCCTCAGAAGAGACGAACTCGACATCACGATCTCTCACGATCGGCTAATGCTCTCGTGTTGGACCGAAAAGGGAACTCGACTGTGGCGTGTGCTCGCGTGGCACTGGACCGGCCAGTCGCTGATGTTGCAGGTCTCGCGAAAGATGCGCGCCGAGCCAGCAATAATTGAACTCGTACCGCGGACATCTGCGAAAGCAATCGCCGCGACGATTCGCGCCGCGCGAGAGATGCGCTGCGAACGCCTGGCCCAACTCGCGGCCGCGCTGGAGCCGGAAACAACCATCGAGCGCTTTGCGCTGAGCCGCGGCACGCGAGCAGGTCAGCCCGGACGCTACGCGCACGTTCTTCTCAAACGAAGAACAGAGCGAATCGCCGTTACCGGATCAGTTGTTTCGAGTCAACCGTCGACGACTGATGCGTTCCTGTCAGCAACGTTGCTGTGGTTCAAGCGGACGGCGGATCGCGTCAAGCCTCCGTACGTGCAGCAACTCTGGCTGATCGTCTCACCGGATTTGCTGAAGCCGGTCCTGTATCGCGTCGCACTCCTCCGGCACAACATAAAAGAGATCATCCGGGTTTTTAATGTCGATGATGAGCTATCGCTGTTGACTGAATGTGAGTGTCCCGCGAAAGAGGAACTCTGGAAGAAGAAACTCGGGCGCTTCCCGCCGGTAGCCGCCGCACAACTCTCCGAACACGCGCAGGCGATCATCGCTGAAGCGCCTCATGCAATCGACGTCGTCAACGCACGTCACGGTGAAACACTCAGATACTTCGGACTGCCATTCGCGCGCGTGCGCTCTTTGCTTGGCAAAGAGAAGGTTTGGTTTGGAATCGAGCGAGCACATCGCAAACTGCTCGACGAAACTACCTGGAACGACTGGCAGAACCTGCTCAACGATATGCGTGAACATCGATCGCCTTCAGCGCTCGATCATCGTCACGCGCTCTATCGCGGCGCGCCCGAAGCCTGGCTCGAATCACTGCTACGCAGAGACATCACCATGCTCGATCCAGGCCTGATCATCGCACCACTCCACGCGCAGTTTCGCACCGCTCGCGGAGCCAGGCTGGGTATTCGACCAATAGATCTACTGGCTTTGCGACAAGACGGACGTCTGGTCGTGATTGAACTAAAAGTCTCCGAGGATCGCGAACACGTTTTGCAAGGCGCTGACTACTGGCGTCGCGTTGAAGCACACCGGCGACGCGGTCACATCGCCAGGGCGAAACTCTTTGGTCCACGTGAAATCAGAGACGAACCACCACTCGTCTATCTCGTGGCTCCGACGCTGCGGGTACACCCGTCCTTTCAAACGCTCGCCAGTTTCATCTCGCCTGACATCGAGATTTACCGGTTCGACATCAACGAAGACTGGCGCACCGGCGTACGCGTGATGCGCCGGATCATTTCTGCGCGGCCACTTCCTGACTGGGAAGTTTGTCGATGACTCGGCTTACCGCACGATGCGTCGTGTTGTCAGTCAGCCTGATGACGACCGGTAACTTGGGCGCCGGGATCGTCGCGATTACTTCAGTCGGCGAAAGATAAATCAAACGCGACTCGGGTGAGCTATCAACGTCAAGTTTGAGCCGCGGTGGTGGCGTGAAGCCAGTGCCGTTGAGCTTCACGGTCAAGACACCGGGCTTGACGCCGGCTGGAGCCTCGTAAGTCGAGTTGGAAGCAGTGATCCTCAGGGCCGCTGGATTGATGAAGGACCGAGTGATGACCGTCTTGTCTTGAGCGAACGCGATACTGACGGTCTCGTCTGCGGTCATCGGGAAGCTGAGTCGATAGAGGTTTGGGGATTTGAAGGTCCTCGCTGCACCATCGAGCAACACACCGTTCAAGTAAACGAGATCCTTCTGTTCGTCGAATCCGCTTCCTATCAGCAACGCCTCCGCGTTTGAGGTAGCCGCATTTGCGTTGACGATCAGGAGGTCAGTGATCGAAGTTTCGTCCGGTCGTTCACCGAACATGAATTTGGCTTTTCCCCCGCGCTCGCTGAAGGTCTCTCCTTTCTCTGCGAGCATTTTGCCGTTGACCCAGATATTGGAAAGGGCATTCAGATCGATCGACTTACCAGGAGCGACGAGCGTGATGGTAGGTATGCCGATGTCCGAGTTGTTCGGCATTTTGAAGGAGAAGACGATTTGCCTCGAATCGATACGCTCATACCTGCCGCAAACAGTGGTCGGGCTAGCGCAATCAGTCAGGACTACCAATGGTCCACCCGTTGGATCCGGGCTGGGACTTGCCGCTGCTCTCGGCATGAGATGCGGATGTGCAAGTCCAACCGTCGGCTGGAGCGCGACACCGTTGACGAGCACTCCCATCTGCGATGAGAAGTTGTTGCCGCGAACAGAAACGGTGACATAGTCGCCCTTCTTTACCGGCTGGTAGTTGATATTGGTGACCCAGAAATTGCTGGCGTTGCCGCCACCGGGGATCGGGAGGATGTAGGTTTCCTGATCGCTACAGTTGTACTTTGAGAACCTTTTGGGATTCAGCCAGTCGTGGTTTCCGGTGTCTTCGAAGTCGACCGGTTGATAATTTTTGCGTGGGAAGTAACAACCGCGTGCCGACAATACCAACGACTCGGCATCGTCGGGCACTATCAGTGCGGCGTAGGTTGTTCGTACTCCGGGCGCGACGCGCTTCGTGCCGGGCAACGCGCCGAACGTCCAGCCGAAGTCGTTGTTACCTTTACCGAAACCGGACGCGTAGAGTTCCTGATGAATGAACTGTTCGTATTGTTCTTTCTGACGCTGGAAGTTGACCTGACCCGCGAAGCCAAAAAGAAACTTGAACGCCGCCAGGATTCCCGTGGCCTTAACCGTGTTTTGAATGTCGTTAACGTTTAGCGAGCTCTGCCGCGGAATGATGTCTACTGTACGCACTGTGTGACGCTGGATGTTGGCTCCAGTTTTCATTGGAAACTCTTCGTCAAGCCGCTTGAATTCGATTCCGTCTCCCTTGTCGACTGAGTACCGCGGTCTACCTCCCTCGTCTTGTACCCCCGGGTCAGGATTGCTTAGTATGTTGAGTAATATCTTCTTTAACTCGTCAGGGGTTTTACGCTTCTCTTTCAGCGGATCCTGAGGCTTCTCATCCACAGACATTTCAAGGATCTTTTTTGCTTTGTCACCTTGCGGCGGTTCTCCCTTGACCTCCATTCCGATTACCATGCGAATTGCCTCGATTGTTTTGCTGGTCTCGCGCGCGCCTCCCTGTTCGATGCGGTCGAAATCGCTGCTTGCTTGACGAAACAGGTTACTCAACACCCTTTCGCGGGCGGCTGTACGTTCGCATTTGAACTCGACGTACATTACGCCAAAGTCTTTGTATTTCGCATTTTTGACCTTTTCTTTAATCTTGCCCTCATCAATCGGGTCACAGGGTACATTCTTCAGATCCTCCTCTACACCATTGAAAGCTTCCACTTCTCGAATCTTCTTCCACTTCCACTCAAGCTCGTATAGTTCGAGCAGCAGCCGAAGCAACGGATCTGTCTTGGTGTAGCCGTTAACGTGCCACCATGACTGGGCCATCTTCTCGTCGCCGGATCCGGGCGTGCTGTAGATCGACTGCGGCAGTTCGAGAAACACGAGGCGCTCGCCTGGTCCAACTTCGTCGCGTAGCAGCGTCAACTGTTTGGCGATGATCTCGTACTGCAACTGGACGGAGTTATCCAGCATCGTCGTCGCATTGAGCTTCGGGTCGTTCTCGGGCTTGCCCAGCTCAGTGAGCCGGGCGTTAAGTAATGTGGTCAGCGCACTGTCCGGCAGTCTTGTCTTATCGAAGGGCGATGATGATGGAGTTGGTGCAGACAGCTCGCCGCCGGGTCCTTTGCCGAGACTGGTAATCTCGGTATCGTTAACCCCTATTGCGGCTTCAAGGTCCTTCTTGTCTTTCGTTCTCTGCGCGATCAGAGCGTTCAACTGCTTCGCGCGAGGGCTCTCTCCGTCCTCAATCAGATCCCGTTCACTTTCGAGCGCGTTAAGTTCGCGTGAGACTTGAAACAACTCGGCCCGCATCCGATCGTTATTCGTAATCAGGTTCCGCCGGCGTGTGTCGTCAAACTCCGCTTGCTGCACGATGCGCTTGTTTTGAAAGCCCATGCCCTGATCAAACTGAGCGCCGATCTCGAGTAGTTGCTTGATGATCTGAATACGAGTGCCGTGGGTCGCGTTCGGATCGAGATCGTCGCGTGAAAGGCTCTTGGCCTGCAGTTCGAGATTCGTCATGTGCATGCGTGCGAGCAGGTAGTGGGCCTGTTCCAGCGACCAGATGTTTGGTTGGCCGAAGCTGATGACGATCGGCTTCCTGCCATCGTTCTGTGCCACGGCGATAGGCGGGAAGAGACCGGGGATGAATAGGGAAGCGGTGATGACCAGTGTTAACCAGTAACGCTGGTGGGGGTGCTTCTGCATGGTTTTGACTCCTTTGTCTGGCTCTGGGCCTTCGTCATTAATGTTTCTAGCCCAAAAAACATTTCGGGTGTTTAGCCACAGATTTACGCAGATGACGTGCAGATCTGATCAGCGTTGTCCGCGTAAATCTGTGGCTAAACACGAAAAAGCCTGGGGTGGAGCCCAACCCCAGGCTTTTGTTGCTGGCGTCGCGCATTGCGCTCGTCAGCCGCCCAAAGCTCAATTCAATGTTTGACGAAGATGCTTTCCGGCTCCTTGCTCGACGCGGGTGGCATTGGCTTCGAGGTCGCCGGTGTGGTCATGTGAGACAAGGTGTCGTCCTTCGAGTAGATGCCGGAGACGCGCATCTTGAACTCGTCGGCGTTGGTCGCATTGTGCAGCGCTTCTTCCTGCGTGATGAGTCCTGAGTGCAGGAGATGGAACAGTGATTGATCGAAGGTCTGCATACCGTACTGCGAAGTGCCGGCTGCGATCGCCTCGCGGATCAGGTACGTCTTCTCTTCGTTGATGATGTGGTCGCGGATGAATGCGGTTGAAACCAGCACTTCGATCGCAGGGACGCGGCCGGCGCCCTTCGCCGCTCGCACGAGGCGCATCGAGATAACCGCTTTCAGAATACCCGCGAGCTGAAGCCGCACAGACTTCTGTTGGTGTGACGGAAACGAGGAGACAATGCGTGTGATCGTTTCCGTAGCATCGAGCGTGTGCAGGGTGGAGAGAACAAGGTGGCCGGTTTCCGCGGCAGTCAACGCGGTTTCGATCGTTTCGTGGTCACGCATTTCACCGACGAGGATCACGTCCGGATCCTGTCGCAGCGCGCCACGAAGTGCTTCAGCGAACGAACGTGTATCGACGTCAACTTCGCGTTGCGTCACAAACGACATCTTGTCGCGGTGCAGGAACTCGATCGGGTCTTCGATGGTGACGATGTGTCCGCTGCGCGACCCGTTGATGGTATCGATCATCGCCGCCAGTGTCGTTGACTTTCCCGAACCGGTGGCGCCCGTTACGAGAATCAGTCCGCGGCGTTCTTCGGCGATCTTTTCGATAACCGGCGGGAGGCCGAGTTGGGCCGCAGTCTTTGTGTGATCCGGAATAACGCGCAGCACGACACTGACGGTGCCACGCTGCTGAAAGATGTTGGCGCGAAAACGTCCGAGGCCGGACACGCCATAGCCGATATCGACTTCCGAGACCTCTTTGAAGCGTTGTTTCTGGCGATTCGACATCATCGAGAACGCCATGTCTAACGTGTCTTCCGGCTTCAGCCTCGGCGCATTTTCGACCGGGTGGAGTTCGCCGCCGATGCGCAAAACCGGGAACGCCCCGACTTTCAGGTGGAGGTCGGATGCGCTTTGGCTACAGGCAACTCGAAGCAGATCGTCGATCTTTAGGGCCATGAAATATCCTGAAAATCCTTACAGGACTTAGAAAAGACTTGCTTTAGAGGAGTGTTAACGCGGGAAGGCGCGCCGGGCCTGAAAGTCAATATAGCTTGCAGGCATCGAACGCGTCAAAACATTTTTAACCACAGATTACACGGGGTTGATCCGTGTAATCTGTGGAATCTGTGGTCGGATTTAGTCTTTGGCGGCGGTTTGGAATGACAGAATGGGCGCGGTGTCGCTGTCGTCGGCCGAGACCTTCTTCGGCGTAAACCCATTATTTTCAGCCGCTACTGGCTTCTTATTGATGTAGGTCAGCCAGTCGCCGGGGGCCGGACGCTCGCCCTTCGTGATCTCGAAGAACCGTTGCTGGATCTTCTCTGTAATGGGACCACGTCCGCCTCTTCCCACCGTGATCCGATCGACGGAGCGGATCGGAGTGATTTCCGCGGCCGTGCCGGAGAAGAACAGTTCGTCGGCGACGTAGAGCGCCGCGCGTTGAATAGTCCGCTCTTTAACAGTGATACCGAGTTCCTGACAGATCTGAATCACACTGTCGCGGGTGATGCCCGGAAGAATTGAAGATGAGAGTGGCGGCGTCAAAACGATGTCGCCGGTTACGGCAAAGATATTCTCGCCCGAACCCTCGGAAACGTAGCCACGATCGTCAAGCGCGATTCCTTCGGCGAAACCGTTCAAAAGCGCTTCCATCTTGATGAGCTGCGAGTTCATGTAGTTTGCGCCGCTCTTTGCCATGGCGGGCATTGAGTTTGGCGTCAGACGGTTCCAGGTCGAGACGCAAACGTCCACGCCCTGTTCGATCGCTTCATCACCGAGGTACTTGCCCCAGTCCCAGGCGCCGATATAGCAGGCCAGCGGGTTAGGGAAAGGATTGACGCCAAAAGCCGGATGCTCTTCATCCAGACTCCGGAACAGAATGGGCCGCAGATAGCACTGTTCCATCCCACTACGGCGCACGAGCTCGACTACCGCTGAACACAGCTCGTCGAGTGTCCATGGGTGGTCCATCCGGTAGATCTTGGCGGAGTTAAGAAAACGTTGCATATGTTCGCGGAGTCGAAAGACGGCTGGTCCTTGCTTGGTCGAGTAGCAGCGGATGCCTTCAAAAATACTCGAGCCATAGTGCAAAACGTGCGACATCACGTGTACCTTCGCATCTTTCCAATCGATAAACTCACCGTTGTGCCAAACCGAGTCACAGATGCGTGGTGTCTTGATGTCTTTAATCTTGCCGTCTTTTGAGAACATATTGTTTACTCCTTATAGGATTAACCTTGATTGAGGTGGCGGGGCCTCATCGTGCCGTGCAGAACACTGCAACGAATGCAAAAAACCGGTACTAACGAGCGCTGAGTGGGTTATCAAACAGGGCACAATACAGCAGTTCTCAGTCGCTTGGCAAGAACGCTTGCCTGCTGTAATCATGCAGCGGCGACAGCGAAAGTACGGCCCGATATATTAGAAACAATTAACGGATGGATCGTTCCCATAAACCAGTCAAAAACGCTCGCCATTTGTGCTCTTATCACGTTGTTTTTCTGCGGATGCAGTGACAGTAAAAACATGAACCAAACGAACCAAAACACATCAGTCACCGAGACTTCTGCCGTCGATCCGATGTCAATTCATCAACGCGCCATCGCGATCGATATGCACGTCGATACCGCACAGAGACTGTTGGACGAAGACGTCGATATCCAGCAGCAACTGAGCGATGGCCACTTCGACGCAATACGCGCACGCGACGGAGGCCTCGATGCGCAGTTCTTTTCCATCTGGGTAGAGCCGCAATTGTTTGGCGAGCGCGGGGCGAAAGCGGTGAAGCGGGCTGACGATCAGATCGCGGCCATCCGTGCGCTCGCGGAGAAGCATCCCGAGACGTGGTTACTGGCAACTTCGGCCGAAGATGTTCGTCGTGCCGTAAGTGAAGGAAAGATTGCCGCATTGATGGGCCTCGAAGGCGGATATGCGATCGATGAACGGTTGGAGAACGTCCAGCGCTATTACGACATGGGAGTCCGATATATGTCGCCGGCGTGGAGCGTCAGTACCAGTTGGGCGGGTTCGTCTGGCGATGATGTTGGTCGAACGCGAGGGCTGAACGAGTTTGGCAAGAGTGTAGTGCGCGAGATGAACCGGCTCGGAATGATGGTCGACGTTTCGCACGTTTCGGATCAGACGTTCTGGGACATCATCAACACTTCCACGGCGCCGGTCGTTGCGACGCACTCCGCCTGCCGCGCGATTGCCGACGTGCCGCGCAACTTAACCGACGAGATGATTCAGGCGCTTGCGAAAACGGGTGGAGTTGTAAACGTGATCTTCTATCCGGAACATCTTGAGCCGGGCTGGCAAGCGCTCAAGAAGAAAGTTGACGCGGAGATCGCGCCGATGGTCCAGGAGGCGTCGGCGGCCGAGCCTGGTGATGTGGCGCAAAAGAAACTGGCTCGCGATCGTGTCAGGACGCGCGAGTACTTGCGACGGCTTCCGCCGGTTAAGGTTTCACGCATCGTCGATCACATCGATCATATCGTGAAGCTAGCCGGTGTGGACCACGTCGGGATTGGTTCGGATTTTGATGGCGTGCAGATCACGACTGCGGATCTCGGGAATGTTGCGGAGTTGCCGAACCTGACGAAAGAACTGCTGCGCCGTGGCTACACGGAAAGCGACGTCGCGAAGATTCTCGGTGGAAATATGCTCCGCGTGATGGAGGCTTCTCAACCACAAAGACACTAAGACACAAAAATGAATTTCTGTTTATTGCCTTTGTGTCTTTGTGGTTCAAAATGATCTAATGCCGAAAATAGGATTTCACGCTCCGATCAAGGGTGGGGTTCATAATGCGCTGATCGTCGCGAAGGACACGGGCTGCGACACGGTGCAACTCTTCTCACGCAATCCACGCGGGTGGATGGCGAAGCCGCTGACACTCGAAGACGTCCTTCTCTTCCGAAAGACACGCAAGCAAACAAAGATCTCGCCTATTTTGATCCACTGCAATTATCTCGTGAATCTCGCCGCCGCAGACGATGCGATGCTGCAAAAGTCGCGCGAGTCGTTTCGCGAGGAAGTCGAACGCGCGTTGCTGCTGGGCGTTGATTATCTCGTGGTCCATCCGGGAAGTGCGCGCGGCGCTTGTG
>JBIOVO010000290.1:0-12282 GCA_044867735.1 Pyrinomonadaceae bacterium | reverse complement strand
AACGCCTCCGGCGTTATGTTGCGAACGGGCGAAATTGACCAACGCCTCCGGCGTTATGTTGCGAACGGGCGAAATTAGCCAACGCCTCCGGCGTTATGTTGCGAACGGGCGAAATTGACCAACGCCTTCGGCGTTATTTAGTGAAGAATTTCGGCGCATACAGCGGATGAACTTCCTGACGTACTTCAGAGCATTCTCCTACGCCATGATCGCGGTGGCGATGCTGGCGCTTGTGCTCGCCGGTGGGCTCAGCGTCCCGCTCGCGCTCATCTTCCTCGCCGTCATGATCGTGAGCTGGCTGCTCGAGAACACGAAGTGGCAACTGCCGGAACGTTACGGACTTGGAATCGTCCTGCTCTCAATCCCGCTCTTTTACGTCGACTGGCAATATCAAAAAGCGATAGGCGAGCCGGCCGAAAGGCTCGGCGTCACCGCACTCGCTCACCTGATCGTTTTCCTCTCGGCAGTGAAACTGATCCAGGTCAAGAAAGACCGCGACTGGGTTTTTCTCTACCTGATCTCGTTCTTCGAAGTTCTGCTCGCCGCCGGATTGAGCTTCAGTCCGGTGTTTCTTGGAACGCTGACGCTCTACCTGTTGTGCGGCCTTTCCGCCGTAACTGCTTTCGAGATCCAGAAAGCGCGACGCTCGCTCGCTTACACCGAAACACGTTTGCTCGTCCCGCCCGATTCTCGCGTCTTCAAGAAGAACGGCCGGCCATCGTGGCGTAGCACCGAAGCGGCTCGACTTCCTTTCGTTGCCCTCGGGTTGCTGTTGATGATCTTCGTTCTCGCGCTGCCGTTGTTTTTGATCGCGCCACGATCCGGAGCAGCGGCGCTCACGCGTAGCGGCGGTGGTTTATCAAACTTCATCGGCTTTTCTGAAAACGTAACGCTTGGACAGATCGGCACGCTCAAGCAGGACAACGCGCTCGTGATGCGCGTGCGTGTAGATGGAACAGACACCACGCCCCGCAACCTGCGTTGGCGTGGCGTTGCGCTCGACGAATTCACTGGAAACGGTTGGAAGAAATCGATCCACGCACGCCAGATGGACCAGGTTGCTGAGAACCGTGGGTTGTTTCAAGTGGGTACAATTTCCGCCCTGAACCGTCTCACTACGCAAACGTTCTTTGTCGAACCTTTGGAATCGGCGGTACTCTTCGCGGCGCCGCGAGTGGTCGCGATTCAGGGCGACCTGCCGATCGTCCGCGTAGACGCAGAGGGATCGATTCAATCCAGGCGGCATGATTTTGAACGGATCATGTACAAGGCCATCTCCGAAATGGATGAGCCGCGCATGGATGAGTTGCGGAATGACATGCGTCAGTACTCGCCGGCGTTCTATCGTTATCTCCAATTGCCTGACCATCTGGATCGGCGCATCGGGCCACTCACTACGACGATTATTCTCAGGGCCAACGCAGATAATCGTTACGACGTGGCGAAGGCAGTCGAATCGCATCTGCAAAATGAGTTTGCATATTCGCTCGATATGAAAGCAGGCGGACCGGATCCGCTCGGCGATTTTCTTTTCAACATCAGGGCAGGTCATTGCGAATACTTCGCCACGGCGATGACCGTTATGCTGCGTACTCACGGAATCGCCGCTCGCATGGTCAATGGCTTTTTGCCGGGTGAGTACAACGAAGCCGCCGGCGCCTACACAGTCAGGCAGAGCGATGCTCACTCCTGGGTCGAAGTCTATTTTCCTGAAACACGTTCCTGGGTGACGTTCGATCCGACACCCTCAGCAGGCCGCGTCGAGCCGGTCCGAACCGGCTTCACGGCGCAGTTGCAAAAGTACGCTGAAGCAATGGAGTTGCTCTGGTTTCAGTACGTAGTTGGTTACGACAAACAGGAGCAACGAACGCTCGCCACCACGATTCATAATCAAGTCTTCGACTACGGGCGCTCGGTTTCAAACCTGATCGCTGTCGTGAAGAGTTATCTGACCGGCAACACTTTCACCGTCGCAATAGCTGCGATTGGACTGTTTTTGATTGTGACTGTGGCATTGTTCGGAAAACGAATCTTGCTTTGGACACGTCGAGGCTCAGGCGATCTGATGGAAGACGGAAGAACTTATTCCAGTGTGCAGTTTTACGAGCGACTCGTCTCGTTGATGGAGCAGCGCGGTCTAATGCGCGAAGGGCACCTGACGCCGCTCGAATTTGCCAGTACCTTGAAATCTAACGAGGCGCTTTTAATCACCCGCGCTTACAACCGGGTGAGATTCGGCCATGAAAAGCTCTCGGCAACGGAGAAACGTGAAGTGGAGCGAGCGCTGTTTGCGCTTGAAGCGATCGACAACCCACAGAAGTAATACGGATGAAGAAAGTCGGATTTATTAGCCTCGGTTGTCCCAAAAACCTCGTCGACAGTGAGGTGATGATGGGACAACTCAAACACAACGGATATGAAATCACCGCCAATGCCGCCGACGCGGAGACAGTGGTGGTAAACACCTGCGGGTTTATCGATTCGGCCAAGCAGGAATCGATCGACACGATTCTCGAAGCCGCGCAGCTCAAAACCAACGGACAAGCCAAACGACTCGTAGTTGCCGGTTGTTTGGTTGAACGTTACCGCGACGAGCTGAAAGCTGCGATACCGGAAGTCGATGCGTTCATCGGTACGAGTCAAATCAACGACATCCTTGCCGTTTGCGATCCGAAGACCAACACTCGCTCGCTGCCGGTTGTTCCGCTAGGCAATCAAACCGCGACCTATCTTTACGACGAATCGACGCCGCGTGTGCTCGCAACGCCGTCGCACTACGCGTTCGTAAAGATCGCGGAAGGTTGCGATCGTCCGTGTGCCTTCTGTTTCATTCCGCAGATGCGTGGACACTTTCGCAGCCGTCGCTTCGGATCGATCATCGCCGAAGCGCATCAACTCGCGGAGGAAGGCGTCAAAGAGATCATCCTGGTGGCCCAGGACTCGTCGCGTTACGGCGAAGATCTCGGCAAACAGGATGCGCTCGCTCGTCTGCTTCGCGAACTCTCGCATGTTGACGGCATCGAGTGGGTGCGCGTGATGTACACTTATCCGACGCACATCAGCGACGGCTTTCTCGACGTGCTCGCCGAAGAACCAAAGGCGGTGAAGTATCTCGACATGCCTTTGCAGCACGCGTCGCAGAACGTTTTGAAATTCATGAAACGCGGCGGTAATCGCAAAAGTCTCGAACGGTTGATCGAGCGCGTGCGAAAGCGCGTTCCCGGCATCGCCGTGCGTACGACGTTCATTTCAGGCTTTCCGGGCGAAACCGAAGCTGACTTCGAAGAGTTGATGAGTTTCATCAAGAACGTCGAATTCGATCGCGTCGGCGTGTTCACTTACTCGGACGAAGAAGGAACGCCGGCGTTTGACCTCTCCGAAAAGGTTCCGCATCGCACTGCCGTGCGCCGGCGAAACAGTTTGATGAAAGAACAGTCAAAGATCTCGCGGCGCAAGCACAAGGCTCGCATCGGCGAAGTGGTTCCAGTGATGTTTGAAGGTGAGTCGAAGGAAAGCGAGCTCTTGTGGCAGGGAAGAATGGAAACCCAGGCGCCTGACATCGATGGCTGTGTGCTGATCAATGACGTGTCCGAAGGAGTCGTTCCATCTGAGGGAGATCTGGTGAACGTCGAGATAACCGAAGCCCACGAATACGATCTAATCGGAAGAATCTGCCACGGATAAACGCGGATGTCACAGATCACCGCAGCTCCAGCTAAAACTTCTTACAAAGCGACTGACTATCTCGCACTCGCGCTGGCGACGTGGGGAGTCGGGTATCTGCCGCTTATACCGGGGACATTCGGATCGCTCGTCAGCGTCGGGCTTTTCCTGTTGCTGGTCCAGGCGACGGGCGGCGTGGTCCGCATAGCGGTCGTGTTTGCGTCAGTGGTGGCCCTCACGTTCGGTGGAATCTGGGCCGCGTTTCGCACAGAAGCACTCGCAGGGCGAAAGGATCCGAGCAAGATCGTCGTCGATGAAGTTGCCGGGCAAATGCTTGCGCTGTTGCCTTTAACGTTCTTAACGCGCAACCCTCCGTTACTGGTAGTCATGGTTTCGTTTATTCTTTTTCGTTTTTTCGACATCGTTAAGCCGTACCCTTGCGCACAGCTTGAACGGCTCAAAGGCGGTTACGGCGTGATGTGCGACGATATCGTGGCGGGCGTGTACGCTGCGGTCGTGACGTCAGTGATAGTGGCAATTCCTGGTAATCCAATTTACTGAGGGGCGAACAGATGGAACGTAAGGAATCGATCGGTAAGGACGCAACCAGCAAAGAGACTCTTGAGGATTTGGAAGAGAACGAACAGTTAACCGACGAAGCTGATGATGAGAGTTTGCCCAGTCCTGACGGGGCTTTTGATCAGGATGATGAATTGAAGGAAGCCGATCCGCTTTAATTAGGATTACTAGCGCAAAGACGCAGAGGCGCAAAGTTAAGACCTCCGGTAGCCCGAAGGGTCAGAACTTTGCGCCTTTGCGTCTTTGCGCTAGTAATCCTAATTTGACCCTTCCGAAGTTTCCTCCTCCTCGGACTTTCCGATCCACCCACGCCTCCGGAAGAAGTACAACATCCCTATCGCGATCACAATCATCAACCCGAGTATCGCAAAGTACCCGTACCTGGACTTCAACTCGGGCATGTTGTCGAAGTTCATTCCATAAACACCCGCGATGAACGTCAACGGCAACATGATCGCCGAGAAGATCGTCAGTACTTTCATGATCTCGTTCAGACGGTTCGAAACGACCGACAAGTAAGCCTCGAGCGATCCGCTGATCAGATCGCGATAACTCTCGGCCAGATCCACCACGCGCACCAGGTGGTCATAAACATCGCGATAGAACGGACGCATGTCCACAGGTATCAGAGCAAACTCACCGCGGCTCATGCGATGCAGAATGTCCATCTGCTTTCCCGAGATGCGACGCAAACGCAACACGCTCCGCTTCAGACCCATGATCTCCGCGAGGATCTGGTTGTTTGGCTTCTGCAAATTGAATATCTGATCTTCGATCTGATCGATGCGATCGTCAAAATCGTCGAGGACGGGCGAATAGTAATCGACCACCTGATCCAGGATCTGGTGTAAGAGAAAAGGAGTGCCGCGATGACACGCAACCGGCGTCGTGCGCAGCAGTTGTTTGACGTTATTGATGCTGCGAAAAGTGTCGTGGTGATAGGTGATGACGTAGTTGCTGCCGAGGAATCCATCCAGCTCGATAGTGTTGAAGCGGTCGGGACTAATGTCGGCAGTCACACCATGAACAATGAAATACAGATAACCTTCAAACTCTTCGATTTTCGGGTAGTGGCGATTCTCGCGGCAGTCTTCCACCGTCAAGGGATGAAACTTAAAGACGTTGAGCAACACGTCCTCATCGGCTTCGGTCGGCTTTTCCATGTCGACCCAGATGACAGCCGATTCGTCTTTCAATAACTCCGGTAGATCTGCGACGGTAAAGTTCTCTTCAATCTTTGTAGTGCCTTTTCGATAGACAAGAATCTCCATTCCGGGTCTCCTGGCGGGTAGTGGTTAAGTTTGGGCACTCCAAGGAGTCGCCCAAACTTAAGTAGCGCCTCCTAGCGGGTACTGGGGTAAATAGTGTGTTGCTCCAACAGAGCTTGGGTCCCGGAGGGACCACATGTTTCTAGCCACGCCCTAAAACCTAATTGCGGCTCCAGCGGAGCCGAATGTTGTTGCTGCACGGACACATCGCGCTCCGCTGGAGCGCGGTCCCTGAGGCGGGCGGCGAACTATAAACATCTCGTCCCTCCGGGACCCAGGCACTGTTGGAGCAACACACCATTACCCCACTACGTGGCAATTCGCCCTGTTGACAATCGACGAATCGATGCTACACTCGCCCTCCCCCGACGCTCACGCCTCCTAACGTTAAAGTTGCCCAGTTGAGTTTTTTACTTCTCTTCATTACCAGGGAAACTTTTCTCTTGGTGGAGGTTCTATGTCTCTGTCTACTCGTGGTGCAACATTTTTCCATACCAACAAGCAGTTAGCAGTTGTTGCGTTACTTGTGATCCTGATCGCCACGCTGCTTTTGATCACAGTCACTACCAAATCTAACGCTTCAAGAGAATCCTCAGAATCGCAACCTCTTAACGTGAGGAAGGCCTGCTGCTCCGACGATATCGACAAGCCACACTTCCTGGCGGCTTCCTACTACAGCGCTAAAGATAACCTCCGATCGAACTTGATGCTGAACAACAAGGGGCCTGATCCTGTTGAAGTTCGTCCCACTTTGTTTTCGCTTAATGGCAATCGATTAGATGGTCCGCCGATCATCGTCCCCGGTGAGTCGTTTCAAAACGTCGATCTCTCAGTGTTGGGCGCTGTGCCTGGAACCCAGTTTGAAGAAGGGAGTTTGCAGTTATTCCATAAAGGGCCAGACCTTGTTATAGGTGCGCAGTTGTACATTGTGGACGAAACGCGCAGCCTTAGTCTCGACGAGAAACTCGTCGAGTTTCAAGGTGTGCCTTCAACACGGCTCGAGAGCGTATGGTGGGTGCCGCCGCGCAGCAATGTGGATCTCATTCTCAGCAACACGAGTGACGTCACGGTAACCGCCGAACTCCGCGGTATCGAGGAGCTAACAACTATCACCCTGTCCGCACATGAAACGCGGAAAGTACGACTCAATCAACAGGAGGGTCACGGAAAGTCGAAGAATAATTATGGCGCCGCTTCAATAATTCATTCCGGCGCAAAGGGCGCGCTTATTGCTCGCGTCCTTACTACCGGTAACTCGGGTTACTCGTTCTCGTCGCAGTTCTCTTATCCACAAGGAGCTAAATCGGCGGGCTATCAAGGTGTTGGACTGCGGCTCGAAAATGTGGCCGGCCAGCGCCTGGAGGCATTCGCCGTCGCTCGAAATATTGGTGAATCTCCTTCTCAGTTAACCGGGCGTCTAACCTATACAACCACGACGGGCGACACTGGAATCATTCAGTTGCCACCGCAAGGACTCGCCGCGGGAGAAGTTGCCTTGATCGACGTCGATCGAATTGCACGGCGCGTAGTCGAGCAGAGGAGCGTGGCGACGGCAGGTCTCGAGTTTGAATACTCAACGCCACCAGGCAGTGTGATCATGGTCGCCCAAAGTGTTAGCCGCGATCATAACCAGGTATTTCGTGTGCCGATGTGGGATGTACCCGCACAACGAAATGGAACCGGCGGATATCCATGGTTCATTGAAGGAGACTCTTCAACCTTCGTCTACATAAAAAACGTTACGGATAAGGAACAGGAGCTTACGTTCGCGTTGACCTTTGATGGCGGGGAATACTCGACTGGGGTCAGGAAACTCAAAGGAAAACAGTCAACGGTGTTCGACATTCGCGCAATGCGTGACCAACAGATTCCGGATGAAAAGGGCAACGTGATTCCTGCGGAAGTTAGTCGAGGCAAGATAGTGTGGTCCGTTCGTGGTCGCGACCCCTTAGCATTGCTCGGTAGATCGGAACAGGTGGATCTTGCAAAAGGAATTAGCAGCAGTTATGCCTGCTTCATGTGCTGTCCAAACAGCTTTAGGATGTCCTGGGTTGAGCCCGTTTCCCTGGTCCTTCCAGTAGGAAACCTGACAACAGCTCGTGGTGTTCAGAGGGATCAAACTTGTTACGGCTCGATGACCCCTAGCTACTACTACGGCGATAGTTGGTCCATCGATAATTCAGGTGTATTGGGTATTTCAGGAAGCGGTAGTGCAGCCGATGTTAGTGGCGTGGGCGTGGGGAGTGGCACGATTACCGCGCACTGGGAAGTCTACTCGTTTACGATGGAGCACGCCGACGGCATACCATTCTGCGTAGAACAGAGCGAGATGACCGAGCCAGAGGCTCCGGCGGAAGTGCAGCGAAGGCCGCATCACCTGCTGGTGGGAAATGATCTACTGGGCTCAACAACCACTTGTGGTGGCGCCAGGAGAGTAATTGACTGGGTAGTGGTTGATCAGCCTGGTACAACTCCTGTGGGCGGTATTTCCATCATTGAGGTTCCGACCGGTTCCACGACTGACACTTGTGCAAATCAAGAGGTCGTCTACACCAAGGTGTGCAACGCGTCGGTTGTCAACTCGGCGGGGATCTTCGAAGACACCCTTAAAACGGGCTGTCCCCCCAGTAGTGGAACTTGCGGATTTGATTGGGTACCAAACAAGTGGAAATGGTGCAACGGCGCCACACAGGTGACGTTGGCGACGCTAGACTACAACGTTCACTACAACGAAATTAAGGTAAAGGGAACTGCCAGTTCTCTGGAAGGCACTCACGTACAACCGTAGGGAGGAATGCGATGAGACTCGTCAAAATCTTTAGTATCACTTTGCTGCTCGTAGCAAGTGCAGTGATTTTTTACGCTGCTTCGCCTTCGCGATCGCAGCTCAAGGCATCTCATACCGAGAACGATAAGGTTTCGTCCACCCTGGTTGCGAATCAGACAACCTCGAATCTTATAGAGGAATATGGAACAGTTTCGGGCAGAGTGCTTGATGCCGGTGGTCTGCCAGTTGAAAACGTCATCGTAACGGCCGAGAACCTTGCGCTTCCCGTTCGCAATCTACCGCGAGCTGAGACCAACCGGGACGGCGAATTCACTATTGCCGGACTGACACCAGGACGATACGAGCTCTTTACGAAAAAAGAGGACGATGGCTATCCACGTACTGAGTTCAATTTGTATGAGGTCGGGCCCCCTAATCCACAGGTGACAGTTTACTCGCAGCAGACTGCTCAAGGAATAACAATTCGGTTGGGTCCAAAAGCTGCTCTTTTGACAGGTCAGGTGATCGACGCAGTCACCAGGCAACCGCTGAAACACGCTGACATTACGGTCCGCCGCGTGGATCTACCGGACCGATTTCTTAGAACCGGATTGTCCTTGCCAGTGGAACTGGGTGAGTTCGAGTTGCTCGTCCCATCGGTGGCTCTTACTGTGAAGGTAACGGAAACCGGTTATCAGGATTGGCACTACAAGTCGGGTGAGGAAGGACAAACGACGAATTCCCTACTCCTCGAGCCCAACACTACGAAGCACCTGGTGGTTGAGCTTCAGCGTACTAAGCGGAGGAAATAAATCGCGCGACAAGCCTTCGCTTCATTCGTCTCTCATGGCCATTAGCGGATCGACCTTCGTTGCTCGTCGCGCGGGGACGTAACAAGCCAGACCCGCCACCGCGACCAGAGCCAAGGAGCCAAGTGCGAATGTCAACGCGTCAGTTGGTTTAACTCCGAAGAGTACCGCTTCCATCAACCGGGTCAAGCCGAAGGCAATTGCTACTCCAATTGCCACGCCGATCAGTGCCAACGCGATCCCGCCTTTGACAACCAGCTTCAAAACGTCGGCCGGGCGCGCCCCCAGCGCCATCCGGATCCCGATCTCCTGAGTGCGTTGGGTTACGGCGTACGACATCACTCCGTAGATCCCAACCGCCGCGAGCGTGAGAGTGAGACCGGCGAAAACGATTAACAAAACCATGAGAAAGCGCCTCATGGAAATCGAGTCACTGTGCAATTCCTCGAGGGTAACCACATTGTAAACAGCCTGGTCCTTATCGATCGCCAGAATCTCTCGCCGGACGGCATTCAAAACGCTGTAAGGATCGCCTTCCGTCTTGACGACGATGTTGTCGAACGAGGTCGGAAACTGACTGTGAGGGAGGTAAATCTGCATTGGCGGCGTTTTATCCAGCGAGTACTGCGAAACATCACTTACCACCCCAACGATCGTGCGCCAGGGTTGGGGATTAGTTTGGCTACCGGGAAATTTGACTCGCCGTCCCACCGGATCCTGATTGGGCCATAACTGGTCGGCCATTCGCTGATTGATTAGCGCAACTTTTGCCGATTCGATTGTGTCGTGATTTGAGATGGTTCGTCCATGCTTGAGGGGAATCTCCATCGCCGTCAGATAGCCCGGAGTCACGACATAAAGATCCACACTAATCTCTTCGCCTTCCGGCTTGGGATGGTCCTCAACCGCCAGGCCACGTCCATCGAAGTTGTCGCTTAAGGGAAGTACACTTGTTATCCCGGCGGCCTTAACGCCTGGCAACGTGGAGATCCGATCGGTTGCGTCTTTGAAAAATGCGACGATGTTTTCCGGCTTGGGATATTTGGCATTAGGCAGGCCAATGTTCATGGTGAGGACATTGTTCGCGTTGAAGCCAACGTCAACACTTCGCAGTTGAGCTACTGTTCTAATCAGCAGTCCGGCACAAATCAGTAGGACGAGTGTCAACGCTACTTCAGCAACAACGAGTGCGCCACGAAAACGATTTCGACTTGCGGAGCCTCCCGAACTCCGTCCTTCCTTTAACCACCCGGCGAGGTTGGGCTTCGAAATCTGTAACGCCGGGACCAGGCCAAAAACGATGCCCGTAAGAACTGACACAGAAAGCGTGAACAGAACAGTTCGTGTGTCGATCGCGATGTTGTCGAAAACCGGATTGATGCGCGAAGCGAGAGAGCCGATAGCCTTAGTGCCCCAGACCGCCAGGAGCAGGCCAACACCACCACCAAGTAAGGCCAGGATCAAGCTCTCCGTAAGCAGTTGCTGAATCAGCCGTCGTCGTCCCGCTCCAATTGCGGCACGAATCGTAATCTCTTTATATCGCGCTGTAGCTCTGGCCAGTAGCAGGTTGGCGACATTAGCGCAGGCAACGAGTAGAACGAAAACCACCGCGCCGAAAACAAGCCACAACGTCCGCTTGAGTCCGCCAACTGTATCGTCTGTGATGGAAACGACCGTCGCACTCTGATTCTTGTTGGTGGTTGGGTGTTCCTGTTCCAGCCGACTGGCGATCGTTGCGATATCGACGCGCGCCTGACCGATTGTCGCTCCGGGTTTTAGACGAGCGACGGCTCTGACGTGTCGCGAGCTACGTTCCTCATTGTCGTACGGCTCGGCAATCGGTCGATAAAACTGGCCTTGCGGAAATACCAAACCAGGAGGTAACGGATGAAAGTCAGGCCCCATAACGCCGACAATCGTGTAGGTCCGGCTGTTCAGCAATACCGACTTGCCCACAGCATTGGGATCGCTGTTGAAACGGCGTTGCCACAATTGGTGGCCCAGCACAATGACGAAGTCCTTACCCGGTTGCTGTTCTTCTGGAGTAAAAACCCGACCCAGCAGGGGAGCACCACGCATCACTTTGAAGAAGCCGTCGCCTACCTGAATCGCTGGAATCCTCTCTGCTTCGCTATCGCCCGACATTATCGGATTCCAACCCATGAAGGGTGAAATCTCTTCCAGCGTGGTGGTCTGATTGCGAAAATCGGCCACGTCCGTGGCCGAGAGTTGATTGCGGCCTTTCAACCGATCTTGATCTCTCGCATCACCCCAGACCAGCACAAGACTCTCCGGGTCCTTGAAGGGCAAGGACTTCAGCAGAACTCCATTAATCACGCTGAACACGGCGGTGTTCGCCCCGATGCCCAGCGCGAGTGAAAGCACGGCAACCGCGGTAAACACCGGATTCCTACTCAGCACTCGGGCGCCGTAACGAAGGTCTCGAAATAGCGTTTCCATATTAGTTTTTCGGTGGATGGCTCTGCCAGAGGACGTTGATGATCATCCACTTGCCATCCATCTTCGCCAGGTGCATGTAGTCAATGCCCCACTCGGCAGTTAGCTTCACCGTCGCGGTCTGGTCTAACACGTCGTAGATTTGGATATCTTTCGGCGCATCTTTCCGGAGCTTGCCTTCCTTGTTGTAGGTCTTTGCGATCTCCACTAACTGCTGAAAGGCCATTGACCTTCCCGGGCGGTAGGCGGTTTCAGTTGGGGGACGATAGAAGCCCAGCTTGGCAAGGCTTGGGCTGACACTGCGCTCAATTCTCTCCGGCTGGACGTTGTAGATTCCTTCAACGTAATCCAGTACGGCCTGACGCACCGCTTCCCGATCTGCGTTTGCATCCTGAGCTACGACGGGAACGGCGAACAGCACGAATACCAAGCCTACGAAGAGCGATCTTCTCATCAGTATTCTCCTTGAGAGAGTTAAGTCATATGTACTGCTGGTATTGATGATCGTTTTGAGTTCAAAGGGCTTTGCCCGAAAGGTCGTCGATAGTCCTGTTAGCCTGCGTAGCAGGCGAAAGCATAAAGCCTGGGGCGCGAGCCCCAGGATCGTTCAAACAGCACGCAACAGCCCGTGACAACGGGCGACAGCGCAACGATTTGTGCAGCTTTCACCCGCTGCGCGGGCTCCGATCCTTATTTAATCTTGTTTCCTGGGGCTCACGCCCCAGGCTTTACGCACACG
>JBIOVO010000289.1:0-9577 GCA_044867735.1 Pyrinomonadaceae bacterium | reverse complement strand
GCTGCCGAATATCTTACGGGTTCCATGGGGCTAAATTAGGATTTCTCGCGCAAAGGCGCAAAGACGCAAAGTCAAGACCTGCGGCTCCGGAGGTCAGAACTTTGCGTCTTTGCGCCTTTGCGCGAGTAATGCTTTTTCATCTAATCCCCGCAATCCTATCCACCTGCGACGTCACGACCCGCGTGTTGTACTTCTCCAGGTACCTTCTTCGCTTCTCTGTCAGCGGATAACGCTCCGGCCACTCATACGGATACTTGCTCATGCCATGGAAAGGCAGTGGCCCAACCTGGTCCGGGCTCGCCGAGTTGATGTCCATCTCTTTACTAAACCCATCCGCGTAGAGCAGGAACGTTCGTGTCCATCCTTCCGGCAAGCGCGGCAGCTTGTCTGCCGCAAACGACAACACCAATTCATCGCCCGGTCTGGAGATCACAAACATATCATCCGTTGCCAGCAGTAACTCGCGCACGTCGCCCTCACGCGTGTAGCGTCCAGTCATCACCTTCCACGGCGAGGTGAACGAGACCTGTTTGTAATCGTAGGTCATTGGTTGCTGGCCATCGGGCGAGTGCTCGAGCGAGAACCCACGCCAACGCAGATCGGCAACCGACGGATTGAGTCGGGTTACCTGAATCGGAGACTTCCCGTCAGACGTGTCTACGAGGATCTGATCCCAGTAGATCTGCATGTTCGTCACGATGCGAACTTCCCGGCTCGCGCTCAAAAACTTTCCGGTGAGATCAGCGACGACAGTCTGCGGACGTCCGACCGGAATACCAACGTTCTCGATCACGGTCTTCCAACGTCCATCTTTATCCTTCACCTGAAGAGCCGGCAGTTGCAGACTCTTGCCACTTTGCGACGCAGCCAGGTTATCGCTGGACCATGCATAGTCTGTCCAACCAGTGAGCAACAACAACACACGCCCGAGCGTCGTTGAATTCTCGTCGATCTTTAACGTCAGTTCATGATAGTCGGCGTAGCCGCGAATCGAGTGACGCTTGAAATCATCAGGGTACTGGCGGTCAACCGAAGCGATGCGTGAAAGGACGTCATGACCGTGTTCATCAACAGCCGCCAGCGGCACGCGAGCGCCTCGGGTCTGGTAGATCTTAAACGGTTGAGGCGGAACCGTAAGTCCCTCATTGGGATAGACTTCGACTCCTTTCGGATGCGCCACCGAAACCAGTTGCAACCGGTCGACGAACATCGCTTCTTCCAGCTCGTTGGTGACGCGTATCTCATAGCGTCCATCGCGCTCGCGCAACAGGTCTCCGCTGATGCGCACGTACTCATCCGGATCCGGTGTGTTGTAGATTCCCGGCGCATCGAGATGGCCCATCTCGCCGCCGCCCATGAAGTCTGTGACGAACACGAAGCGTTCACCATTCCAGACATAAAGATAAGGACACGAAGACGGTTTTCGATCCAGCTCCGTCAACGTGATCGGCGACTTCGCTAACTCAGTCTCTGCCTGAACGATTCCAGCGGGCCACAAGACGCGCACTGCATCTACTGTCGCGCGCTTGCCAAGACCAAACACGAGGTCAGCAGGCGCCGGAGCCGGATACGAAGAATATGTCTCGAGCTTCTGGGCCAGACTTCCCGCGCGCACTTCAAGCTTCGCCCCGACGCCACCACGATTGCTGACCTTGCCTACGAGATTAACGCGCAAGGAACGATTTGAATTTCCACCATCGTTGCGCACGACTTTCAGCCCGCCTCCGGGCAGTCCGAAAATCAGATCCGTATCGCCGTCGCCATCGAGATCCCCCGTCACTAAAGCCAGACCGATCACGGGTAGGCCCTGTGTTGCTTTGCCGGTGATGTCAGTCCAGTCGCTACCGGTGTTGCGAAAGACCTGGAAGTCCGTTGCCCCGATCAATACAAGGTCCAGGAGTCCGTCGTTATCGTAGTCGACGAACTGTGCGGCGCTGGTGTGACCCGCGGCGCGCGTGAGTTGAAACCGTTCCCTGCCGTTGCTGATGGCGAGAAAACCCGTCGCATCGCCGCGAGCGCCGAAATAGAAATCAGTGAAGCCATCCTTGTTGACGTCGCCAGCGGCGACGGTCGTCTTTGCTTTCAGTTCTTCGGCGCCGAGCCCGACCTCTGCGGCTACGTCCCGAAACGTTCCGTCGCGCATGTTGCGCCAAAGAGAGATCTTTTCGTTTGCCGCGACAAGGAGATCGATGTCACGGCGATTATCGAAGTCGGTCGCTACGATCGCGCGTGCCGAAACTTTGTCGTTAAGTTTTGCTGTCGCCGTTTGATCGCTGAACGTGCGATCGCCGTTGTTTCGCAACAACAGATAACTCTGACCGCCGATCACGATGTCGAGATCGCCGTCATGATCGACGTCGGCAAAAGCCGCCGTCATACCGTTCTGAAAAGTCGCAGGAATCTTTGCCGCCGCTGTTACATCGGAAAAACTGCCGTTGCCGTCATTGTGATAGAGCGTGAGCGAGTTGCTGCGAATCACGAAAAGGTCGAGACGAGTGTCGTTGTCGTAATCGCCACCGATCGCCGCCTTCGCAAGACCTTCCAGATCTTTAGCGAGTGCACCCGATTGCGCTGTGACGTCGGTAAACTTTCCGCTGTCATTTCGACAGAGGCGTTGTTTCGTCGCTGCTTCAAACAGATCGAGATCACCATCGAGGTCATAGTCAAAAAGCAGTACAGCACCGCTTCTTTCGCTCGGAACAGACACAGGCACACGCCAATCAGTCAGAGGCGGCAACACGTTCGCTGAGACATCGGTGAACTTCACGTCCGGCGTTCGTTTATCGACGAGATTCGGTTCAGCGCCGGTTGAAGCGATCGCTTCTGCGTATCGACCTTGTTCGAGATAGTTTGTGCCAAGCGTGGTGCCGGTGCCGCGTTGGCGTAAGTCCTGAAACTGCGCGATGACTTTCTGTCCCTCTTCTCTTTGGCCGGCACGAATCAAGGCTGTGCCGAGGTTGTAGAGCGCGGTCGCGTTGTATGGTTCGGCGGCGACCGCGGTGCGCAGCACTGGGATTGCGTCTGTGTACCTTCGTTGCTGCGCGTAGAGTTGACCGAGGTTCACATTCGCGCCGACGTCGTTCGCATCGATCTTCAAGACTCTCTGAAACGCCGCAATCGCTTCTTCGGGTTTGTTTTGCGTCTTGGCCGCCAATCCGAGAACGTACGGTGGTTGCGGTGCGTTTGGAGCGGTGGCGCTGGCGGCTAGTAACTCTTTTTGCGCGGCCGGGAGATCGGGAAGATTGAAAAGCGCGATGCCGAGATTGATGCGAGCGAGCGCAAGACCGGGTTCGAGTTGCAGTGCACGTCTGAAAGCGTCGGCCGCTTCCTTGTGTTTGAACTGTTCGAGCAGTGCGACGCCGAGGTTATTGGCGCGATACGCTTCTTCGCGCGCGTTTGCTTTCGATTGTTCGTTTTGACTATTAGAAGCCGCTGTCAGAACACTGAGGCACAGCGCCAGCAGCAGAAGGCCAATCTTAGGTCTCATTGTGCTACATTGTGCGGAGTTTCCCGCAATCGCGCAAAGGCGCAAAGACTGAGATCGAACTCCGGAACCTCGACTTTCTTTGCGCCTTTGCGCCCTTGCGGGTAAGAAAAACAATCTAAACAAGCATGCTCAGAAAAAGACATTCCCCCGCATTCGTGTTTCTACTGGCGCTTTTGTTGTTTTCCGGCTGCCGCCCGAGCGGTAATCTTCCCGGCAAATCGTCGCCGCAATATAACGAAATCGTCCGTACGTTCTACATCGGTCTCGCGGCGCTCCAGGTCGGTCACGATGTGCAAGCCGACGCGAAACTCGCGCAGTTCACCCAACTCGCACCGGCCGAACCGGCCGGTTGGGCCAACTGGGGCTTACTCGCACTCCGCCAGAGAAACTACGACACCGCCAACGAACGGCTCACACGCGCCCGCGATCTCGCGCCTGACAACAGCGACATTTTTTACCTCATCGGACTACTCGAAAGCAGTCGTGGTAACACTGCGGAATCGATCAACGCCCTGCGCAAGTCAGTCGAGTTGGACCAGAACAATTTGATCGCGACTTACAAACTCGCCGAAGAAGTCGAACGACAAGGCGACGAACAAGGCGCAGAAGAGTTTCAAAAACTCATTCAGAAAATTCTCGCTGCACAACCCGAGAACCTCGCGGCATTGATCGAGTTGAGCCGTATTGCTGCCAAGCGTAACGATGCGCAAACGCTGAACACAGCCCTCGAAAAGATCAAGGCGCGTTCATCTTCGTGGCCGGATGAAGTTCGCGAGCAGGTGAACGGCGTGGACGCTGCAACTAAAAGTTCAGATTTACGTGCTGCCGCGACGCGCACGAGTTTTTTGCGCAATGTGTTGATGCGTGTGCCGGAGTATCGTCGAAATCTTTCCGCTATCAAGCCGCCTCCTGGCGAGGAGGCGGTTCCGTTTACGCACTTTTTGAAGTTGGAAGCGCCGGTCTTTACCACTGCGGCTGCCGACACCTCAATCACGTTTAAGCCGGAACCGATTACCGGTGCGGGGCAAGTAGATTGGATTGGTGCGATCTCGTTGAGTGGAAGTGGAGCGCCGGTGGTTGCTACCGCGACCGCGAAAGAGGTTCGACTCGCCAGTGGCGCAACATTTCCGTTCCCAGGCGGCTCATTAAATCTGGCTCCTGAACCCAACGGGATTCTTGCCGTCGATTTTAGTTACGACTTTAAGACTGATCTCGTGCTCGCAGGCGATGGCGGTGTGCGGTTTTTACGCCAGGAAAGTCCTTCCGCCTTTACCGATGTGACCGCGCAGACTGCGCTTGATACCAGAGTACTCAACAACAGATACCTGGGTGCGTGGGCCGCAGACATTGAGGCCGATGGCGATCTGGACATCGTGCTCGGCGCAGAGCGAGACCTGCCAAATGTCTTGAGAAACAATGGCGACGGGACCTTTACCTCCATTCAACCGTTTACAGGCATTCTCGGTCTCAGGGATTTCGCCTGGGCCGATCTGGATGCTGACGGCGATCCTGACGCGGCACTCATCGACGCCTCGGGCGTGGTGCATATCTTTAGTAATGAGCGGCAAGGACAATTCTTTGCACGACCAATTCCGGGCAAGGTCGTGGAAATGGTGGCGCTCAACGTCATGGACGTAGAAGCCGACGGTGTTCTCGATCTCATCCTCATTCAGAACGATGGAACAGTCGTCAGTCTGTCAGACCAGGATCACGGCGTTGATTTTGTGCGCAAAGAGATCGCAAAAAGCGGAAATCTTTCGTTCCCGATCAAGGGATTCGTAACCTTGCGCGTCGCGGACGTCGATAACAACGGCGGTTTGGACATCATCGCGGCATCTTCGATCCCGACGGGCAGATCCGAGAAGTGTCCGGCGCCGTGTAGTCCAGGGGCGGTGGTGTGGCTAAACGAGGGGGGCGGTAAGTTTACTAACGCCTCGACTGCCGCGTGGGCCGAGCGCGTGTTTGATGTTGCGGACGTAAATAACGACGGACGTCTTGATCTAATAGGACTCTCGCTGCAGAACGAGCCGCGCCAGGCGATCAATAACGGAACGAAGAGTTATCACTGGCAGATCGTACGTCCACGCGCCAGCAATGCCGTTGGAGATCAACGCATAAATCCGTTCGGTGTCGGCGGCGAGATGGAAATTCGCGCCGGCATGCAAGTGCAGAAACAGCCGATCACCGGTCCACTGCTGCACTTCGGTCTCGGCGAGCAAACGAGCGCCGACGTGATTCGAGTTGTTTGGCCCAACGGAACCGTGCGCGCGGAGTTTGAAGTAAAGGCCGATCAGGAAGTCTTAACTGAACAACGTTTGAAAGCTTCGTGTCCATTCCTATTTGCGTATAACGGCAAAGAGATGGAGTTTATTAAGGACGCGGTGCCGTGGGGCTCAGCCATCGGTTTGCGTATCAACACGATCGGTTCCGCGAAGATCGCCGCCACCGGTGAGTGGTACAAGATCAGAAGAGATCAACTCGTGCCCCGCGACGGCTATTACGACATTCGCGTTACTGCCGAGCTCTGGGAAGTTTATTACTACGACTACATCGGCTTGATGCCCGTCGATCATCCCGAAGGAACTGAGATCTTCGTCGATGAGCGCTTCGTTGTTCCTCCGGCAAAACTCGGCTTCACCACGGTAGCCACGCCAAAGCCAATCAAACAAGCGATCGACGACAACGGCGACGACGTAACTTCCTTCGTGGCCGAACGCGACGGCAAAGCGGTCGACACATTCGGACGTGGTCAGTTTCAAGGATTAACTCGAGATCACTACGTAGAAGTGGATCTCGGCGCAGATGCACCAACTACCGGACCGTTGTATCTCATCGCGCACGGATCGATTCACGATACAGAGTCGTCAGTGAACGTCGCGATCACGCAGGGAAACAAATGGCGCGCGAAAGC
The DNA here is from genome assembly GCA_044867735.1 of Pyrinomonadaceae bacterium. Lineage (GTDB taxonomy): Bacteria > Acidobacteriota > Blastocatellia > Pyrinomonadales > Pyrinomonadaceae > PSRF01. Next base: position 3,179 of record JBIOVO010000289.1, on the reverse strand, counting down.
CATGAGCGTCGAGATTCCGGACGGAAAGGGCGGTTGGGTCACGGCGCAGTCGAATCTCGGTTTTCCGGCCGGCCGGAAGAAGACGGTTCTATTTAATTTAACCGACATTTTCCATCCCGGAACGCCGCGCCGAGTGCGCATTCGCACCAACCTCGAAATCTACTGGGATCACCTCGAGTGGGCGGTCGGATTACCGGATGCGCCCGTGAAGATGGTACGCTTAACACCTTCGAAGGCTGACCTTCATTATCGTGGTTATTCGGTGATCAGCCGTCCAGACGCGGGCGCACCGGAGATACCGGATTACAATAAGCTATTTTCGACGAAGCAAAGCTGGCGCGATCTCGAGGGTTATTACACTCGGTTCGGTGAGGTTGGTGAGCTTTTGCGTGAAATCGATGATCGATACGTGATCGTCGCGTCCGGCGATGAGATGTCGTTGCAGTTTCCGGAACAGCCACCGCCGCCGCCGGGTTGGGTGCGCGACTACATAATCATGGGTGATGGTTGGATTAAAGACGGCGACTATAATTCGACCCACTCGCGCACGGTGTTGCCTTTGCCGCATCACGCGCAGTCGGAGTACGAGACGAAGCCCGGCAAACTTGAAGATGAAGTCGTCTATCGTCGCTTTACCGACGACTGGAAAAACTATCACACGCGCTACGTTGCTCCAGATGTTTTCAGAAATGTTTTGAGGGTTCGAACAAGAAAATGATTCGCGGTAAGACGCCCAGAATTATCCTGCTGGTAGTGTTTGTTGGTCTGATTGCCACGCCGCTTCTGCTGAAGCGACTGGGGAATCGTCAAGTGACGGTTGGAAAAACAGATCCTTCGAATCTATTGACTCGCTATGGCTTCTACTTACAAGAAGTAGCGCAGACTTCCAAGGTCAACTTTACCCACCAGGCCCCGACGCTGGATCACCGCCTGGATCACATCATGCCGCAAGTGGCCTCGATGGGCGCGGCTGTGTCCGTCGTTGATTTCGATCGCGACGGTTGGTCGGATCTCTATGTGACGAACAGCGGCGAGGGAAGTAAGAACGCGCTCTTCAAAAACAACAAGGACGGTTCGTTTCAGGATGTCGCTGCGGCGCTGGGCGTGGCCGATCTCAACCAGGCCGGCACAGGTGTCTCGATGGGCTCGGTTTGGGGTGACTACGACAACGACGGTTACGAAGATCTTTTCGTGTACAAGTGGGGCAAGCCCGAACTGTTTCACAACGACGCGGGACAGAAGTTTTCACCGGTGACTGACAAAGCCGGATTGCCGCCCTGGGTAAACGCAAACACCGCAATCTGGTTTGACTACGATCGCGACGGAAAGCTCGATCTATTTCTCGGTGGCTACTACGCGGAAGACGTCGATCTCTGGCACTTGAAGAGCACGAAGATGATGCCGGAGAGTTTTGAGTACGCGCAGAACGGCGGGCGCAAGTATCTCTTCCGGAACCTGGGCGATGGCGCGTTCGAAGAGGTTGCGGAGAAGCTTGGCATCAACAGCAGACGTTGGGCGTTGGCAGTGACGGTCGCCGATCTTCGTGGCACCGGCAATCAGGATCTCTTCATCGCCAACGACTACGGTATCTCTGAACTCTTCTTCAACGACGGCAAACAATTTCGCGAAGTAGGAAAACAGACCGGAGTCGGCTTCTCACCGAAGAGCGGTATGAATGCTTCAGTGGGAGATATTCTCAACCAGGGCCGTTACTCGATCTACGTCTCGAACATTTCGGAAGAAGGCGTCTTGATTCAGGGAAACAATCTGTGGGTGCCGCGCGAAGACAGCCGTGGTGATTCACTGAAATACGACAACATGGCGCGCGCGATGGACGTCGAAATGGGCGGATGGAGTTTTGGTGCGCAGTTTGGCGATCTCAATAACGACGGCACGCTCGACCTCTACCTGGTTAACGGTTACATCTCGGCGGATCGTCAGGCGAATTACTGGTACGACTTCTCCAAGATCGCAGGCGGCAACTCGACCATCATCTCCGATGCTGCACACTGGCCGGCGATGGAGGGCCGCAGCTTGTCCGGCTACCAGCAGAAGAAAGTTTGGCTTAACGATGGCGCCGGAAGGTTTGTGAACGTGGCGCAAGCTGTGGGTGCGAGTGATGAGTTTGATGGACGCGCGGTGGCGTTAGTTGATTTGTGGAACCGCGGCGTGCTGGATGTAGTTGTAGCAAATCAAAAAGGTCCGTTGTTGATCTACAAGAACAATGTTGCTCCTGAGAACAAGTGGATCAGTTTTGAACTCGAGGGTGCCGCGAGTAATCGCAGTGCGATCGGCGCTGAGGTGCGTTTGTTCTGGAATGGTCATCAGCAGGCCCAGCAGGTTTCAGGCGGAGGCGGTTTTTGCTCACAGAATCAGCGACGACTCCATTTCGGACTCGGCAAAGATCCGCGCATCGAGAAGGCTGAGATTCGCTGGCCTTCAGGCAAGACTGAGACATTGCAGAATCCCTCAGTCGGCCAAGTCCATAAGATCAAGGAGTCAGCATGAGTCAAACGGCGGCACAACCCGTCAGTGCTCCCGCGGCGTCGGTTTCAGGCCGGATGCTCTCGTTCAGTAACCGTTATCTGCCCCCGCTTTTCATCACCACGATTCTGGTGGTGGGCCACACGTTCTACGGCATTCTGGAAAGTTACGAGCGCACCGCGATCGCGATAGTTTGCGCCCTCGTCGCAGAGCTGGTGCTCGGCCGGATCTTTTTCGGTAAGTGGCTCAATCTCGCAAGCGCCTACATCTCGGGAATCAGCGTCGGCATTCTGCTTCGTTCGCCTGCGTTCTGGCCCTTTGCATTGTGCAGCGTGATTTCGGTCATGTCGAAATACGTGTTGCGAGTTAAGAATCGTCATCTTTGGAATCCGTCCAACTTCGGGATCTGCGTGTTGTTGTTTCTTGCGCCGGAGACGGTGGCGGCGCTGACGGTTCAGTGGGGAAACTTTCTGGCGCCGATGCTGGTGATCTGGATCCTCGGCTCGGTGATTATCTATCGCGCGAAACGAATTCATATCAGCGTGACTTACGTGCTCTCGTTTCTCGCGCTTTCATACGTGCGGAGTCTGATTACGGGCGACTCCTGGTGGGCGGAAGTTGCGCCGATAACCGGACCGATGTATCAGCTCTTTGTTTTCTTTATGGTGACTGATCCGAAGACAACAGTGAAATCT
>JBIOVO010000288.1:0-25507 GCA_044867735.1 Pyrinomonadaceae bacterium | reverse complement strand
GCGCCCACCAGGATACAAACTACAACCAGGAGTACGAGCTTTCTGATCACCGTTTGCATAGTAGCAAGCTAAAGCGGTTTTCTCACGCAAAGATTGCTTTGCACAAAAAGTCATCGATAGTCCTTTTAGCCTGCGTAGCAGGCGAAAGCATAAAGCCTGGGGCGCAAGCCTCAGGATCGTTCAACCGGAACGCAACAGCCCGTGAAAACGGGCGACAGCGCAACGAATTGTGGCAGCTTTCACCCGCTTGTATGATTAGCACATGCAAGTTAGACAAGAGTTCTTTGAGTTGCCAATCGCTTGTACTGCGGAAGCGATTGCCGCAAGGGTGCAACAGATCCTTAACCCGCTTGGTTGCCACGAGCCCGTCGCGCAGCATTTGATCGTTGCACCTCGTTTTCCCTAAAACCCGAACAGTTGCTGGGGCGTTAGAGCCCGTATTCCGCAAGCCCGGGAAGGAGAACAATTCGTGTCAAAGAGAAAAACCAATATCGGTATCGATGTTTCCAAACAGCTCCTAGAAGTAGCAGTGTATGAGAGCGAGTTTCATTATCGCTGTCCCAATAAGGCCAGTGCTTTGGCCGCGCTGCTGGCTGAGCTGATCGCCTTACGACCGGCACGTATTGTCGTGGAGGCGACGGGTGGTTTGGAGAAACCACTGGTGCATGCTTTGCACACTGCTAAGTTGCCAGTAGTAGTGATCAATCCGCGGCAGGTGCGAGCCTTCGCTAAGGCCACTGGTCAATTAGCCAAAACCGATCGTCTGGACGCCGGCGTCCTGGCCCACTTTGGCGCTGCCATCAAGCCACCCTTACGTCCTCTTAAGTCAACCGATGAACAAGAGTTAGAGGCTTTGATGGGCCGCCGCAGCCAGCTCGTCGAGATGCTGGTGGCCGAAAAAAATCGCCGCCACTCCGCCACCAGCGAGGTCGTCCGCGACACTATCAAAGAGCACATCGACTGGCTCGAGGAACGCATTGCCGAACTTGATGAGCAGCTTCAGTCTCGCTTAGTAAGTTCCACCGTATGGCAAAACAAAGACGCCATCCTGCAGAGTGTTCCTGGTATTGGTCCGGTGGTTTCCTTCTCCTTGCTGGCTGACTTGCCGGAATTGGGTACACTCAATCGCCAACGAATCAGTAAGCTCGTCGGGGTGGCTCCACTCAATTGCGACAGCGGTCAGCAACGAGGCCTTCGGCATATCTTCGGGGGCCGTGCCCGCGTCCGCTGCATGCTCTATATGGCCACCTTCACTGCGATGCGGTTCAATCCGGTTATCAAAGAGTTCTATCAGCGCTTGGTGGCTAAAGGAAAACCCCACAAGGTGGCCCTTACCGCCTGCATGCGCAAACTTTTGTCCATCATCAATCTGATGATCCGTAATCAAACGCTTTGGAGAAACGAACCAGTTTCAGCTTGACTTCGAACACAGTTGCTGCGCGGGCTCGGGTCCTTATTAATCTTGTTTCCTGGGGCTCACGCCCCAGGCTTTATGCTTTCGCCTGCTTCGCAGGCTAAACCTGACTCTTTGTGCAAAGCCGCTCCGCCTAGAATATTTCTAACCTGCTGATCTGATTTCTGCAATTAACTGCTCCAACTTAGTGGCCCAAAGTTGCAAGTTGAAGTTCTGCGGATCGTCGTGCCGATCGCGAAAGCCCAGGTCGATGGGCGAGTGAAAGGCGGGAATCAGCCATTTTCCTGACCGCACACTCGCCACCAGATAAACCAGCGCCAATCGTTCCAACTGAGCTTCCGGAAAACCCGGATCGGGCGCCAGTGCGTCGTTTCTGAAGTTGACTGAGCGATCGCGAATTCGAGGCTGCACGTTTTCAATGTGCAGAAACTCGCGGCGGCGCGAACGATTGCAGGTGCCAAACTTCGTCCCACTCGGTGGCGCGGATGATTCGAAAACGACAGCCGTCGCCGATTGACCCACACGATTGATGTAAACGTGACAGATCTTTCGCGTCACGCGACGTGTGAGTTTGTTGATTGACGCAGCTTCGGTATCGACGTTGGCGGGAAAGTCTGCCAGCTCGAAGAAGTCACTCGTGTCGTGAATGACGAAGTACTTTGGTTTTGTGAGCTTGATCGACAACGAGCCGCCGAGATCGGCCTCTCGAATTCCCTTCGCTTCGAGGAAGCGTTTGAGATGATCGACGGTGATTGATGCTTCGGTGGGTTGGCCTATCAGCGTATCGAGTGGAGCCGGAAGTGACGGCAAAGGATCGCCGAGGTTCGCAAACTTCTTCACGGGCCGCAAAAGACACTTTGCCTGCGTTGTCGGGTCGGCGCTGAGATCGCACCTTCCCGCCACTGGCTGAAACCGATTGCAATTCTGCGCCGCAACATCGCTCGAAAAGATCACCGCCGCGAAAAGGCACAAGAAGCACATAAACAGTTTTTTAAGAATCATCATTGTCATGACTTGTGCTCCTTCTGCCTCTTTGTGATCCAACTATGGTATGGCTGTGAACCCTTTCAAAGGGTTGCCGTAGAAGCCGTCACTTTGCCAAGCTGTCTTGTTCCACACACCATCCTGGTCGCCGATTATTTGGACCGGAAAGATCACGCGATCGCTGCCGAGTTGATTGCTCGTTGCAATACCGTTGTCAAACTTCCCACCGGGCGCAACGGTAAACTTGATCGACCGGGCGAGCTTATTGTTCCGGAGCAGTTTGAATTCATACTCACCGGGATTGTCGGCAAGCGTGAAAATCTCACCGAATACGGGTGACGCCGCCTGGCCGCTCGTGTTGCTGCCTTTGATATTCGGAAAATTGCACTCGACACGCGACCACTTCGCTTTCTGCGGCACCGAGTCTTCGACGTAATGCGTTGTGTTGTTCTCGACCCGGGCCTCGCAACCGGCTCTGCCGACTTCGGTTCCATCTAGAAACTTCTTGCCGACTTCCTTGCCCTGATAGAAGAGATGTGGATCGAATCTACCCGGTTCACCACGCACCCAGAACGCAACGTGAAAATCCGGAAATTTCCAACCGTAAATGCTGTCCGGCGTCAGGTAAACGTATCCGATCGGAAGATTCCAATCGTGATCGATGAAGTAGACAAACTTATTAACGGCTTTCGGACCGTGTTCGTTCGAACGAGCTTTCGCGACCTTCATCTTGCCGGTGAAAAGGGTGGAATCAGTTCCCTGGAGTTCGTTACGCATCTTGACGACGAAGTTCACTGGACCGGTGTACGTAATGCCTTTGTCTTCCGGAAGGCTGCTTCCTCCGCACTCAGTTCGCCACCAGTAACCCTTCTCGATGTTCTCGGTGGAGCAGTCAAACTTTACCCACGCACCGGTGGGCAGCGTGTACTCGACATACAGTTGGCTGCCGCTCGCTATCGGTCCATTGACGCGATACTCCATACGCGGGACCCAACTCCAGACGTCGTAATTCCCCTTGTAAGAATTGATTGTGAAGGCGGTGATTTGAAGCGAGTCTTTGGCGATCGTTGGTTGATCCTGAGCCTGCGAGGAGTTGGGACTAACTAGAAAAAGAAAGAACAGAAAAGCACACGTAACCCGTAACTTGTTTCTCAATGGAAGCCTCCTGATTGTTCTTTGTCGGCTGGGCAAAGCGACGGAGAGTTTACTACGTGGCGGGAAGTTCGTTAAGGTCTTTCGCAGTGCAAAGAATCAAGACTATCGCTCGAGCCGCGGAAAGATTTGCGCGCGGTGTGTTTAAGCCGCGCGCACAGATGGAAGCTGCGTTCACGCCGTTCTATGCCGAGAACCGTTGGGGTGCGGCAGAGTCGGTGTCCGGGCCAGGTTCGACGCTCTCGCGCACCAGCAAACTGCGCGACGAGTTGCCGGGGCTGCTCAAAGAGATCGACGCGCGGACGTTAGTTGATGCTCCGTGTGGCGATTTCAACTGGATGAAAGATGCGACTCTCGACTTCGAGCAATACATTGGCGTGGACGTCATTCCGGATCTGATTGCAGACAATCAGAGACGTTACGGAAATGATCGGATACGGTTTGAATTGCTCGACGTGACCCGTGACAGACTTCCACGCGCCGATGTAATTCTGTGTCGCGATTGCTTCATTCATTTCTCTTACAAACATATCGCCGCGGCGATTAAGAACTTCAAGCGAAGCGGTTCGACGTTTCTGCTAACGAACAGTTATCCGGCCTGGCGGCAGAACGAGGACATTCGCACAGGTGAGTTTCGTCATATCAACCTGCTGTTACCGCCGTTCAAATTTCCGCCGCCTATTAAACAGATCGAAGAAAAGTATCCGGACGAAGCAGAAAAGTTCTTCGGCAAGACGCTTGGGTTGTGGAGATTGAAAGAACTGTAGGGGCGGCACTCCGTGGCCGCCCCATCCGGCGAAAAGTCATGAATGAAAGATGGGGCGGCCACGGAGTGCCGCCCCTACAACTTGTTCGCGAGGGAACGTAGTAATCCACCGAGTCGTGAGTTGAGCATCTGTTTGCGCCAGCGGAACGTGCGTGAGTTCAAAATGCCATCACGCTCGGTTTCATAATGCCTTGAGAGTTGTTGTAAATAACTCGCCTCAGCACGCGCCTCACCATCTACATCGCGCGTCTTGTTTTCACTAAACTCGCGGATCACGTCATCGTAGATCGCAACGATCTGATCGATTGCTCCTTCGCGTCCGGCGCCGGCGCGAATGCTTAGTGAAACTTCAGCCGCATCCTTCGCGTCGTAACGCGCGATCTCCCGTTCGAGCACGTCCGCGGTCACCTCTTCCTGCAAAGCGCGAACGCCAAAGTTCAAACGACGCAACTCCTGCATCCCACTCGTCGTGACCATTGGACCAGCGCCAACTTTGTCACACAGCACCACGGCGTTCCCGACCGCCAGCGCTTCGAGCGCGCAACGGGCTTTGGCAAAAACGATGTCGTACTGGCCGAGCACGTCCTGCGGCCTATCGGACACCTTGCCTGCGTCGGCGCCGATTACATCGAGCGTCAGTTGAGTGCGGCGGCACGCTTCACGCACCGCGCCAAGGTAGGTCGATTCGCTTGCTCCGTTACTAAAAACAAGCGCCCGCGCAGGTTTGGCCGGCAATGGCAACCGTGGCTGAAAGTGTTCGAGATCAACTGAGTTGAGGATCACCGAAACACGTTCTTCCGGAACTGCGTTTTCGCAAACGAGTCGATCGCGACAAGTGTCGTCAACGGCGACGTAGCGCAGGATGCGTGGATGTTTTGGTGGCGTTTCTTCAAACGGCAGCCAGCCATGACAGAAGAAGACGGCGGGCGTGTTTGGAAAGCGAAGCAGCGCCGCCATGGTCTCGACGTGATGCTGACCGTGAATCAGATCGGGAGCGGATGAAAGCGCCTCGAGATTATCAACTACCGGCACAGTCGCGGAGCGCAGCTCGCGAGCTGTTGGTCCAGGTTGCGGGCTGTAGACGATTGGCGTGTGGCCGAGACGAAGCAGATTCGTGGCCAATTCGCAGACGTAAAGCTCCGAACCGGTGCGCCCGCGGAGGAAGTGGTTGGTGATCAGAATCCGGAGCCCACGCAACGTTCTACTTCCAGTTTCTTCCGCATCGCTTCGGCCAGGGGAAGCATGTGCTCGCGGTAGCGGATCACTTTCTCGTAATGCCCGGCGGCCACCAGTCTTTCGCCGTAGAGTTCGTAAAACAGCGGTTCGTCGCCGTCCCAATCAGCGCCCGCACGATTGCCAACAGGCCGCAAACACTCGGTCCGAAACGCATCCAAAGGCACGCCTTCGACGATATCTCGCAGGCGTGCTTTGAGCTCTGGTCGCGAGTCGAGCTCCTGGAGCATCGAAGCGCTTACTTCTACGTCCACCTCGCCGGCCAGCTTCGGTTCTGAAAAGCGCCGAATGCCCTGAAACGGCGCGCCATCGAGCGCTTCCTGAACGTCGAGCGCGAGCTTGGGCGTGTAAGCGAGCGCCGCTTTTACTTTGTTCGCAAACGCATCGTCCTCGAGCTTTAGCCAAATCGCGTCGTGACGCAGTGTGTTCGCACAGTCGTCAGGAGATCCGACCACGGCGAAGTCGAAGTTTTTGACTTTGTGATCGTGCTTGCTCTCAGCGAGTTCGACCGCGGCGCCAATCATGATGCGGCAGATATCGTGGGCGACGCTGTAACCTTCGGCGGCATCGCCGACCACGTAGTCGATCTTTTCTTCCGCAAAGACCCTTGCCAACTCTTCGGTGAGCCCGGCAAACAGATCTGCATTCTGATTGAGGATCGCTGCATAGACCTCGAGGTCTGAGAGTCGTCCGTAAATCGTGCCTTGTGTTGCGCCGACTTGTGAAAGAACTTCGCTTGTTCTGGGTAAACGTACGTCACCGGTTCGGCCGCCGCCGTCCGTCAGGACGCAGACATACGGGCGTGCCTGTTGTAACCATCCGTGTACGCGTAGTTCATGACTTGGATGCGCCACGACGAGCGCGGCGCGAGCGGATTGAGAGAGGGCCATTCGTAATTTGTTTGAACACCGAAATCAGTTTACGGGAGCCGCAAAAGAATAATCGAAGCGCTGCAAAAAAGCACACAATAAAAAGTCACAGCCACAAGAAAGCACACAAGGCACAAACAGTTTCTTATCTGAGACCTCCAATCTTTATCATTTGTGCTTCTTGTGCCTCTTTGTGGCGAGTCATCTCTGTGGCTATCCACAAGTGATCGTTGTTGGCCGCAACGTGTCCAGCGCAACGCGATGTGGCGATACTGCGCACTCCTATGCGACTCCCAGGGTCGAGAATCGCTTATGTGGCTTACGCGGCAATCGCGATCACCTCGATCTCTGTGGCGTCGCATTTCTACGCCAGATCTCGAACGTGGCCCGTGGCTGAAGTTCCGATCGCTTTCTGGTCATGGCGCAACCAGTCACCGGCGCAAGCTGACATTCTAAACGCAATCGAAAAGACCAAAGCCACCAGGATCTTTCTGCGCGCCGGACAAATAAATAGCAATGGCACGTTGCACCGAATTCGCCCGTTGTCCGGATCGTTCCCACGTGGGATCGAGCTTCATCTCGTTTACAACACCACGCGCGTCGTTCTGGAACAGTTTGAAAATCTCGATCCGCAGTCGCTCGCTACTGCTATCCATAACGCATACCGGGAAGATTTCGAGCGCGCCAAACAAGACCACGCAAACATTACCGGCCTCCAACTCGATGTCGACGTTCCCACGAGACTGCTCCCTCTTTACGAGAAAACACTGATTGCGCTTCGCCGAGATATCGAACCGAATACGCAGCTCTCCATCACCGGTTTGCCAACCTGGATGGAATCTCCCGACTTAGACCACGTGCTCAAACAAGTCGATTTTTGGGTGCCACAGTTCTATGGCGCCGAAATTCCCCAACGTTCAGATCAAAAGATTCCAATCTCCTCGCCCCAAACCACAGCGCATTTCGTCAGACGAGCGCGCCAGTTGGACCGGCCGTTTTATGCCGGCCTTGCGGCCTACAACGTCGCAATGCTCTACGACGCTTCCGGCGCGCTCATCAATCTCCGCGGTGATCTCGATCCGGTCACGCTCGCCTCTGATCCAAATCTCGAATTGACTGATCGCCAGAGCTTCGACGACGCAACAGGCGAATGGCGTTACGTCTTTCGCGCCCGTGCCGATGGTGTCACAGACGATCTCGCGATGCGCGCGGGCGATATTCTCGTCGTCGATCTACCCAGCTCCGAATCACTACGCGCCGCCGCTCGCATCGTTCGTGAACAAGCAGGGAAAAAACTCCTGGGCATCTGTGTCTTTCGTCTGCCTGCGCACAACGATCCGGCAACCCTCACCGCCGAACAGGTGCACACTGCAATTGAAGATCGGTACCCGTCCGAACTCGTGGACATCCGAATCAAACGCAACGCAAACAACTACACTCTCGAACTAAAGAACGCCGGCACAGCAAGTGCGCTTCTCGGCACTTTGGAAGTAGATCTCTCGTTCACTCCCGGCAGTTTCGAGACCGTCAAGTCTGAATCATTCGAAACGTTATGCACTACCAAGTCATCACCCCGGCCCTGCACGCAACGACGCGCAGACCTCATTCGCCTCACACCCAAAGCGCTCCCCGCAGGCCACACGTTAAAAACGATCGTGGTCCTGAATCGCGAGCCACCCGGAACAATTCCGGTCTCATTAACAATGCTGACTGACAACAGAAGCATATATTCGATCCAACGCGATGTTTCCGTGGAGACTGGAGTAAGTCAATGAGCACCAAGATTCCGTTCCGCATCTTCGCTGGTGTTCTCTTCTCGCTGGCCGCGATAGCCGCTACCGCTTTCGCTTGCGGCTGGATGGGAACCTCAAGATCGGTGCGCTTTAGCGGATACGAACACGAACGCGACATGGGCCGCCTACCCGGGCTGCCGATATTTGCGAGTGAGAAGGAGGACAACAACGAGGAAGAACTTGAAGCAAAAGCCGATGCTGTTTGGGATCGTGCAGAAGAAGCCGAGCAGGATGGCAAACTGACCGAAGCTCGAGCTCTGCTTAAGGAGTACATCGAAAGGACTAGCGTCGCGAGTGGTTACTCTTCACCCACCGCCGAGCAGCATCGACGCAATTCCGCGAACGATCGGCTCGATGCGTTGTCAGCGCTAGACCGTGGCTCCAAGACCACGCGCGTGCAGGCGTACCTCAACGCCCGGCGTCTTCACGACTCGAACCCGACTGCTGAGATCGAAACCACTCTTAGTCAAATCGGTTCCGATATGAACCTTGGAGACAACGCGGCGTACCTTCAGGCCGCCCAGCTCTATCGCCACGAAAACTTCGAGGAAGCCGCTAATGATTTCAGCGCCATCGCGCGCCGGTATCCACAAAGCGAGAAACGTGAAGCGTCGCTCTTTATGGCGGCTGTGGCCGTGATGAAAACGAGCCGCGCCTACTCGCCCACGAGTGGCGATGAAGCGCATCTTCACGAATACGGTCCCAACCAGGAGCTCCATCCGGTTGAGATCGACGCGGCCTGGCACAAGGCGTTCGACGGTTTTCAGAGAGTGATGACGCAATATCCGCGCGGTCGATACTTCGACGATGCGAGAGGCTGGAAAGCCTATCTGCTCTTGCGCAAAGCCGATCGTGCCGGTGCCCTGGCTGAGTACTACCGGCTCCTTGTGAATAAGAAAAATGAAGAGGCGCAAGCCGAAGCGGCGTTCTCACTGGAACTCGTGCGCCATCATGCTACCGATGAAGATCTGGCCCGCGTTGAAAATGAGCTCGCCGACGAGCCACAAGCGGCGCTCGCTTATGCGTACCACAACATCTACAACTATCCGCTCGAGCCGGAGTATCAGCCTTCAGAAGAAGTCAGAGATCCCTCAGGTAACTATGACTTTGAAGCAACGAGACGGCGACAAGAGGAGCAGTCAAAAGAGTGGGATAAGCAGTCTGAGACACTTGCACAAAAACGACTTAAGCGAATCATTGCTTTCAGCCGCCGCCTCATCGACCGTTATCGAACACTAGCGATCGGCAGTGCGTTTGCGCTGCGAGCTGCTCAGGCGAGTGTGGAGGTGGGCCAAAACGACGATGCGGCTCAATTTGCCCGGCACGCGTTACAAAATCGGCTAGCCGATGACGAACGAGTAAACGCGCTCTGGATATTTGGCGTCGCTGAACATCGATTGAAACACTTCAGCTCAGCTCGCGAGAGTTTTGAGAAGTTGTTGCGCGACTATCCGAACTCTGATTTGACTGAAGGGGCGCGCGCTCATCTCGCGATGATTGCCGAAGACTCGGGTGATCTCGACGGCGCGTTGCAACAATACCTCGCGTTGAACTACACGGTTGACGCTGCCTATTTCATCGACGTTCTGATGACGCCGGAACAACTTGCCACCTTCATTGAGCGTCATCCGGATTTACCGCAACTGAATGACTTAACTTACGGACTCGGCGTTCGCTACTTGCGCGCCAATCGTTGGAACGACGCCCGAACGACGTTTGCAAAGGTTCGAACGGTTCGAAGCAACCAACACGTTTATTGGTTCGGCAACTGCTCGGACGAGGGCAGTAAATGTATCGATCCAAAGGAAGGTGAAACTGACGAACAAGCACGGCGAATCATCACCACTCAGATCGTGATGCGCGACGTTCAAACCGCAAACGATCTGGAAGCGTTGGAACGCCGCATTGATGAAGCCAACGGCGATGAGGCAAAGGCTGAGGCTATGTATCAGCTCGCGAGCTATCAGTACGATGCCAGCAGCCTGCTCTTTTACAACCCGATCGCCTGGACCGAAGGCAGGTATTGGCATCTTTCTTATCTGGCACTCGAGAACAGTTATCGCACCACGACTGAGGCGCAGGCGTTGTTCGCGTACATGCAGGAGCACGACACGCTGGCACGCGCGCTCAAGATCTATTTGGAAGTGGTGGATCGATATCCACACACGCGCGCCGCGCGCGATAGTCTTTACACGGCGGCGGTGTGTCATGAACGATTGGGGCAATACAACGACTACTGGCGAGAGATCTACGGCACGGGTCTTCATGCCGGTGCGCGTTATGTGACGTACACGCATGTGCGGGCTGCGTACCCTTCGTATCAACTTCCGCGCGGAACGTTTCGCTGGCAAGCATCGACACGAACCGTCGACGGTGGGCCAGGTTGGGCGCCGAAACCCACACCGCTGCCACGTCCGAGTAGGTTTGAGCGCGTGAAGTTGTTGCTCGAAAACTTCATTAGTCCGATCGTTTTGTTCTGGAACGAGACTGGAAGACGTGGACTAAGCTTGCTGACGATCCTGGTCGCGATGGGATTCACCGCTCGCATTGCGACTCAGAATCGACAACTTCTGAGGCCCAAGCTGTTGCGAGTGCGCACGAGACATGCGCAACAAGCGCCACGCGAAGAGCCGGCGGCGGAGATGTTTTGGACCGATCCGCGAACGGAATTGTGGGAGAGGGCGCGATGGTTTTTGAGGAAAAGGCTGGCGGAGTTTTTGGAACTGGCGCAAGATCCCGGCAGCCGGCCCGTTCTGGCTAGGAACATCGCTTCGCACTCGTTTTTAGCTGGGTTGATTGTGAGTCTGCTTTGGACACTGCATTTCGGATAACGGGCAAAAGAAAGATTTCTCGCGCAAAGGCGCAAAGCCGCAAAGTTAAGACCTGCGGAAGCCAAGGGTCGAACTTTGCGTCTTTGCGCCTTTGCGCGAGAAATTCTTTTTCGGAACATTAGCAACTCAATCGCGTCAAAAGCTCATGAACTTTCGCTTCCTTGCCTGCTTCCTGATGGTCATGTTTACCAGCGGCACGGCTTTGCTCGTCGCGAACGCCGATGGTATTTGCTATCACCCACAGAGACGTGCGGAAGAGCCGTTGCAGGTCTCGCCTTGCCAGCTTAGCGAGAATCGACTCCTCTACAACCAGAGACAGGTCCAGGTCACCGGATTCATGACGCGCGGCTTTGAAGACTCCTCGCTCTTCGATGTTGGCTGCCAGTCGTGGCCTTCGATCTGGGTGGAGTATGGTGGGACGGCAAAAAGCCCGGAGGTCTTCGAAAGAGTCCCGATCAGACTGACTAGAGACGCACGCTTTCAGGAGTTCGACAACTTACTAAAGCGGCCGCCTCATACGGTCGTGCGCGCTACAGTCGTCGGCCGGTTCTTTGCGGGAAAACGGGAGGACACCCCAAGGGGCATCCGTTGGAGCGGCTATGGTCACATGGGTTGTTGCAGCCTTTTCGTAATCGAGCGAGTCGTCGCCGTCGAACCGCAAACGTCTACTGAACTGGATTACAGTTTCTTTGTCGACCAACCCAACATCACTGCGGCGGGATGTGGTTACACGTTCCTGACCGACACGTTGTCATTTGATCCGTACGTGAAGGCACAGCGGAAGGCCGATGAGGGGCAAACAGAGTGGATGTTTACTGATCCCGAGCGCGTAGCTGCTGATCATCTCGCGCAACTGCTTTCCGTCGATTCAAGCTCTATCAAACTGAAGCAAACGCGTCAGGCGCAGGGACGGTATGTTTACGAGTGGCGTCCGGGTAATAAAAAGACAAGCTATATGATCGTTGTCAGCCGTCCTTACTGGCTGTCGTTCTCTGCGAAGGATCCGAATCGAGTTGCGTGGATGGTCCTGGGAGCGTACGAATCATCCTGCGGCGGACGCAATTCGGTGACTCTCATCCGTTGAACTTCCTCAGGGTCCTTCGCGTTGCGGTTCAGCTCCCCATTCGAGCTTCATGCCGTGCTGCTCCAGATGAGTCTTGATTTCCTGGAACAGTTTCTGCACTCTCGGGTCGTTGCTGCTGGGTCCTCGTCCCCATTTGAATAGCGTGCCTTTGGGAAACTGAAGCAGCTTCTCTTTCAGAGAATCAATCGACTTCAACGAATAATGTGCGACGCCAATCGAACTGATTTCATCGTCGTAGGAATTAAACGTAGCGCCAATGGAGTAATCCCAATCGAGAATCATCCGCTCGACTTGATCATAGCCTTGTTTGGTCAAAGATAAATCGCGCAACCGCTTTAGTTTCTCCGGGTCAGAAAGCCATCCGCGACCTGCGCCCAATGCTTTCAGCAGATCCTGTTCGATCAGAACTTGACCACTCAACTCAGTATTACCAGCCACACCTGGCAGCCCGGGAGACGCTTTCTTTAGTTGTTCGCG
This sequence comes from Pyrinomonadaceae bacterium, assembly GCA_044867735.1. GTDB lineage: Bacteria > Acidobacteriota > Blastocatellia > Pyrinomonadales > Pyrinomonadaceae > PSRF01. The sequence continues at coordinate 12,904 of JBIOVO010000288.1, read as the reverse complement.
TTGACCCCGCATTTCGTCGTGCCATTTCTCAAGACGAAGCCAAAGCGGTCTTTCGGCGTTCTCACTACCAAACTCCCCGAGTACTCGTGCAGCCTGTGATGCGACTTCCGGATCCTTATCGTCGAGCGAAGCGATTGCCGCCGTCTCCACTTCCGCTGACATATGTATCTGTGCCACCTCGACTAACGTCAATGCATAGCACCTCGTGAAGTCACCGCCTCGCGCAGCAAGCGCCTGATTGAGGTACCCGCCACCGCTCGACGGATCGACGCGTAGAAAATAAGCCAGCAAATTACTTTGAATCGTGCAAGCCCATCGTCCGACGCCCGGACCTTCAAAAATGCTTCGCACTTGCGGCAGGATCTCATCCGTCGCGTAACGCTGAAGGAGATCGCTAACTGCTTCCTTTACTTCGCTCGTCTTTAAGTTTTCGACAAGCACAGTGTTGAGCTCCGGCAATGTTTCGTCCGGCAACAACGTTAGAACGTGCGTAGAAAAACCCGGTTTGGGCCGGCGAGTGTCGTCAATGATGATTTGACGCCCTTCTTCCGGTGACATTTCGTAGAGACGGCGCAGGGCTATGTTGCGCAATTGCCACTGCTCATAGACGCCGGACTTGTCGTTCGACTCCTTTAGAATTTCTCGCAGAACTGGAATCATCCCTGGATTCGCGATTGGCTTCCATTGGTACGTCAACATGCGAACCTGCTCGTCCAGAGGCAGACGATTGAACACATCGGGTATCGAGGCGAGTAGAGCCGGCCACTGCGACGAACCCTCGAGTTTCAGCGTCGAGCGGTAATCGAGAATTGTTTGCAGGCTGGTTGCACGTGCTTGTCCTTCCTTTTGCGGAACCGCAGCTAGCAACTGCCGCAAGTAATTTAGCTGTAGCTGCTCAAACGTACTTCGCCGTTGACTCTGCTGAGTCTGCCATTGGCTAACCTGTTCATCGGTTCCATTCACGGGATAGGACGGCGGAGCCGGTTGCTGCCTCGTGAGCTCGAGCAGTGTCAGCACGTACAGAAAGCTTCCGGATACGGGGTGCTGCGGTGAACTGAGAGTCTTCTCCATCTCGCGAATGACGAAATGGCGATGCGGTGATCCAATCAGACCAAACTGATAATCAAAGTCGCACTTGTGATCACCGCGAAATCGCGCAACCATTTCACTCGCCGCCGCCGTCGTGCTCAGAAAACGCAAGGTGCGGCAGGGAGAGTGGTCATCGTCCACTGGTTTCGACAGCGCCGTGGTCGCTTCATTCAGTTTCCGGTTGGCCCACTTCTTATCCGCAGCCAGAATTTCAAACTCAACTACGTTAGAGGCCACCGGCTTGCCGTTCGCCAAAGGATCGATGGACCGGGTCTTGGCGCCTACTCGATGAGAGACGACATAGAGGCGGTAGTGCCCGGGCTTGTCAAGACGCTTCCACTCATTTAACTCAGCATTTATCAGCTTCGGTTTATCAATAAGTTCGCCGAACCCACGCAGACCACCGAAGTCAAACGGCCCGAATCCGGCATAAAAGTAGTCGTGGAGAGGATCGACGACGCCATCACTCCGATCGAGAATGAAAGAATCAATCATCAGCCGCCCGCTGCGATCATAACTCGCGTTGTCGAAGTTGTAGGCCTGGGGGATTGATGATGCGAAGCTGAGTTCGAGGCGAATGATTTCGCCCGGGTGGAACTGCTTACGATTGTCTTTGAGCCGGACGGTGAAGATTACGCCTTCGGGATTTTCTGAGCGTTTTTGAGTGTTCTCCTGGATGAACGGATCGACCTGCTGGTTTTGTGCGTGTACAGCGACGCAGCCGTTTATGAGCAGCAGTAGTGATGGGAGAAAGAGTTTCATCTGTCCAGGGATCTTAGCTGCTGAAGAATAATTCATCGCCATTGAGCCGGTTAGCATGAATGCGACTCCGCCTGATGTGAGCCGTTTTAGAAACATCACGCAGAACATCGAGTTCGGTCTGAATCATGCACACAGGATTATAGTTTGGCGCAGCAAGACCATCCACCTTCGGGACAAGCTTCGCCTGGATCTCACAACGTTTTCAGAAATGAGATCAGGGCTCGCCGATCGGCCGCCGAGAGTCCGAGACCGAAAGGATGCCCTTTGATACTGCGAACTGTCACACCGGCTCCTTTGAAGCCAGTCGGCACGTAGTCATCGCTCAGACGCCGCGCGTCAAACCAGTCTTCCAGAGTCGCGACCGAACCATTGTGCTCAAATGGTCCTCGATACCACACACCCTTGAGTGATGGCACCTTGTAGTAGCCAGTACCGCGTCGCGTCCGGCTTGATCCAGGGCGCGTCAAAGAAGGAGCGCTCGAAACGAAGCAACCGTTCGAGCGTGAAGTTGTTTACAGTCAGTGCGGCGGCCCGCTCGAAAGGAAAATTTCCCTGGGCGCCCTTGACGACGGTTCCATCTGACATTACTCGCGTATGACACAGCGCGCATGAGATGGTTCCGAGTTCGACTTTCCCCTTCTCTCTGATCACGTAACGGAGCCATGGCAATGTTCCGTCCTTTGTAGCTGGGATGCGAAGCTTTTCATACCACTGTCGATTTCTAACGTCGGAGATCTGTGCAATGTCGCCGTAAGAAATCGGAGAGTCGAATACAAGCTCTCCCGCACGGATCCAGTCCGCTTCAGTCTTGAGCTCTTCCGCTTCAAAAGCAGATTGCGGCTCCTGTTGTTTCAGCCACTCCAGATAACCGACCGGCTCCTTGCCAGGCGAATACACCGGGTAATTTTTGTAAATGGTTCGGATCGGTATTCGGTAGTAATAGTCGGACGAGATTTGTTTCGGCGAGGCTGTCGAGTCAACCAACGGAAGCTGCAATGTAGCCATCTCCGCGTCATCCCAAACACGCGGGATCGTCGGTGAGAAAGGCGGCGCGATTGCTTGGACGCTCCGATAACTTAGAACAACAAGAATGCTACCCACTAGCAAAAGCAGGATAACGAAAAACTTTATTCTGTTTAGAGACATACTGAACTCCTTGAAAATGGCAACACGCATCTCCAATGCGGGCACGTAAAATGAAGTTTGGGACAGTACGGCAGAGTTCTATGAAAAGTCCTGAGAGACTGATGAAATATTTCTGAGATTGTGGTGGGAGCCGCTATGCTAAAGCGGTATGACCGAAATCTCTCAACAAGATCTAAGCAAGATCAAGGACGTTCACGATCTTTGGATCGCGAAGGAATTAGAGGGAAATGGATCCGAAGTAATCGATCTTTGCACGCATGACATTCAATGGCTTCGTCCGAATAAACCGCCGATTGTAGGGAAGCAAGAGATAACAAAGTATTTAGACACTCATTCAACGAAAATCGAGTCGATTGACATCTCGGATGTTTGCATCCGCGGTAACGATTCACTGGCTTATCTGATCAGCAATTACCGCACTCACTATTTGATTGAGGGTCATCCAGAGCCGCATGAATCAACAGGAACCCATCTGTGGATATTGCGAAAGGAAGGTGACGACTGGCGAGTTGCCGTTGTGACATGGAGCGCGTGGTAGCACTGCTAAGGACGGCGGGATCATTTTATTGGCCCAGAGAGCTTGGAGAACCAACTCCCGGATCATTGCAGGACGTTGCGGCAGGCAGCGATGTAGGCCCGCGATCTTAGCGCCTTCGACTCAATTCCTTGAGCGGCAGCGATCGAGGCTGGCCAGTCGCGCTTCGCAGCCTGCTCGAAGCAGTGGCTCAGGTCGGATCTGGGGATCGGAAGCAACACCTTGTACTGCGGTGCTTCGAGCGTCACGCTGTACACACCACCGTCATACTGGTCTGCGCGGTTAATCGCCTTCACCCCGTCGGTAAGCACCTGTGCGCCCCATGATGGGTCCGGGGCTGCGTAAAGCATCCCCGCCGCCGTCACCAGCCCCGCGGCTCGCGCGTCTGCGTCTTCGATCTTCGGGAACAAGGACATGGCTGCAACCAGAAATTCCGAGAACATCTCTTTGTTCCTGGTGTCGCTCGCCGCCTGTGCGGCCGAGAGAACCAGATATGCGCGAAGCCGAGCGTCGGACATGCGGTTCACCTGAGCGTTGAAGCCATACCAGTCGCGCTTTTTGAGTGACGCTTCGGCCATGCGGAAAGAGAGGTAGATATTGAGTTGCTCTCGGAACTGTTCGTCCCGAACGTCTGCGATCCTTTGAACGGCCTCCGCATACTTACCCTCGTCGATTTGCTGACGTATACCGGTTGCTAACAGTTCCGCACGTTTCATCGGATCGCCGGCCTTTTCGGCGTCGGCGAAGGCAGACTCCCCGGCGTCGAATCGGAACACAGTGTTTTCGGTTACGATCCTTTGGGCCACTGTAGCCAGACCGCTTAGGGCCGAGTTACTTAACTTAGCCCGCTCCGCTAGGACTGCGAATTTTGTGTCGAGCACTACCCAGTTTTGACTCCGGTCCAGACCCAGCCTGTCGGCGTAGCCCCGCAGCTTCTTAACGAGAAAGAAGCAGAGGCCGACGTGGATCGCGTCAGGGTCGCGCTGCTGTTCGAGCCCTATTACTTCCGTGTTCAAGTAGGAACCTGCCGCGGCAAGGTACGCCGCGACGAGCGCCCGGTTCAAGTCCCTGCTCGGCGGCGACAGCGGGCTTGCGAACATGCCGAACTCTAACGGTGCGCCGTTGCGACCCCCAGTGGCCATCGGAACCGACACCTGCGACTCCCTGAAGACGTAAGCCGAAAGCACGGTCACTTGTGCGGGGTTATAGATACGCCCGCCTGCGAGTATCGAAAGAGCGGTGCGGAAGAGCGTAGCGGCAGCCGCGGAGTCGCGCTGCTCAAGTTCGTTTAAGTATGACGGGAATGATCCGGGCACGCCTGCCTCCAGCGCCTTCGCGGCGAGCGCCATGGATTGACCCGCATCGGCCTCCAGGCCCGCCTGCGCTAACGACAATCGCTCACCGGGTGAGACCGAGTGTCCCCCCAGCACGTCTTCCAGAAGTTTTTGGAGTTTATCGAGCTGTCGTTCCGCCGCGTGCGGGTCGTGGCGAGCGAACGCCTTCAGGAGCATTTCCATTGACGCTCTGATCTCCGAGCGCTCATGCCTATCGGTCGCGTCCGAAGCGAACCTGTCCGACAGAGTGCTGGCGGACTTGACGAAGTTGGCACGCGCGAAAGCCTCGTCATGTTTCCAGAGCAGATCGAGCGCGCCCGTCAGGATGGTCACGCGCGTCCGTGGCTCTTGAATGTCAGCAGCGCTCTCGACGACGCCCCTCAAAATGTCGAGGGCCTGTACCCTGCGCAGCTCCTCCTCCGTTTTGCGTTGTGCCCTATCAGCCCGACGCGCGCCGCCTTCAGCCTTATCGCGCACTTGCTGTTGTGCAGCAACTGCCGTCATCAAAAACGCTAAGATCAGTAACAACCCAATCCGTTTTCGCATTGATTTGACTAGTAGGTTCATCTCCATCAGTGCGCCATCTTAGCGCCAACGTTCTCGCTGGGCCCAAGATTCTGACGCACCTGAGCGGACTGAAGTTTCATCGCCGAGATGACCGTGCAGGCAACTAAGCCAGCATCAGAGTTATCGAAGTTCACGCGAGCGCGTGTTCGCAGAAGTTTTCACTAAAGTGCTTGACAGGATCGGTGGTCCTGTCTTATACAACAAAGGTTGCGCGATCGTTTGAATTGCGCCGTGAGGAAAAACTTTCAATGACGACGAGTTGGACATATCAAGAACACACAGTCAGAAGGCAGCCTAGCACTGGTATGCCAGGCGTGTGTTTATCGAGTCTGAGCTTGTCATCGATGACCTATATTTTTGGCGGCAGACTCGGACAAGAGATGTCCAGAGATAGCCGTCATATCAGGCACTAATCAGCGGGAGCGGACTCCCGCTCCCAAATCTCAAAGCAAAATCGCGAGACTTGTAAGGAGCGGGCAGCTTCCCTGGGAGGCTTAAAGCCCGCTCCTTTTGTTTTTTGACAATCGAAGTACGTTTTGAGAGAGATGAAGGCAGGGAGCCTTCAATGGATGACGACGCTGTTGCTTTGTGAGAGTCTCGAGCGTCGCCATCCTCAGGAGAAGTGTGCCTCGAAGTGTGTTCGCGGCATTGTTCTCTCTGCCTTCATCTGTTTTTTAGCACAGATGGATCTCAGATTTGAAATCTTGCCTGTGAGACTTGAACTCTAAATTCCATTTCGCATGTGTGGCTGAGCAGCAAAAGCACCTGACTGTAAATCAGGCGTCCGAGTGACTTCGTAGGTGCGAGTCCTACCACATGCACCACAGTGTCTTCAGGGATGTAGGCTAACCGGTAAACCATCGGTCTCCAAAATCGAAATTCTCGGTTCAAATCCGAGTGTCCCTGCCAACTACACAAATCATCCTTTCGGGAAGGGTAGCCTAACTGGTAAGGCAGTAGTCTTGAAAACTACCGCGCGTGTCGCTTGCAGGTTCGACTCCTGTCCCTTCCGCCAATTCACATTGGAGGCGTCGCCTAATGGTATGGCAGCGGTTTGCTAATTCGCCGCGCATTGCGTGTGCAGGTTCAAGTCCTGCCGCCTCCGCCAATCTTTTGAATAGCTTGACGCGGAGTGCACTGGAGTCGTAAAGCCGCCAGGGACGGGCTCATAATCCGTCGACGCAGGTTCAAGTCCTGTCTCCGCAACCAATCTCGCGGAACCCGTAGTTCAGTTGGAATTAGAACAGTCGTTTCCTAAACGACAAGTCGCAGGTTCGAGTCCTGCCGGGTTCACCAACATCTGCTCGCGTGATGCAATCCGGCAGACATCGGAAGCTCAAACCTTCCGTCTTAGAGGTTCGAATCCTCTCGCGAGTACCAATTCAAATCGCTTGCGCGTGTAGCCCAATTGGAAGAGGCGGCTGACTTAAGATCAGCTTTGTGATGAGTTCGAATCTCTCCACGCGCACCACGGCGTCGAATGCAAAGAGTCGCGCAGTTAGTTTTTCAAACTAACCTTAGAGAGTTCGAGTCTCTCCGACGCTACCAAAAAGTTTGATGTGGCGCGTTAGGCAAGAAGGTCTAAGCCACCTGATTCTCAATCAGGCGATCGTCGGTTCAAATCCGACACGCGCTGCCAATTTTTCACACGGAACTGTGGCCGAGAGGTAAGGCACTTGGTTGTCAACCAAGCCGATGACGGTTCGAGTCCGTTCAGTTCCGCCATGCGTCAGTAGCCAAAATGGATCAAGGCACCTGCCTCTTAAGCAGGGGACTGTGAGTTCGATTCTCACCTGGCGCACCAGTTTCATTTCGGGGTGTGGTGTAACGCAAGCATCCGAGTCCTGGGAACTCGTGGTGACAGTTCAACTCTGTCTTCCCCGACCAAACACGCATCGTTGGTCCAGTTGGTTCAAGACACGGCGTTGCCAACGCTGAGACACCGGTTCGAATCCGGTACGATGCTCCAATTTTTTTTAAGCTCCTGTAGCTCAACTGGAAGAGTGCGACGCTTCGAACGTCGAGGTTGCGGGTTCGATTCCTGCCAGGAGTTCCATTACCGATTAATGATCTCACCCCACAACCAAGGCGCGAGTTACCTTGACTTGCGCCTCTCTCGCGGAAGTGATGTAGCCGGAAACATGCGAGTCTTCCAAACTCGACTCGAGAGTTCGAATCTCTCCTTCCGTTCCAATTTGCGCGCGTCGCCCTCCTTTCACGGTCGGATAGCTGAGACGGATTAGCGCGGGTCTGAAAAGCCTGAAAGGTTGGTTCGATTCCAACTCCGACCACCATTCTTTTGCCCGAGTAGCTCAACTGACGGAGCGCTGGTCCTACAAACCAGAGGTTGAAGGTTTAAGTCCTTCCTTGGGCACCAAATCTAAGCAAGTTATCGGGGCGTGACTCATCCCGGCAGAACGGTGACTGTATGGGATCGTGGAGTTCGCAGAGGCGCGTCGGCCTCACGCCCCGGCCACAAACTGAGCGGCGATGTAGCTCCAACTGGCAAGAGCAGCTGTTTCGTAAACAGCAGCGTGTGAGTTCGAATCTCACCATCGCCTCCAGACTCTGGCCCGCGTTCCCGGCGTCGGTCTTCTAAACCGAACCTGCAAGAGTCGGGCGGAAAGGCACGAGGTTCAACTCCTCCGCGGGCTTCCAAACTCAGAACGGCTGTGTAGCTCAAACGGCAGAGCTTTCGTCTCATAAGCGAAAGGTTGGTGGTTCGACTCCACCCACAGCCACCAAAGTTAGTGGGCTGGTGATGTAACCGAGAGCATAGAAGTCCTGCAAACTTCTTGTGAGGGTTTGACTCCCTCCCAGTCCACCAAATTGCGGCGTAGCTCAACTGGCTCCGAGCGCTCGTCTTGTAAACGAGATGATACGAGTTCAAATCTCGTCGCCGCAGCCATCGCGGCGGGTCATTCGTCTCGCGGTGTAGCTCAACGGCAGAGCACTCGATCGATAATCGAGCGATGATGGTTCAACTCCTTCCACCGCGACCAATTTTTAGGGCATAGCTCAATTTGACCAAAGAGCTTTTACCGAGACCGCCCAGGGCTTTTCGGCTAATATGGTCCATCGCGATCAATCAGGCTTCATTAATGATGAGAATGGAGGTTAGGGAGATGGCAACACATCTATTGGTTCACGCGAGTGGTGCGATGTTCAAAACATTTCGCCCGAGCGGCTGGACCTTCTGTTTTGGAGTTTATGTTTGTAATGACGAAGGGAAGCCGATCGAAGGCTTGAAAAGGTCAAATTTCTCTATCTGGCGACTGGTCGACGTTGTAGACCAGCAGACGATCAACATGCTGGTTGAGTTGAATGCAACGTTTCCTACATCGGATATGCCGGGGATTTATCGTTTGCAGACGAAGGTTGCGTTAGGCGCCGAGGCGCCGCACCCGCAGCAGTTTGTGTTTGCCATTCGCGCAGAGTATCCGAGAACGAAAACACCGCTGCAGGGCTTCACCACTGTCGCTATTACCTATCTCGGCGAGTTGCAGCATGGAAGCTGACCGGAAGTGACAGGCCCATTGCATGGTCAAGTCTATCCGAAGACCTGTGCCGGGTTATGCTAGGGCCGACCCATGCCCGGAAACCATTTCAATTTAGAAAGCACAGTGACCTTGTCTCAATTTGCCGAGCCGAATTGTATTTTGGAATCTCCCATTGCCGAAAGCGCAAATTGGAAGCTAAACCTTGCCGAGAGTTCCAGAGTTGCAGGCACTAAGAGACTCAATGGTTTTGCAGTTCTCATTCGTTGCCAGGGTCTCACTGCGATGTGCTGCGAGTTCTGTCCAAATTGGCACAAGTTTCTTGACGCTAACTAAACTCCATCACACATAAGACCCCGGCAGTTTTCCGAGGTTCCTTTTAGTTCGAGTTCGGCCTGGAGATCGTCCCCGTAAACGTCCCTGTGGCGGTACCGGCGCACAGGTCGGTCTGCGTGGCGATTGTCCCGCTGCCCGTGGCGTTGGCGAACGCGCCGGTGCCACCGGTCACGGTGTAAATACCCGTAGAAGTGATGAGACACTTATCCTTAGAAGTCTCAAACTGCCCACTGGTAGTAAGGAACACACTGCCCTTCTCGTTGGCCCCGATGAAGACGAAGGTGGAGGCAAAGTTCCCTTGATGATCCTGGATGCGCGTCACCGGCCCGGTGAAGTCGCCTAGATGCGTCGCGTTGCCCGAAGTAATGCCGTCCAGTTGGGTCATCCCCGCCAGGCAGCTTCGTCACGCCAGTGAGCAATGCTGTGCCGGTAGCGGTCCACGGCACCTGATCGTCAGCGGCGGTTACAATGTTAGTAGCCCTGTTTCCCAAGACAACAAGAAACAGCGCCAGCGTTACTACGCGGATCGCTGCGCCGAAAAACATCTTTTGAGTGAGATTTGTCATTGTTCTATTCCTTTCTTTTGAGGGTTTGCCTGATGGACTGCTACCCTTGCGGCGGGGAACGTCTGAGGATTTCCGGCGTGGCTAAAGTCGCGCCCATCCGGCTCATTTCAATTTCCATCACGACCAGTTGGGACGGTGCTGGTTGTAAGCGGCATTCTTCAGAGTGCTAACCAGATCACTTACCACTCGTCTGATGAGGCGACGCATAAGTGAGTGGTCGTCTACGAGTAAACAACTTGATGTTCCTTGGGCGAGGAGCGGATGATATCACGAGGGTGGCGGGCCGTCACGCTTACTTCAGTTTGCGGTGCGCAGTTGACGGAGCCTCAAAAGAGTTTAGAGTTTTTCGTGGAACAATACCTGGTAGGTTTCGATAGCTTCTGTAAAGTTCCTTCCTTGACGAGGCGCTTTATCCATTCCTTAGCCTGCACTGGTTTTACATTTAACTCGGCCGCGATCTCTTTGTCGGACTTAGGTGCAGCAAGTCGCTCGAGCAACGTCCTCACGGTGCCAAACAGTTGCTCACCGGGAGGAATGTCTGAACTGTCTGGGTCGCTCGAGGTGTCAGAGAGTTTCTGTTCGGCTGGTTTCTTGTCTACCTGATTTCCATTGTCTGCCGAAAAGGGGAGCTGTTCAGTGTCCAAGGAACTCCTTCGAACGATCGCGCCTGATAACGCATCGCTGAAGTCTTCGGGAGTGGTTGGATTGGGCCAAGTCAATGCGCCCTTTTTTCCCAGATGTTCGAATGCCACATCCTCCTGAGCATGAGGCAGAGTGTATACCGGCACTAAACGCAACTTTTCCAGCTGCTCAATCGCACCCGCCCACGTGCCACCTTTTCCATAGTCGGACTGGACCACCAAGGCCGCATCCGCCAGGGCATAGATGAGCTTATTTCGTTGCATCGCATTACCGATATTGAATCCAGCCTGTGGATCATAAGGGGAAACTAGTACCAGTCGATTATCCCTAAAGTAGTTTCGATGATCTCGGTTGAGGGCCGCACGTTCAAGGCTGTCCGCAAGCACTCCCGCCGCCTGACCCCCTGCCTCCAATACACCGGACATCGCCGCCTGATCTACTCCCCTGGCGCCACCGGAAACAATAGTTCGTTGCGCGCGCGCGGCGAGTTCACCCATTCGAATCGCGGATTCTAGTACATTCGAATCAGCGTTTCGAGATCCGACTACCGCAAGTCCACCCGTATTAAGAATCGCTGAATCGCCGCAACCATAGAGAACTGGCGGAGCGAGATCCTTTAGTCGTTCTTTCAGGCGAGCCGGATAAGCTTCATCAGATCTGCTTACTACCCAGATTGAACGAGCCTGCCAACGCTCGATCGCCTGGCTCAAAAGAAATCCCCGAGCAACGAGACGCTTGAGACGATCGCTATTAACAATCTTGCCTAATTCAAGGACCAACTCATTCGCTCCGGGAGCGACGAGATCAGCCGGCTGACATTCTTTGTTATGAAGAAAGCGCGCGAGCTTCGCATACTCACTCGCGGTCAACAATTCCTTTGAGTGTTCCCCACGTCCGATAATTAGTGGCGCAGTGAGCAATAAGATCGCCTGCGTATTGGCTGAGACCGAAGTGCCTATTTCTGTTTGCGAAGTGCTCATCAACCGTTTCCTGTTATGGCGAGGGCAAGAGGCCAAACCTCACCAGTGCCCCTACTACGCAGCAGCCAGGCTGCAACCGTCAATGTCCAACGTGAATCCACCATATCATCAACCAACAATACCGGGCCAGCAAGTAGTCGTTCATCAATAGTAGCGAGCGAGCCATCCACGTTTCGAGCTTGCTGTGTGCTGTTCGCCATTGTTTTCTGCTCCGGACGCGCTCCAGTCTTTACAATTGCTTCTCGGAATGGCAGCGCCAACTCTAACGCTAACCTGCGAGCAAAATCCGGCACGAGTTTCGGATGCCTCAATGATGGAATACACGTGATCCAAGTAGGCGCTGGTTGAGGATTCCACTTTCTTATAAGGTCCGCACACGCTTTGACGAGTTCGTCGCTAAAGCGCCCGTCAACATACTTTCCGGTTTGCACGAGTCTGCCCCAACCAGCGTCTCCCCACATGCATAGTGCCCTGCCTGGCTCCGCGAAATGCTCGGTCCGGATTTTTCCTTTAAGCCGGTATCTCGGCATTCCTCCTGACGGCCATTGTTTGCGCGGTTCGATTGGCAAGCTGGTGCCGCGCAGAAATTCAATCGCTTCATGAACGAGTTGCGGGTCTACCGAAGTTGGCAACAAAGGTAGCGAGGAAGCAGGATCTTCGTTTGGCTTGCCATCGAGCGCCCGGATTAGAAAATCCATGTGACCACTGGAAAGACTAACGTATTCCTGCATCTGATCTCGCTCACTCCGACGCAACTCAGTGAGCCGTTCGGCACGCCGCCAAAACTCCTCACGAAGTGTTGAGGCAGTTAAAAGCCACTTCGTATCTTGCTTGACGATGGGCGCGGGCGACTCGAGTGAGAGTAAGGCGATAGTCTTCTCAATTCGATCCTTTCTAACATACAGGCGCTCCATCAACCCGTAAATGGAGAGTCCGCTTACCGTTTCCTCAAGGGTTATAAGAACCTGCTCTACTTCCTTTCTAGTAGGAAATGCGGTCTTGATAAAGTAATCTATGACATCGATCTCTTCCTGACCACTGAGCAAGACACCATACGCCGATTCCAGTGCACGTCCTGCTCTCCCAACCTGCTGATAGTAAGCCACTACTGATCCCGGAGCTTGATAGTGAATTACAAAAGCTAAATCCGGTTTGTCGAATCCCATTCCCAAAGCAGTTGTCGCCACTAAGGCTTTAACCTTGTTATCGAGCAGACGCTGTTCAAGTGCGTCACGGCCCTCGCCAGTTCGTCCGGTATAGGACTCAACATTAATACCTCGCGACTTAAGCCAGTCAGCTAATCGAATTGCGTCACGAACGGTTAGCGTGTAAATGATCCCGGCTCCGGTCAGAATCGGAAGCTGCTCCGCCAACCATGCCATTCTTTCTTCCTGAGTGGACAGCCGGATCGTTTGAAGGATCAAGGAAGGACGATTTAGATCGCCGCGCA
>JBIOVO010000287.1:0-32097 GCA_044867735.1 Pyrinomonadaceae bacterium | reverse complement strand
ACCCCATCTGGTTCGATTTCAAGATGGGGTGGCCACGGAGGGCCACCCCTACAAAAGCCCAGAGGTTCCCGATGTACTTCAAACAATTCTATCTCGCGTGCTTGGCCCATGCTTCTTATCTGATCGGCTCGGATGGCGAAGCGGTGGTCGTCGATCCGCAGCGCGACGTCGACGAGTATCTTGAGGAAGCTTCCGCCCAGGGATTCCAAATCAAATACGTAATCGAGACCCATCTCCACGCCGATTTCGTCAGCGGTCATCAGGAGATCGCCGCACGCACCGGCGCCCAGATCGTCTTCGGCGAGAAAGCAGACTTTGCATTTCCACATCGCGCCGTCCGTGAAGGCGATGAGATCAGTATCGGCAAAGTGAATCTGCGTTTTCTGGAGACACCGGGCCACACGCCAGAAGGTATCTGTGTGCTCGTCACCGATACTTCCGATCCGTCTGAACCACAAAAACTCTTAACCGGCGACACACTCTTCATCGGCGACGTCGGACGTCCGGATCTTGCGGGCGGCAAAGGTTACACACCGCAGATGATGGCTGAAATGATGTACGACAGCCTTCACGGCAAACTACTCAAACTGCCGGACAGCGTTGAGGTTTATCCAGCACACGGCGCCGGATCGATGTGCGGCAAGAACATGTCGAAGGAAACGTCTTCGACGATCGGCGAGCAACGCAAGTTCAACTACGCGTTAAAGCCGATGAGCAAGGAAGAGTTCGTCACGATGATGACGGCTGATCTTCCCGAAGCTCCAAGCTACTTCCCGAAAGACGCAGAGATCAACCGCTCCGGTGCGCGTGAACTCTCCGAGTTGCAGCCGCCAACGTCATTGACGCCGCAACAGGTTCACGAACTGCGCGATCAAGGACACGTCTTACTCGACGTCCGATCGGCCGCAGACTTCGGCGCCGCACATGTTCCCGGATCGATGAACATCGGACTCGGCGGACAGTTCGCGATGTGGGCCGGCAGTCTGATCCCGCTGAATTCGTCGATCGTGATCGTTGCCGACACGGGCGCGCAGGTTGATGAATCAGTAGTTCGGCTGGCACGCGTGGGAATCGAAAACGTCAAAGGCTTTTTGAACGGTGGCGTTCAGAGTTGGCGTGACGCCGGATTTCCCGTCGACTCAATCGAGCAGGTGAGCGTAGCTCAGTTGAAAGAGCAGATGGCAAACTCCGACTTGCAGATCGTAGACGTGCGACGCCCGGGCGAGTACGTCAACGGCCACGTACCGCGCGCATTCAACGCTCCGCTGGCGAGTCTCGATAAAAGTCTTGGTCCATTGCCACTCAGGAAAGACAAGTTAACGGCAGTGATCTGTGCGGGCGGCTATCGATCGAGCGCGGCGGCGAGTTTGTTGCAGAAACAGGGCTTTTCAAATCTCCTCAATGTCTCCGGCGGCACAGGGGCATGGATTAACGCCGGCTATCCCGTAGAATAATCCACAGAATTAACAAGATTTTTTAGGATAAGTATCGTACTAAAGCTAATCCTTTAGTGTGGGGGCGCTTATAGATCCGTTTACATTCAAACTCCTGATCGGCATCGCCATTATCGTAATTGCCACGATTCACGGGTACGGCGCGGCGTGGCTGGCAATCTGGATGCTCTTTCATCCGTACAAGTCGGTTAAGGTTTTTGGTATGACCGTCTGGCCGCAGGGAATGATTCCGCGGCATCGCGAGAAGTTGGCCCAGTCGATCGGCAACGCCGTCGGCAACGAACTCGTTTCCCAGCAAACTGTTTTCGATGCGCTTTTCGAAACGAGTTTCTTTCAGCGCAAGGTTGAGGACTTTGTCGGGGGCTACACAAACGAGCTGCTCGCACGTGTTTATCCGTCGTTCATCGATGCTTTGCCGTCGCAGGCACGTGCACCGATTCTCGATACGATCTCCGCGCTTCAGTACCGGCTCGCCGAGTACATCGCCGAGATGTTGAAGAGCGAGGAGACGACCCAGGCAATCGAAAACTTCGTCGATAAGCAGGTGGAAGAGTTACTCCAGCGTCGCGTCGGCGACATGATCGGCGACAACTCACTCAATCGCGCGGTTGATTTCGTCGAGCAGGGTTTGCAAAGGCTTTTGACCACTGAAACATTCGAAACAAAAGTGCGGGAGTTTGTTGCCGGACGTTTAGACGATCTCTCGAATAGCAACGCCACGCTCGCGGAAACTTTCACACCTGAAACGATCTCGTTCATCAAAGATCGAATCGATCAACAGGTGCCGCCGATCGTTCATCATCTCGCGGACATCGCCACCAGCCTGACAACCAGAAAACAGATTGGCACTCTGATCAAACTCGAAGTCGACGAGTATTACGAACAACTATCGCTCTTCAAGAAGATCTTCGTTTCACGAGAACGCATTCATCGTGAAGTCGATGAACTCGTAAACAAGACGCTGCCGAAACGCGTCGAAGAATATCTTCGCGGACCGGCGTTTGCTCAGGAAGCCGAAGCGTTTCTGGACGCCACGATCGACAAAGTGATGGCGCGGCCGCTGAACGAACTGATTGGCCAATTCGATCACATCAGATATGAAGACCTGAAGGTGCAGATCAGTAATCGGATCATCGAGATCCTTCGCAGCGAAACTCTCTCGACGTCAGTATCGATTCACGTTTCCGATGCGATCGACCGACTTCGCCCGCAGACACTCGGCGCGGTGATGCAGCAGATCGATGAAAACTCAACCACTGACGCAAAGCAGTTCTTGAGTCGGAGTTTGCTCAGTTTGCTCGCACGTGATGACACAGCACGCACGATCAACGCGATTCTGAGCACGCAGGTCGAACGCCTCTTGATAGCTCCTATCGGACGGCTCGGCGATCACGTTTCGCAAAATGCGATGCAGCGCGCCAGTTCCGCACTCGTCGAGCGCATCACGTTCGCCGCCCGCGAACGCTTGCCGGTGACGATCGCTGAGTTTGACGTCGGCGGGCTGGTCCGCAAGAAGGTCTCAGACTATCCTTTGGAGAAACTGGAAGAGCTTGTTTTGTCTGTGGCTCAGCAGCACCTCAAGACAATCGAGCTGTTTGGCGCGATAATCGGGTTCTTCATCGGGGTCGGTCAGGCGATCTATTTTTGGTTCACATACGTTCCCGGTCGATAAACGGCGGATAACAATTGAAACGAATCTGACTGGAAATCCGTACGGTTTTTCGGCATTCACCTGGAGGACACCCAAAATGTATTGCGTAAACTGCGGCACGCCCCTCACCCAGGGGCTGGCCTACTGCAACCGTTGCGGCGTTAGCCTGCGAGAGCGCTCAGAGACTAACACCGGCGCAATCAGCGCTTTCCTGACTGCCATCACCCTTATCGGCATCGCCGGCCTCGGGACCATGCTCGGCGGCGCCCTGGTATTGCGAAGAGGAGCCGCACTCAGTCAGGAGTTGATCGGTTTCTTCATGTTGTTCACGTTTATCATCGTGGGATTAGTCGAGGTGATGCTGATCAGAAATCTTTCCAAGCTTACCGGCTCCTCGTCACAGCCAAAGTATTTGCCACAACCGATGCCACAGGACTTACGCCTGCCACAGGCGACTCCATTTAGTGAACCCGTTTCAAGCGTGACCGACAACACTACTCGCACACTCGAATACGCGCGCCGCGAACAATAAGACTGAGGAGAATGCTATGCGAAAGCTTGCGTTGTTAATTGTCGCGTTAACCGTCCTGGTGACTGGCTGTCATCACGGCAGGATCAGCTCGGTTACGGGCTCGGGTAATCGAGTGGTGCAAAAGCGCGAGATCGGTTCGTTCACTTCAATCTCGACCGAAGGCGCGTTCATGATCGAAGTGACTTGCGAGAAACAACCGAGTTTGGAACTTGAAGGCGACGACAACGTGCTTCCTCTGATAACGGCCGAGATCAGCAACAACACGCTGCACCTCTCGAACTCCAGAGGCTACTCGGTGGATCGGCCGATAAACGTTCGCATTTCGGTTCCCGATCTCGAGGGTCTGTCAGTTTCCGGCGCCGGCAAGATTGACATCAAAGGCATGAATAACAGTCGCTTTGCGATCGATGCCAAAGGAGCGCCGTCAATCGTCGTGTCGGGAACTACGAAGGAGATCACGATCGACAGCAGCGGCGCTGCTCAGATCGACACTCACAGCCTGCGCGCCTCGCGAGCTACTGTAGACACCAAGGGCGCCGGCAAGATCGAGTTGGACGTGACGGAACAATTGGACGTCACGATCTCTGGTCCTGCCTCGGTAATCTACAGAGGCGATCCCGTCGTTAATAAAACCATCAACGGACCGGGCAGGATCGAAAGAAGAGGCGGCGAGGGAGCGTAGGCTGCCGAATGTAGATCTTTGTGCTTTGTTCCGGGTCTTTGGACTCGGGTTTTGGTTTTTGGTCTTTGGTCTTTGGTCTTGGTATTTTCCAAAAACCCGGTCAACAAAGAACAAAGTACAAAGCTCAAGTACTAAGTCCAAAGACCAAAGACCAAAAACCTCCCGTCTTTTTCTGTTGACATTACACTCACTAGTGAATAACTATTTGCCATCATCGAAAGGAGCTCAGTTCCCTAATGACCTACGTAGTTGTTGAATTATGCGTCGATTGCAAGTACACCGACTGCGCAGCTGTTTGTCCCGTTGAAGCGTTTCATGAATTGCCCGATCGCCTTTACATCAATGCCGATACCTGTATCGACTGCGATGCCTGCGTTCCCGAATGTCCCGTGGAAGCGATTTTTGCCGATACTAACGTGCCTGAGAACTACGCTCATTGGACCCAGATCAATATAGACGAAGCTCCTAAGTATCCGATTATCAGCCAAAAGATTCCTGCCCTGCATGGACCGACGTGTACTGGTCCGGACGAATGAACGGCCTCTTCAGGGACGTTTAAGACCGAGCCAAAAGAGAAGAATTCCCTGAATTTGTAGGGAGTGATGTCAGTGATTTTAGCTTTAATCGTCATTCTCGTCTTTGGCGGGTCTGCCTTTGCTCAATCCGGAAGGCGGAGTAAGACACCTCCTGCCCCCTCTCCCACACCGGAAGCAAAACCATCACCGTCTCCGACTCCGTCGCTGCCTGCGAGCTCGATGGTCACGGCCGAAAAGGGCCAGGACTATCGCTGCACTGAAGATGGTTCGCTTGCGCAACTTCTGGATGGCGACGAAGCCGGAGGTTTCTCGGCGAAAGAAGTTGATACAAAGGCAGAAATCACGGCGCGCCCGGAGCCGCGTTACACGCGCGAAGCGCGCCGAATAGGTGTTCAGGGTCTGGTGACTCTCAAGGTCCTGCTACTGGGCGACGGAAAGATCGATCGCGTCAGAGTAGTCAGAGCGCTTCCTTACGGACTCACTGAGAATGCCATTCTTGCGGCGTGCGAGATCAAATTTAAGCCCGCGATCAAAGCCGGTAAAGAAGTGTCGCAATGGGTAACAATCGATTACGGTTTTACCCTCGCCAATTCCTCCATCTTCGGACCATGAAATGATGAGACGTTTTCTATTCCCTCTCGCAATAGGCATTTGCCTCGTCGCGCTGATCTCCCAACAGACCGTCACTGCGGCCGACACATGGGTCAGTGTGCGCACAAAGAATTTCCAGCTTATTGGCAGTGCCGATGAGAAAAGCATCAAGCAGGTAGGACTCAAACTCGAACAGTTTCGCGAGGTTTTTACCTACCTGTTTCCAACGATGAAGTTCAACACGCCCGTGCCCACCACGGTGGTCGTGTTCAAGAACGACAGTGCTTACGGTCCATTCAAACCAAGGTCAAACACCGCCGGTCACTTTCAACCCGGACCTGATGTGAATTACATCGCGCTCTCAACGGAGGTGAGAGGCGAGCAGGATCCTTACTCGATCATCTTTCACGAGTACACACATCTGCTCGTCGAAAACACTTTCGAGAATGCTCCGGTCTGGTTCAACGAAGGACTGGCGGAGTACTACAGCACCTTCCGCATTACTGACGATCAAAACGTCGAGGTTGGAAACCCTGTCAGTGGTCACGTCCATCTGCTTCGTGAGAAGAAGATGTTACCGCTGCGGGTGTTGTTCGAAGTCGATTACAAATCGCCACACTACAACGAGAAAAACAAGCAAAGCATCTTCTACGCCCAGTCGTGGGCGCTGATGCACTACCTTGTGATCGGTAAAGATGGCAAAGGCGCGCAGCTCGGAAAGTTTATGGAGTTGCTCAGCGCTAACGTGCCGATGGACCAGGCGTTTACGCAGGCTTTCGGGATTCCGATCGATACGATGGAAAAGGAGTTAAGCCAGTACATCAAGCAGGATCGTTACAACGTTAGTAAAGGTCACTTCGCGAGAAAGCTCGAACTCGATACCAACACCACCACCACGACGTTGACGGAAGCTGAAGCGCACGCGTATCTGGGTGATCTGCTGGTACACAGTAATCGACCGGAAGCTCACACGTACCTGCAAAGAGGGTTGAAGCTCGATCCAAATCTCGCGATGGCCCACGCCTCGCTGGGCATGGCTTACTTTCGCGAGGGCAGAACTGTCCAGGCACGCGCGAGTCTTGAACGTGCCGTCGCGGCCAACTCTCAGAATTACCTGGCTCACTATTACTACGCCCTCTCGCTGAGCCGTGCACGTCCTGAGGATATGCCGTCTATCAGTGGTTACCCGCCGGAAGTGGCGGCAAACATAAGTGAACACCTGAGGAAGGCAATCGAACTGCGGCCAGACTATCCGGAGCCATACAATCTCCTGGCTTTCATGACGCTGTTGACCGGTGAGAACCTCAATGAAGTGACCGAGTCGTTAAGAAAAGTGTTCGCAGCTTCACCGGGACGTCACGATACGGCGTTCATGCTCGCGCAACTGCTGTTGCGCAAGAATGAATTCAAGACCGCGCGCGCACTTCTCGAACAAGTCAAAAAGTCGAACGCGAACGACAACACAAAGCAGGTCGCCGAAAATCTGTTGGTCCAGCTCAGTGGTGTTGAGAAAGACCTGGAACGGTTCGACGCGCTGAAAAAAGCCGCTGAGAAGAAAGCCGCTGAGGACGCTGAGAAGGAAGACGAGTCGCCGGAGCCCCGCAGAAGTAGCCCGCAGCCAGTGGTTAGTTACGGATCCGAGACAACATCGAAATACCCTCAACCCGCACCCTCCAACGATCCGTCCTACTATTTGCGCGAAGTGTTGAGGCCACCAGCGGCTGGTGAAACCCAGTTACAAGGTATTCTTCAGAAGATCGAATGCGATGCAAAAGGGATTGTGTTTGTAGTGCAAACCCCTGCCGGACTACTAAGACTACGAACCGCCAGTTTTGACGACATCGAACTCACGACTTACGACACGACTGTCCAAGGCGAGATCTCGTGTGGCGTGCGCAAGCCCGAGAATACGGTAATAGTTTGCTACACGCCGAACGCTGACAAACGTATCAAGGCCGATGGGACTTTGAAATCGATCGAGTTTGTTCCAGCGAGTTTCAAACTCAAGGCCACACAGTAGTAGCCACAAAAGCAAAAACCGAAGTGTGATTGTTTTTGCGGCCTCATTCTTCACAACGAATAAGGAGGCTCCCATGTACGAAGATTCCGTCCTACAAGCTGACCACGCTGATTTGACTGCACGTTACAACAACGGCGCCAACTGGTTTTATTGGATCGCCGGCCTCACGATCGTCACGTCGCTGATCGCCTTCTTCGGCGGTGGGTGGAGGTTTCTGATTAGTCTCGGCACCACTCAGATCATCGATGCGATAGCCGAAGGGGTAGCAATAGAATTCAGCGGCACGGCCAAAGTGATCGCCCTATTGCTCGACCTGGTCGTAACCGGCACGTTCGTAGTGTTTGGTGTGCTGGCAGGAAAGAAATTTCTCTGGGCCTATGTGCTGGGGCTGGCCGTTTTCCTCATCGATGGTTTGGTGACGCTGGTTATTCAAGACTGGATCGGCGTGGCAGCTCATGTGGTGGTTTTTGCTCTGATGATTCCCGGTTTTCTGGCTGGACGCCAACTCGTCGCCCTTGAGGAGCGCATGGCCGCTCGGGAAGCCGCGCTAAACGAGCCACCGCAACCCGAGGCCGTTTAGTTGTACAGTCGGGTGGCCACGGAGGGCCCCTACAACTAAGCCGTCTCACAACCCGTTTTGTAGGGTGGCCCTCCGTGGCCACCCGACTGCCTCTCATCGCAAGCAAGTTAGAAAGAAATTCTTGACTTAGCATGGGCCACCCAATAACCTTGGGTGGTACTTGCTCCTGCCCTCATTGCCCTAACCTCAATTCAAAGCGAAAACTTTCAGAGTCGAACTATGGGCAGCTCCCGATACCGTTACCTTGGTCTAATCCTTCTCTTCGTCTGTCTATTCGTAGCTCTGTTCGTTCCGCCGGGCGCTCAGGTAGCCACCGCTCCGGTGCTAATGACCAAACCAAACTCCACGCGCGCGATCGCGGTCGAGTCAATAACCCGTCTGGCCGAACCCTTCACTCCAACGACGCCGGTGGCTTTCAGTCAGGACAATCGCACCCGCGTCATGCTCTTCGCCGCCAACCTCACACTACTTCCGGGTGACACGGTCACCGCGAGCGCCGAAGACGGCAATCACATTCAATACCCGCTGACCGTCGAACACGTCGGCGGCGGTCCGAATCTTTCCGGTGTCACGTCGGTGATCGTGCGTCTGCACGACGATCTGATCGACCCTGGCGACGTGCTCGTGGGAATCACGGTACGTGGAACGACGAGCAATCGCGTGCGCATCGGGATCGGGCACGTTGGCGGTGGTCCGCCTGACGACAATCCTGTGGCCCAGCCAACGCCGGAGCTCGGCGCCGGCGCGAGTCTCAAAGGCAAACAGGTCTTTCCATTTGACAACGCGTGGAACCAGGACATCTCCAACAGTCCCGTCGATCCGAATTCAAACAACCTGATCGCCGGCATCGGTTTGAATGCGAACCTCCATCCCGACTTCGGCACGGTTTGGAACGGCGCACCTAACGGCATTCCGTACATCGTTGTTTCGGGAACCCAAACGCCCGTACCGATCAACTTCACCGCATTCGGATCGCAGAGTGATCCTGGCCCTTATCCGGCGCCGCCGAATGCACCGATCGAAGGTGGATCAAACGGCACGGGCGATCGTCACGTCATCGTGATCGATCGTGATAACTGGAAACTCTACGAGATGTATCGCGCGTTCCCGGTTAACAACGGAGCGAGTTGGAACTGCGACTCCGGCGCTGTTTTCAACCTGAATTCAAACGCGTTGCGACCTGCCGGTTGGACATCGGCCGACGCCGCGGGCCTGCCGATCTTTCCCGGGCTCGTTCGTTACGACGAGGTGTTTGAGCAGCAGGAGATCCGCCATGCGATACGCTTCACCGCACAGATCACGCGCCGTGCCTACGTGCATCCGGCGCGTCATTGGGCAAGCACGAACACGAGTGTCGATAGGCCGCCGATGGGAATGCGTGTGCGTTTGAAGGCCTCTTTCGATGTCTCCGGTTACTCACCCGCGATGCAGGTCATTCTGCGGGCACTGAAGAAGTATGGAATGATCCTGGCTGACAACGGTTCCAACTGGTTTATCAGCGGCGCTCCCGATCCGCGCTGGAACGACAGCGAACTGAATGCTCTCAAGGCGATCAAAGGCTCAAACTTCGAAGTAGTGAAGATGGAAAACATCGTCACGCCGTAACAAAAATCCAGCCACAGATTACACGGATGAATACGGATAGCAATCCGTACCAATCCGTGTTTGTCTGTGGCCCGTATTTTCTTCCGAGTTCGAAAAAATTAGTTCCTACAAGGAAGGTAATACCGTGAAAAGATTATTCGTCATGGTGCTGCTTGCCGTGGCATCACTATCACTTGCGAGCCAACACGCGCAGGCTCAAATGAATTCGATGGATGACAATCCGATGGTTGGCGGCGCTGCGATGTATAAGTCGAAAGACATAATTGACAACGCCGTTAACTCAGCGGACCACACAACGCTGGTTGCCGCAGTGAAAGCTGCGGGACTCGTGGAAACGTTGAAGGGCAAAGGGCCATTCACCGTGTTCGCGCCGGTTAACTCGGCGTTTGAAAAACTGCCGGCGGGCACAGTCGACACGCTGCTGAAACCTGAGAACAAAGGAACGTTGACCAACATCCTGACCTATCACGTTCTGGCGGGCCGGTTCGACTCAAACGCAATCGCGAAGAAGATCAAGGCGGGTAATGGCAAGGCTTGGTTCAAGGCAGTGAACGGCGGAACGTTGACTGCGTGGATGGATGGCAATGCGATCGTTTTGACTGATGAAAAAGGTGGGCAGTCGAGAGTGACGATCGGGAACGTGTATCAATCGAATGGAGTGATCCACGTCGTCGATACGGTTCTTTTACCCAAGTAAAACTTAACCACGGATTACACGGACAATACGGATCGATCCGTATTGTCCGTGTTCATCTGTGTTCCTATCGTTGCTGCTGCTGGCCGTCAGTCGCGATGTTTTTCTTCGACCCGTTGAGTTGTTTCATCAAATCCTCAACGGCAGCTTCGAGCTGACGATCACGTCCGGCTAAAACGTCCTCGGGTTTGTTATCAACCAACATGTCCGGTTGCACGCCGTAGTTTTCCATGTTCGTGCGTTTCGGATCGGCGAGAAACACACCGACGCCCGGAGTGCGAACGGTTGATCCATCGATCAAGCTGTAACTGCCCGTGCCGATAACCGCGCCCATGGTCGGCGTGCCAACCACTTTTCCAAGACCCAGAGCACGGAAACCTGCCGGGAACATCTCGGCGTTCGAAGCGGAGCGCCAGTTTTGCAGAACGATCTTCGGTCCGAAGAACCCTGCAAACGGACGGGTCGTGGCTTCTGTGCCGCGCGGCTGCCACACCTGATACTGGCGCTGGACCAGGATCGCGAGCAACTCCTGTTCGATGTTGCCGCCGCCGTTCCAACGTTGATCGATCACCATCGCCTCTTTGTTGCGATACTCGCGGATCTCTTTTTCAAACTTACGCAACGATGGTTGGTTCATCGCCTGGATGTGCAGATAGCCGATGCGGCCGCCGGAAAGTTCTTCGACCTTCTTGCGTCGATCCTTGACCCAACGCTCGTAGCGCAATTGATTGTAAGCGTTACCCGAGATCGCTTCGATGCGTGTTTGCCACGCGCCATCTTCGGCCGGTTTGTTGTTGAACGTCGCGTTCACTTTGCGATTGAGCCGCATGTTCAGCAGTTGCCAGTATTCATCACCAGCCTTGACCGGCTTTCCGTCGATAGCGAGCAGATAATCGCCGGCTTTCACGCGCACCCAGTCTTTGTCGGCTGGACCATCTTCATAAACGTGCGTGACGCGATATCGGCCGGCAGCCGCATCAGGCTCGAGCTCGATGCCGAGATGTGAAGTAGCAACACCGCCGGCTCCTGGTCCACGTGGCGGAGGCGCCGCGCCGGTGTGAGAAGCATTCAACTCGCCGATCATTTCGTTGATGATGTTGAGCAGTTCCTGACGATCACCGACGAATTCAACGAGCGGGCGATACTTCGCGCGCATCGCATCCCAATCCATGCCGTGCATCTTCGGATCGTAGAAACGATACTTCATCGTCCGCCAGCCATCGTCGAACATCTCAGCCCATTCTGCTGGACGATCGACGCGCACACGCACGTTGAAATTAATGCGCCGCCTTCCTCCACCTGCGCCTGCTCCCGCACCTGGCCCTGCTCCCGTACCTGGCCCTGCTCCTGCTGCTGCACCGCCTTGCCCGCCGCCGCCGAGCGGTACGGAATAGATGGCGTCGCGTTCACTGAAGAACAACGTGCGGCCATCGCGTGAAATCGCGAGGCCCGAGATTCCACCACCAAAACCGCCGCCACCGCCTGGCCCATCACCACCTTCGGTTGGAGGTTGGCCTGCCGTGACTCGCGTCAAGCGCCGTCCGTCGTCCTGAATCGAGTAGATAACGGGAATGTTCGCAGTCCCGGCGGGCTCGGTTGTCAGAAAGACAATCGTGCGGCTGTCGGGAGCGACTTCAAAACTCGGAATCGGAAACGGCATGCGAGTTATCTGTCGAGTGCGACGCTTCAAGCCGTCCCAATCGACTTTGATGTCGCGTGGCGGCCGATTCGCCGGCGGTCCGCGTCTCGCAGCCGGTGCTGCTCCTTCGCCACCTTCTCCTGCGGGAGGTGCTGGCGGTTCTGCTTCACGTTCTTCCGGATCATCCGGATCCTTTTCCTGTCGCTCGAGCCAAACGGAATAGATCTGAACTGAACTTGGCGCGTTTCCAGCGCCCAGTTCCGCACGCAGGAAGTAAAGCTTTCTTCCATCCGGTCCAAACCTCGGGCCGCCCTCGTTAGCTGAATCGAACGTCACGCGATGTGGTTCTTTATCTTCGCCTGAAGCGGCGACCATGTAGACATCGGTCGTGCGCGAAGCGTCGGGCTTGGAATAAGCGATCCATTTTCCATCCGGCGACCACACTGGCGCACTGAAACCGCCGTAGCGAGCGGTGTCGAGAATAGTGACTTGTTTGCTTGCGACCACGAGCTTGCGGAGCTTGTCGTCGGAAGCCGAGAACGCGATCTCTTTCGAGTCGGGTGACCAGTTGTAACCTAACTTCAGCGCGTCAATGTCTGTAACTTGCTGCGCTTGAGCTGAGCCATCAACCGGCACCACGAAAAGCTCTTCGCGTCCACTCTGATCCGAAACGTAGGAGAGCCACTTGCCGTCAGGCGAGTAACCGACGTTTCGATCGCGGGCCGAGCCGTCAGTGACCTGTTTGATATCACCTTCTTCGACCGGCGCCGTAAAGATTTCACCGTGAATCGAGAACGCGATGCGTCGCGAAGACGGCGCGAGATCGTAATCGTCAGCTTGCGAGGCGAACGATTGAACTTCGGCCATGTTCTCCTGTGTTTCTGCATCGATGTTCAGCGAGATCTGAGTTGCACGTTTCGAATTGACGTCGAGTTTCCAGATGCCAAAGTCATGCTCGAAAACGATTACGCGACCATCGGAACTGATCGCGGGCCAACGCACGTCTCCCGCTTTGAACGACGTCACACGATCCGCCTTCCCACCATTCTCCGAAACGCGCCAGATGTTTGTCAGACCGTTGCCTTCGCGATCGCTCACGAAGTAAATGAAGCCATCGCGTCCCCACATGGGCCATGAATCGAGACCATCGAAGTCAGTGATCTGCGTAAACTTCTTCGCCGCGACGTCCATGATCATGATGTCGCTCTGATATGAGCCGCGATAAAACTTGCGCCAGTAGACCTGCGACTTCTGGTTGTACGCCAGCTTCTGTCCATCGGGTGAATAAGAGGCCTGCACGCCCATGTCAGTTCCCGCTTTGCGGGGCATGCCGCCTTCGGTACTGACGAGGTAGAGCTGAGGCATGAAGTCTTCACCGCGATTACTGCTGAACAGTATCGAGCGCGAATCAGACGACCATCCAAGGACCGTGTCGTCGGCGGAAATTGACGTTAACTGCTTGGCGGTTCCGCCAGCGGCTGGGATGAGATAGACGTCGAGATTCCCATTGCGTTCGCTGGAAAAGGCGATCCACTTTCCGTCCGGCGAAAAGCGACCATAAACGTCCCGCGCGCGATTAACGGTCAGGCGTTGAACGTTCTGACCATTTTCATCGGCGGTCCAAAGGTCGCCGAGGTAGGTAAAGACAATACGGCCGTTGTGGTAGTGCGGGTAGCGCACCAGACGCGCCTCGCGTGCATAGGCTGAAACGGCAGTGAAAAGAAACAGAGCTGCGGCGAAGAGAATGGTTGTCTTTTTCATGGCTCCTGACCTGCGTCGAAAATGGGATGGAACAACGTGTGATGCGGAGGCGGGATTATATCACCAGGCGCTTGAACTTTGTACTTTGTACTTGGTCCTTGGTACTCGGCTCGAAACAAAGCTCCAAGTACAAAGTTCCAAGTTCAAGATGTATGTGGCATCATTAGTTCCGTGAGTTCGATAACGTGTCGAAAAATGAGCGCGGCTGACGTGCGCGATGCATTCGAGATGCTCAGTGATTTTCTGCGCAGCGATGAGCACTACCTCGCCAGCAGCCAGGCATACGGCGATAAGGGACTGCGCGGTCTGAACGACTCGCTCGATCTGTTTCTCGAACATCCGGAATTGGGCTTCGTCTGGATGGCGTTCGATGACCAGGGCGCGGCCGGAGTCTGTGTGGTCGGTTATGGGATCTCGACTTCGATGGGCGAGGTCGTTGCGAAACTCGACGATGTGTTTGTTAAGGCTGATCGCCGCAACCGGGGCATCGGCGCGGAACTCATTGCCCAACTCAAAGAGCAACTGAAAAAAGAAGCTGTCGCGCGGATCGATGTGAACGTTCACTTCGACAATCCTCAAGCTCGTCGCTTCTACGAACGTTTCGGATTCACATCACTTCGCGAAGAGCGCCTCGCCTCGATCCTCTGAGTCACCTCAAAACACAAAATATTCCTTTGTGTCTCCGTGTCTTTGTGATTAACTTTACCCGCATTTAGCGCTCACTTTTGCCCTTGCCGGCGAGATCTTAACCGCCGGTGAAACCTCAACCCCAACGAAAGATCCCCCAAATGAAAAAGTTTCCTCCCGAATTCTCAGATCTTTTAACTCGACGTGGACTACGACTTCTAAACAAGCCTGAAGCCGCCGGCGCCGAAATCTTCAACGGAACCAGGCGTTACTTTGCTACCTACCACAACGTCATCGATCCCGAAAAAGCCGAAGACTGCATCCGGTTGATGGATGCGCATCTACGTCCGCGGCTCTCGGTCGAGCAGCGTCGCATACCTTCCGACTCGATCAGCGGCATGAACGAGAACTACGAAGAACGGCTCTGCAAGACGATGCACATCAAGACCACCTTCCTGCGCCGATCTAATTCCGGTTCTTACAAAGCCGCGGAGAAGATCGGGTTGTTGCAGATGATGCAGTCGGAAAGCTTCGTGGCTTTTGCGGAGGCCACGACGGGCTTCAAACTCGCCCGCGACTGGAGTCAGCAGGTCTCATGCTACGAGCACGGCGACTATGCCGGGCCACACAACGATCATCACCCGGAAGAGGAGTTCATGAAGGATGGGTTCGTCGACTTGCACGTGATGTTTACGAACCGTGCCGTCGCTCATCAGTACATGGTTTATGAGAAGAACGGCCACTTCTCGCAGGTGGTGGACATCAGCCGGCCGTCGGGTGTGTCGGTTTACGAGTTACCGTTCTGGCACTACACGACGCCGCTGCACGCGAAGCGAGGTCGCGAAGCCGAAGCGCGCCGCTGGTTGTTGCTGGGAACGTTCCAGATCGAAAGGCATTAACCACAGATTTACGCGGATGCACACCGATCAGATCGGCGATCATCCGTGTTCATCGGTGGTTCATTTCTTACCGTTAAGCGTCGCGATCTCTTCGAAGTATTTCGCGAACGCTACCATTCCGCCCGACGCCTGTTGCCAATCGAAATTCTCATTCGGCGCGTGATAGCCGTGCTCCGGCAGCGACAGTCCCAGGAACAGCACCGGACATTTCAAAACCTTCTCGATGCTCGTCATCGCACCAATGGTGCCGCCATCCCTCACGAAAACTGCATCACGTCCAAAAGCAAATTTGATCGCGCGCTTCAGCGCCAGCGGCAGTTCACCTTCGAGCACAGTCCTGAACGCGGGGGCCCCGTGTTCAAAATGCACCTCGACGTCGGGATTCTTTTCTTTGACTGCGGCTTTGATCAGTTTCCGTAGCTTCGCCGGATCCTGCTTCGGCACCAACCGGCACGACGCCTTCAACTCCGCACGTGGCGGAACAATCGACTTCAACCCCGGACCCTGATATCCGCCGACGATGCCGTGGATCTCAAGCGTCGGCATGCCCCAGATCCGCTTCATCACTTCCAACGGATCTTCGGTACGCATCTTCTTCAAATGGTGCGCCTTCTTGAACGCCTTCGTGGTGAAGCCGCTGTTTGCCCAGTCCTGGAGTTCCTGTTTCGAGGGTGGAATGACGTCGTCGTAGAACCCTTTGATTTTGATCTTCCCGGTGCGGTGGTCGTAGAGATCGCAGACCACCTGCATCAACTCCGCAATCGGATTTCGTGAGGCGCCGCCGGTCTCGCCGGAGTGGGTATCGACCGTTCCCGTTTCGAGCCTCAGAATGAAACCCAAAAGCCCGCGCAGACCCGCGGAGCTTGCGGGACGATTTCGCGAAACCCAAACCGTGTCGGAGACCACTACCGATTCTGTTTTCAAAGAAGGCGCCGCTTTGGAAATGATCTTTTCGAAGTTTGGCGATCCAATCTCTTCCTCAAACTCCCAGAGGAACCGGATGTTGACCGGAATGTCGTTCTCGATTGCGGCGCGTGCGCCGAACAAGGCGCTGAGCGCCGGGCCTTTGTCGTCAGTAGTGCCGCGTCCGAAGTAAGTGTCGCCCTTCTTCGTAAACACAAACGGCTCGGTGTCCCACGGTTCCGTTTCCCGCGACGCCGGCTGAACGTCGATATGGTTGTAAACCGTGACGGTAGGCCGCTTACTATCGTTACCAAACACGCCGTGGATCACCGGATTGCCCTTTTCTGCCCGGTAAATCTCAGCCTTGCCGCCGTAACGTTCGAGCGTTTCAACGGTGAGCTCGACGCCCTTGCGAATGTCCTCTGCATGATTCGGATCGACGGAGACCGTTGGAGTTTCGACAAACCGCTGTAGCAGCGACTCAAACTCCTCGCGGTGCGAGTTTGCAAAAGACAAAAGATTATCCCTTTTTAACGGTGTGGGCATGCAGATCCTCCGTCGAACTGTCGTGCGAGAGCTTGCGCGCCATAATAAATCAAATGGGTCTGATATGTCCTATCGGAGCTATTTCCGGCAGTGGCGGGCGACCAAATTTCCAATGGCGGCATCTACATGCCTACGGCGAATTACAGAAAACTTCGTCAGATGGCCTGCGTACATTCAAAAGCTGGTGTCCTTCGTGTTATTCTGGCGTCCCCGTGTTTCAGACCGAAGCCCGGCCCCAATGGTCAGACCCAGCAAGATAGGTTTTAGGAGGGTTGCGTGAGAAAAAGCTCTTTTGCCCCGGGAATTCTATTCCTCGTTTTAGCCCTGACACTTCCCGCATTAATCATTGCTCAGCAAACAAGGTCAGCACGCCGGGCCACTGCTCCGGACCGCGCAACAAACGGAGCAAACCCGACTGGACGACCCGCGCCCTCGGCGCCCGCGATTAAGAGCGATCTTGCCGAAGCCCTCTCGGTGATTCAGTCAAACCACATTGACGGCCGCAAACTCGACTACAACGCGATCTTTAAATCGTCGATCACCGGAATGCTGGGTGTTCTGGATCCGCACTCGACCTACTTTGATCCGATCGAATACGCCTCTTTCCGCACCGAACAGCGTTCGGAATACTTCGGCATCGGAGCCACGATCGAAGACCTTCGTGAAGGCAACGACGTCAACACATTTATCCGTGCCACTTTCCCGGAGTCGCCGGCCGCTCGCGCCGGACTGCGATTCGGCGATCGCATTCTCGCGGTTGATGACAACTCGATGAAGGGCAAGACCTATCCCGAAGTACGCAAGTTTTTGCTCGGACCACGCGGTACCACGGTCAAGGTCACAGTCGAGCATGCGGCGACGAAACAGTCTGAGACAGTGAACATCGTTCGCGACGCAGTTTCGCTGCCGTCAATCGCGCAGGCTTACATGCTGCGACCGGGTGTCGGCTATGTCGCGATGACCGGTGGTTTTAATCTGACGACGGCGGACGAGTTTGACCAGGCGCTCAAGTATCTGCACGGCAAAGGCATGAACATGCTGGTGCTCGACCTGCGCGGCAACCGCGGCGGGTTGTTGATTCAGGCTGTGCGCGTCGCAAATACGTTCTTGCAGCGCGGTCAGATGATCGTGTCGCAGAAAGGCCGGTTCCGTGACAGTTCGCAATCGTATGCGGCGGTGAACGAGAATCCGGATAACGTTGCGGTCGTCGTGCTTGTGAATGGCGATACGGCGTCAGCGGCGGAGATCGTTGCCGGTGCGCTTCAGGATCACGATCGCGCGCTCATCGTTGGTGAAACAACGTTCGGCAAGGGTTTGGTTCAGTTCCCATTCCAGTTGGATTACGACTCGGCTTTGTTGTTGACGATTGCCAAGTACTTCACGCCTTCGGGCCGCTTGATCCAGCGTGATTATTCCAACGGTGGTTACAACTACTATTTCCCGGGCGGTCTGGCAGCGGACAGGAATAATCAGCCAAGTCAGCAAACCGGACCGGAGAGCCACACGGACACGGGACGCGCTGTTTACGGTGGCGGCGGAATTTCCCCGGATGAAACGGTTAAGCCGGGAACGATTAGTGCCGCTGAACGACACCTGCGCGATGTCCTGTTTGCCTTCTCACTCGAGTTAGTGACGGGGCGAGTACCGGGTTTTGACACGTACAAGATTCAGCGCGGGATCGAGTTTGATCACGAGTTGGTCAGCGACGATTATCCGATTACCGATCCGCTGTTCAAGGAGTTGAAGAAGTTTGCGGTGAGCAAGTCCATCTACAAGGTCACTCCGGATCAGCTAGACAAATCACGCACTTTCGCCGAGCGCCAGTTGCGTTACAACCTGCTATCCGCAGCTTATGGTTTCCGGATCGCAACGCAGGTTTTCAACGACGGCGATCCGCAGATTGCCCGCGCCGTTGATGCGATGCCGCGCGCCCGCGAACTCGCACTCGCGGCCAGCAGAGCCCGCGCCCGCGGTTAAGATCGAGCCATCCACAGATTACGCGGAATCGGTGTAATCTGTGGATGGCTTTTTCATGCGCACCCTTATCATCCTCAATCCTTTTGCGGCTAAAGCCCGACGCGCCTGGCCGGCAATCAAAAGCGCTTTTGACGCAGCCGCCATCGATTACCAAATCCACCAGACTGCCGGGCCTGGGGACGCCACTACAAAAACTCGCGCAGCGCTGAAGTCAGGTATCGAATCTGTCGTAGTAGTCGGTGGCGACGGCACTCTCGGTGAAACTTCCGAAGGCTTCTTTGAATTCAACGACAACCTCGACGTCCCTCCCACCGCGATTAATCCCGCCGCCGCGCTGGCTCTTCTTCCTGCGGGCACTGGCAACGACTTTGCGCGCGGACTACGCGGCCGTCGCGCCACGCTGCAAGTCTGGATCGATCAAGTCGTTTCGCATTGTCGCGGAGAAAACGCGTCCAGGAAGATGGATCTGCTTTACGGGCGTTGCAACGATTTCGAGAAGCCTTTTATCTGTCTGAACGCGTCAACGATGGGAATTGGTGGTGAAACCGCTGGACGCGTGGCCGCGCAAGGAAAGTTCATGCGCAACTTTTCCGGTGAGTTTCGCTTCGTGTTTGCCGCAGTCGGGGCTTTGGCTGCATGGCGCGAGCGACGCGTGCGCGTAGTTGTTGACGGACGCGAAGTGGTTGATGGTCCGATGAATCTCGCGGCAGTTGCGAATGCGCTTTACGCGGGCGGTGGCATGAAGCTTTCTCCCGAGGCGCGCATCGACGACGGGAAGCTGGATGTCGTTATTGCTTCCGGTCTTTCGCGTTCGAACGTGGTCACCGAACTCTCACGCATCCACACCGGAGGTCACGTCAACAATCCGAAGGTGACGATCGTACAGGGAACGATTGCGCGGATCGAGACGCTGTTGGTGCAGGATGCGATGCCGTTGGAAGCGGACGGAAATGTCAGAGGAGTGACGCCGGTGCAGTTTCAGGTGATGCCGCGGGCGCTACGATTCGTAGGTTAGGTTTTGAACCACAAAGACACAAAGACACTAATTTTTTAAATCACTTCGTGTCTTTGTGTCTTTGTGGTTCAAACTCTTCCAGGGCCGCGATCTTGGCGAGACGCCTTCTGTGTCGCTCCTCACCGGTAAATCTGGCCGCGACAAACGCACGGACGATTTCCAGCGCGAGCTCGGCGCCGGTCACACGTGAGCCTAAACAGAGCACATTGCAATCGTCATGTTCACGTGATTGATGACCGGAATAAGTATCGCCGCAAAGCGCCGCGCGCACGCCGCGAAGTTTGTTAGCCGCTACTGCTGCCCCAACGCCGCTGCCGCAGATCAGTATGCCGATCTCCGCCGCCCCACTTTGCACCGCCTGGCCAATCTGTTTCGCATAGTCAGGATAATCGTCCGGAACCGAACCATCGTGCGTTCCGAAGTCAACCACCTCGTGCCCGGCGCCGCGCAGTTCCTCAATCACTCGTTCGTTGAGCGGATAACCAGCATGATCTGCGCCGACTGCGATTCGCATAATTCCGGCAATCTCACAACAGTACGCGGGCGTGGGTCACAACGTTATCGACGTTGAAACCGAGTTCGCGCAGCGCCACATCGCCCGGAGCGGAAGCGCCGAAGCGATCCAGGCAGATGACGTCGCCATCCGTACCAACGTAACGGTCCCATCCCTGACGGACACCTGCTTCGACGGCGAGACGCGCCGTCACTGACGGAAGCAAAATCTCATCACGATACTCTTGCGACTGTTCTTCAAACAATTCCCAGCACGGCATCGAGACCACGCGCGTCGGGATGTTCTCGGCTTGCAGTTTTTCACGTGCTTCGAGCGTTAAGGAGACTTCGGAACCAGTCGCGATCAAAATCAGTTTTGGTTCCGTGGCGTTGCCATCAGCAGTTTCTGCTTCCGCAAGCACGTAAGCGCCACGCCGGAGTCCGTCCGCTTTCGCGAAGCGTTTCCGGTCGATCACAGGCACTTTTTGTCTCGTTAACGCCAACGCCGTCGGCGCGTGTCGACGCAGGATCGCGATTCGCCATGCTTCACTGACTTCCGCCGGGTCCGCCGGACGAATCACAAGCAAGTGCGGAATCGCGCGCAACGCAGCAAGATGCTCGATCGGTTGATGCGTCGGCCCATCTTCACCGAGCCCAACCGAGTCGTGCGTGAAAACATAGATCACCTGCACTTCCGAGAGCGCAGCGAGTCGGATGGCGGGCCGCATGTAATCAGAGAACGTCATGAACGTTCCGCCATACGGAATCAAACCGCCATTCAAAGAGATTCCCGTCAGCGTCGAACCCATCGCATGTTCGCGCACGCCGAAATGGATGATGCGCCCTTCGTAAGCGCCGGCCGCAAAACTACCACTCTCCTTGATGTCGGTGTTGTTTGACACGCCGAGATCAGCGGAGCCGCCAATAAGCATCGGCATCACGGGCGCCAGCGCATTGATCACTTCGCCACTCGCGACACGCGTCGCCACTGATTTCGCGTCTTCAAACTTCGGCAAGTGATCTTCCCAGCCGGCAGGCAGTTCTCCACTCATCATCGACCGCCAGAGTTTGCCGTCATCAGAATTACTCTCCGCATACTTCTCTACCAACGATTGCCAATCCGCTTCGAGCTTCGCACCACGATCGACCGCTTCGCGGAAGTGTGCGAGCGCTTCTTCGGGAATATAGAACTGCTTGTCTTCCGGCCAGCCGAGATGTCGCTTCGTTTCGCGAACCGCCTCTTCGCCTGGTGCATCGCTGTGAGCCTTGCGCGTGCCCTGCGTCGGCATACCGAAACCAATCACGGTCTTGACTGAAATCAAACTCGGTCTGTCCGTCACCGATTGCGCTGAGCGAATCGCGGCGTCGATGTCGTTGAGATTATTACCGTCTGCAACGGTCAACGTGTGCCAACCGTAGGCCTGAAAACGTTTCGGCACGTCTTCACTGAATGCCAAACTCGTGAATCCTTCGATCGTGACGTGGTTGTCGTCGTACAGGTAGATCAACTTACCGAGCTTGAGATGACCGGCGAGTGACGCAGCTTCGGCAGCGACGCCTTCCATCAAATCTCCGTCCGACACGATCGCGTAAACATAAGAATCGATCAGCGGAAAACCATCCTTGTTGAACTTCGCGCCGAGATGCGCAGCGCCCATCGCCATGCCCACGCCATTCGCAAAACCCTGGCCGAGTGGGCCCGTAGTGATCTCGACTCCGGGAGTGAGTCCGTATTCAGGATGGCCCGGCGTTTTCGAACCCCACTGACGAAAGTTCTTCAGTTCGTCGAGCGAGAGATCGTAGCCCGTCAGGTGCAGCAACGAATAAAGCAACATCGAGCCGTGGCCGGCTGAAAGCAGAAACCGATCGCGGTTTTCCCATTTTGGATTGCGCGGGTTGTGTCGCAGAAAACGCGTCCAGAGAACGTAAGCCATCGGCGCGGCGCCGAGCGGCAGACCCGGATGACCTGAGTTGGCTTTCTGTACTGCATCGATCGATAAAGCACGGATCGTGTTGATGCAGAGTTGATCGAGTTCGGGCGTGATGTTTGAGTTTTCTTTCTGCACTGGCGCGCTCATTAGTCAGTTTTTCCTTTTATTCGTTAAACAATCGCCGATAGAGGTCCTCCTGACGAGCGAGCCCCTTTTGATAACGAGCATGCCGCGTCATGTCAGGTTCGAAGACCTGTTCAACTGCAATTGAATCTTCCTCAATGCTTGCTATTTTGCCCACCGTTTCCAGCGCAAGCAAGGCAGCCCCACGTATCGATGCTTCCGAGCTTCCACCAAACATCAAAGGACGACCTAAAACATCAGCAATGATCTGCGTCCAGACTGGCGACGCGCGCAGTGCATTGCCTGACGCGACGATCGCCGCTCCGGGCGCGACTCGATCGAGAGCGCGGGCAATCAGCGCGAAGCGATATGCGATCGACTCAAACGCCGCACGAACGATCTCGACGGTGGTCGTTTTTTGTCGCAAACCGAAGATGCCGCCACGAGCGTCAGCCGTCCATCCAGTGCTTCGTTCACCGGACCAGAACGGAAGGATCGTCAGACCGTGGGAGTCGGGTTCGAGCATCGAGAGCTGTTGCTCCAGATCTTCATCGACTCGCAGCGTTTCAACCAGCCACTGAAAGAGTCCACCGCCGTCTGACAGTGCACCACCAACGACGACGCGGCTGTTTGTTACCCGATAACTCCAAAGTGCCGGATCAACTTCCGCCGGCGGCTCACCAACGAACGCCACTCGCATCGCGCCGGACGTTCCCACCATGAGCGCGATCCTTTCTTTCGTGCTGCAACCGGCGCCGATGTTGTTTGCCGCTCCATCTCCGACGATCGTCACCAGTCGCGCTTCGGCCAACGCGGGCCAGCGAAACGCAAACGGTTCCGTCAGGCGTAAACTGAATTGCGTTCTGACTTCCGGCAGAGTATCTGGAGAGAGGCCAAGCGCGCTGATGAACTCCCAATCCCAATCACATTCTTTCTGATTGAACAGACCTGTCGCGGAAGCCATCGACGCTGACGTGACCGTTTCGCCAAACAACCGCAGGCAAAGATATTCAGCGAGTCCAAGCCAGTAGCGTGCTGCTTTGAATGTGTCGGGCTGTTCGTGTTTTAACCATCTGAGCTTTGCGGGCCAGTAGCTGGGATGAAAACTACAACCGGTGCGAAGATGAATGTCTCGTTCGTTGAACTGAGAACGCAGCTCGTTTGCGAACCGTGCCGCGCGCGTGTCGGCCCAGGTTAAGAGCTGTGTCGAAGCACGTCCGCCTCCATCGGCGCCGATCAAGCCGTGCCAGAAAGTCGAGATCGCGATCAAATCGATTTGAGCTGCTGAGTGAAGATGGTAGGTGAGCAGCTCGTCGATCGTCCTTATCACTTCATCGACGAGACTGTCCGCGTCGAGCGCCTCGAAGTCAGTTTCCAGGTGACGTTGACGTCGAGCCTGCGCGCCCGGCACTTGCTGGCCCCGATCGTCAAACAACGCGGCGCGCACTCCCGACGTACCGACGTCAATGCTCAGTAAAAACGAGGGCTTGGCGCCCGCCATTACCGATACAATGTTTGGCGCCGGCTCAACTTCGTCGACAACGTCATCGAGCACACTACTCATTCGCCTGTTCGCGTTTTTGAAATGCGTTCAAGATTGAAGCTGGAAGGCCGCGTCGTAAATCTGCTGTTCGTTTCGCCGCCAAGGATCGCACAAGCACTTAATCTGTGCAATCTGTGGATCACGTTTTTGTTAGAATGCGGACTCCTCGATGACATTCCGTCCCAATCCCTGGCGCTATCTGATACTCGCCGGGGCGATTCACGTCGCTCTGACGATTACGATCTTTCTCGTCGGCCACTATCAGTTTCTGCCTGCGACATTTGATGAAAACGGAATCGGACTCACCTTCGCGCTCGACGGGACCAGTTATAGGCGACTTGCAATCGGACTAGTCGAGGAGTGGCAGGGAAAAGGTTTTCAGGCGTGGCTCGATACGAACGCTCCGTTTCATTCACGGCTGCATTCGTTGTTGTTTGCAACCGTCGGTAGCCTCGGGGGCCACAACATCCTCGCCGCCGAACCGCTGAACCTCACTTCTTATCTGGGAATCCTCGTTTGTGTTTACTTTCTTGGGCGCGAGATCTTCGACGCTCGAGCAGGTTTACTTGCCGCGGCCATCGTCGCCGTCTGGCCGACGTTTCTGCTCAATTCAACTCAACTCATGCGCGATTCGTTCGCGATCCTCTGCTTTCTCGGGCTCATGGTTGTGCTGGTTTTGATACTGACGCGTGAGTTCACATGGCATCGAGGCGTGCTTGTCGGGATTGCCGGAGCGATCGCAGTCACGTCGTTTTGGATCACACGCGGCAACATGTGGAACGTCGTGCTGGCCGCAGTCGCAATCGCGATCGTGATGTGGTTGTTGCGAATAATGGTTCGGCAAAAGAAGTTTGTGGCGGGAAACGCGATCGTGTTGCTGTTGATCGTAATCGCAGCCTTGCTGGCGCCGTCACGCTTGCAAAGCTCAACTCTGCCGGGCAGCAGACCACCCGCCTCACCATTCGCAATACCTTCCGCGTCGCAACCGGCGCCAGCCGAAGGCGTTTGGAGGCGCGTCATCAACCAGATCGCGAATCGGCGCGCAGGCTTTCAATTCTTTTCGTCGCAGATGTCGAACATCGATCCCGATGTCAGGTTTAATGGCTTTGGCGACATCGTGCGGTTTACTCCGCGTGCTGCTGTGATTGGGTTCTTCGCTCCGTTTCCGAAGATGTGGATCGAGCCGGGCGCGTTTGGTCGCGCCGGACGTTTGCTGAGCGGGTTGGAAACGCTCGTGATGTACTTCCTCTACGTCGCAGCCGGCTTCTGTTTGTGGCGGGAACGACGAAACATGGCGCTGTGGCTCTTGTTTTTGGTCGCTACGATTGGGATCGTGGGGCTGGGCCTCGTGGTTGTTAACGCGGGCGCGCTTTATCGAATCCGTTACGTGTTTTGGATGCTGCTGATCGTGATCGCCGCGCAGGGAATTCTGAACTACTTAACAACTCGTCGCACGACGCCGATAAAGTCCTGAATATCTTCTTCCGTCGTATCAAACGACGCCATCAATCTCACTTCCGAGATCTCTTCGTTCCAAACGTAGAAGAAGTATTTCTTCTGGAGTTGCGGAATATACCTGCTCGGAATAGTCGCGAAAACGCCGTTTGATTGAACCGCCTGAGTGATCTTTATCTGGGGCAACTTAGTGAGTTCATTCGCGAGCGTTTGGGCCATTCGATTCGCATGCGCGGCGCTACGTCGCCAGAGATCATTTGAAAGCAAGGCTTCAAACTGGGCCGAGATGAAGCGCATTTTTGATGGCAGGTGCGTGCCCTGTTTGCGAATGTATTTGAAATCGGTGACGAGCTTCTTATCGAAGAAGACTACTGCTTCACCGTACATCATGCCGTTTTTCGTGCCGCCGAAGGAGAGCACGTCGACGCCGGCGTCAGCAGTTATGTCTTTAAGACTCGTGTTCAAACTCACGGCCGCGTTCGCGATGCGTGCGCCATCGACGTGCAGCAACATGCCGTTGTCGTGGGCAAATGAGGCGAGCTCTTTCAGTTCCTTTTTTGTGTAAACGGTGCCCATCTCGGTCGCTTGCGAGACTGAGATTACGTGCGGTTGCACGTGATGCTCGTTTCCGAAAGCGTGCAGCAACGGCTTTATCTGATCGATGCGAAGCTTGCCGTCGGGCGTGTTAAGCGCGATCAGCTTGCAGCCGGTGACGTTCTCGGGCGCGCCGCACTCATCGACGTTCACGTGCGCGGTCTCGGCGCAAACGATTGCCTGGTGCGACTTGGTGATCGCTTTCAGACCAAGCACGTTCGCGCCGGTGCCGCCAAAGACAAAAAAGACTCCAACGTCGCGGCCGAACTGTTTCTGAAAAAGCTTTTCAGCGCGCGCGGTGAAGGGATCGTCGCCATAAGCAATGACGTGTCCGTCGTTCGCCGCGTTGATCGCTTCGATCATTTCCGGATGAATGCCGGCGTTGTTGTCGCTCGCAAAACTGCGTCTAGTCATAGCTTGCCCGCTTTGAAATCTCGCGCGATCTCCCTCGCGGCGTTTGCTCCCGGGACGCCGGTCAGTCCACCGCCCGGATGCGTGCCTGCGCCACAGAGATACAGACGTTTGAGCGGCGTTCGATACTGCGCCCAACCAATCAACGGTCGGAAAGTGAAGAATTGATCCAGCGTTTGTTCGCCGTGGTGAATGTGTCCGCCGCTGAGTCCGTAGGTTTGTTCGAGGTCGAGCGGTGTGATCACCTGGCCGGCCACAATCAAATTGCGCAAACCAGGCGCGTACGTCTCAAGATGCGAGATCACTTTGTCCGCAAACTCTTCACCACGCGAAGTCCAATCACCTTCGCGCAGCTTGTACGGCGCAAACTGCACGTGAATCGACATCACATGTTTGTTCGCCGGCGCCAGCGACGGATCGCCGATGGATGGAATACTGATGTCGAGATACGGTTCGGAAGAAAACTGGCCGTACTTCGACGCGTCGAAGGCGCGTTCGAGGTAATCGATCTCGGATCCGATGTGGACGCGTCCGGAGAGTTTTGCTTCGTCACCATTCAAACCGCGAAACGCCGGCAACCCATCAAGCGCCAGATTCATCTTCGCCGCCGCGCCTGGCGCGCGATAGTTGCGCATCTTTGTTAAGAAGTTTGGGTCGAGTTCGACCGGATCCAACAGCTTCAGGAACGTCGTGCGCGGGTCGGCATTTGAAACTATCACGCGCGATTCGATCTCTTCACCGCCTTCGAGCACCGCTCTCGGCTTGTCGCGATCGAATCCTGCGATTCCGGTTACGTTTGCGGACGTCCGTATCTCGACGCCCGCGGCTTGCGCGGCTTTCGCGAGCGCGGCTGACAATGAGCCCATGCCGCCTTTCGCGTAAGAAGATGAGCCAATCGCACTGCCGTCGAGCGCCGCTTGCCACAGCAATCCCAAACTCGTTCCCGCAGACCAGGGACCAGCAAAGGCGCCATGAATTCCGCGCGCAGCGACCGTCGCGCGCAAGAGTTCCGT
The DNA here is from genome assembly GCA_044867735.1 of Pyrinomonadaceae bacterium. GTDB lineage: Bacteria > Acidobacteriota > Blastocatellia > Pyrinomonadales > Pyrinomonadaceae > PSRF01. Next base: position 4,823 of record JBIOVO010000287.1, on the reverse strand, counting down.
TTCGAACCATTCACCGACGAGATCCGCCACGGCCATCGGTCCCCAGCGCAACAGGCGATACTCGTCTTTCTTGCCGAGACCGCGAAACGCGAGTCCGACTTTTCCGAGATGCCATAAGTCGGAGGCCGTAGGTTCATCGATTGAGGGTGGAGTCATCGAGATGAGCGGCGCCAGAACTTTACCGATGCGCGCAAAACTCTCGACAAACTCCGGATAAACCTTCGCATCGTGACGAGAAAACTTTTCGATCTCGCTGATTGTTCGTCCAGTGTCGTTGTAAATACAGAGCGACCGTCCATCAGGCGCCACCGCCAGCACACGTGCTTCGGGAGTGATCAGTTCGAGACCGTGACGTGCGAGATCCAGATCAGCCGCGACTTGTGGCGATAGCGGACCGGCTGCATGATCCAGGGTTGAACAACGGAAACCGGGATGGATCTCTTCCGTGACCGCTCCACCGCCGACAACTGCACGCCGCTCGAGAACAAGTGTCTTGAGTCCACTCTTCGCGAGATAACACGCGGCCACAAGGCCGTTGTGACCACCACCGATGATTGTGACGTCGTACATAGTTACAGAACCGAGCGCGGTAGCGCCGGGTCAATTCAGCTTCCCTTGCGACCTAATAATGGTTGATCGACCCGGCGCTACCGCGCTCGGTTCCGTTATCACAGGTCCTTCAGCATCTGAAGCGCCGCGTTCCGACCCGGCGCGCCCATGATTCCGCCGCCCGGATGCGTAGCCGAGCCGCACATGTAAAGGTTCTTGATCGGCGTACGATACTGCGCCCAACCCGGCGCGGGCCGCAGGAAGAAAAGTTGTTCGAGCGTCAGTTCGCCCTGAAAAATATTTCCCTCCGACAGACCGAAATCGCGTTCGAGATCGAGCGGCGTCAACACCTGTCGATCGCGAATCAGATCTCGGATATTCGGCGCGTGCTCGGCAATCGTATCGATCACCGTATCGCCAAACTCGTCGCGCTTCTCGTCCCAGTTTCCTTCTTTCAAGTTGTAAGGCGCGTACTGCACGAAGCACGACATCACGTGTTTTCCCGGCGGCGCGACCGAAGGATCGGTCAAACTCGGAATCACCATGTCGATGTAAGGCCGGCGCGAGAAGCGCCCATACTTCGCTTCGTCATAAGCGCGTTCCATGTAATCGACGCCGGGCGAAATCGAGATCGCTCCACGCAGATGCGCGCCTGGACCAGGCATCGCCTTGAAATCGGGCAAGCCATCAAGCGCCAAATTCACTTTCCCTGACGAGCCACGATATTTGTAACGTTTGAGATCCACGCAAAAATCGTCCGGCAAGTGTTCTTCGCCGATCATCTTCATGAACGTCAAACGCGGATCGACGCTCGAGGAAACCACGTCAGCGTGAATCTCATCGCCATTCGTGAGCACGACGCCGGTCGCGCGTCCGTTCCTGAGAAGGATCTTTTCAATAGACGCTTCCATGCGTATCTCAACGCCCGCTTCGCGCGCGGCATCGCCAATCGCGTTTGAGATCGCGCCGGTGCCGCCACGTGCAAATCCCCACGAGCGAAACGCGCCGTCGATCTCGCCCATGTAGTGATGCAAGAGCACGTACGCCGTTCCCGGGGAACGAACGCCCAGAAACGTGCCGATGATTCCCGATGCAGACATCGTCGCTTTGAGCACGTCAGTCTCAAACCACTGATCGAGAAAGTCGACGGCGCTCATCGTCATCAACTGCACCTGGTTGTACTTGTCGTCGTCGGAGAGTTTCTGGAAACGCCGGCCGAGGAACGCGAGGTTCTTCCAACCTTTTGGATCCAACGTCGTCGGATCGGGAGGCGTCATGCTCATGATCGGTTTTACGAAGTGGGCCATCTCGATCATGGCCTTGCCGTATTCGTCATAAGCTTCGGCGTCGAGCCGCGAGTGTCGCGCGATTTCGCGTCGGGTGCGTGCGTGATCGTTGACGCGCCATAGGTAGTCGCCGTTGGGCATCGGCGTAAATGTGCCGTCGAGCGGCAGGATCTCGAGACCGTGGCGCGGCAGATCGAGTTCGCGAATGATTTCAGGTCTTAAAAGTGAGACGACGTAAGAGCAGACAGAAAACTTGAAGCCCGGAAAGACTTCTTCCGTCACCGCGGCGCCGCCCAGCACGTGGCGACGCTCCAACACGAGCACTTTTTTGCCCGCGCGCGCCAGATACGCTGCGTTTACCAGACCGTTATGTCCGCCGCCAATCACGACGACGTCGTATTTACTGTTCATCTTTAGACAGGATTACAGAATTCGCCTTGACAGGATTACAAGATTTCACTGCTGCTAATGACCAATCCTGCAAATTTTGTTAATTCTGTCCGGTGAAGGTGTCTTGCTGCAAGTGCGCTAGGATACTTATAATCGCTCGCCCTGACAAACACGGCACAGATCATACATGCCCATCGGAACCGCCTTTCACGAACGCACATTTCCACTCTGCGAAAGTCTTAACTATCGCGAGTGGTCTGGTTACTATGCGGTTAGCTCGTACGAACCGCATCACGAGCACGAGTACAACGCCATTCGCAATGCGTCTGCGCTGATCGATATCTCGCCGCTGTTCAAATACCGGCTCACCGGAAAGGATGCGACGCGCCTCGTCGATCGCGTGATCACGCGCGACATGCGAAAAGTGTCGGTAGGCCAGGTGATTTACACGCCGTGGTGTGACGAACGCGGAAAAGTGATCGACGACGGCACCGTCTCGCGGCTTGAAGAGAACACTTATCGCTGGACCGCGGCCGATCCCAGCCTTCGTTGGTTTACTCAAAACGCCGCCGGCATGGACGTGCAGATCGAAGACATTTCCGAAAGCGTTTCCGCACTTGCACTCCAGGGACCAACCTCGGGCCGTTTGCTTAAGAGTCTCGTTAAAGATGCCGACATCGCTAACCTCAAATATTTTCGTGTGACCAAAGGCAGCATCGCAGGCGTGCCCGTCGAGATCTCGCGCACGGGTTACACGGGTGATCTCGGCTACGAGATCTGGATCGCCTCCGAAAGCGCAGTGAAGGTTTGGGATGCGCTCATGGAAGCGGGGCGCGCGTTTGATATTCATCCTGCGGGAATGCTGGCGCTCGACGTTTCGCGAGTTGAGGCAGGCTTGTTGCTGATCGATGTAGACTTCAACAGCAGCAAGAAAGCGCTCGTAGACGAACAGCGATACTCGCCGTTCGAAATGGGCCTCGGCCGCTTGGTGAACGTCGATAAGAATCGGTTTGTGGGCCAGGCTGCGTTGATCGAGGAACAGAAACGCGGACACGCACGCGAGATTATTGGTCTCGAGATCGACTGGCCACAGGTCGAGAGTCTCTATGAAGCGGTCGGCTTGCCGCCTGCTGTTTCAGCGATGGCGTCGCGAGTTGCCGTGCCGGTTTTCAAAGAAGGCATTCAAGTCGGCAAAGCCACAACAACCACGTGGTCGCCAACGTTGAAAAAGATGATTGCACTCGCAACCGTGAGGCGCGAGTACACGCGCCCTGGCACGCGCTTGCAGTTTGAAATCACTGTCGAAGCCGTCAGACACCACGTGCGCGCAACTGTGGTGAAGACGCCGTTCTTCAACCCGAAACGTAAGACCGCAACTCCTGTCGCTTGATTCAATTGCCATGGATCCGAGCCTGAAGGAAATCGTCCAACAATACGATCCAAGCCTTCCGCTCGATCACGCTTCCACCATTCCCGCTTCCTGGTACGTCAACAAAGACTTTTACGAACTCGAACTCAAAGCAGTCTTCTCGCGTTCGTGGCAATTGGCCGGACGCCTCGACCAGGTCGCCAAGCCCGGTAACTACGTGACGAGTGACATCGCGGGTGAGCCGGTTGTGATCGTACGCGGCAACGACGGCGTGCTGCGCGGCTTCTTCAACGTTTGCCGCCATCACGCGGCAGCCGTGATGACCGAAAACGAAGGCAGCGCGGCGCAACTCCGTTGTCCCTATCACGGCTGGACTTACTCGCTGGAAGGCGAACTCAAAGGCACGCCGGATTTCTCCGGAGTTTGTGATTTCGACCGTGCGAAAAATGGCTTGGTGTCGCTTGAACTTGCCGAGTGGGAAAACTGGGTTTTCGTGACGCTAGATCGTGAGTCGCCCGGATCGTTGATCGACTTTCTCGGTGAGCAACTTGTCCAGGAAATGAGTGGTTTGCAACTGCGCGATCTGCACTGGTTCGAACGACGCTATTACAGTTTTGACTGCAACTGGAAGGTGTTTGTCGATAACTATCTCGACGGTGGTTATCACGTGCCGTACCTGCACAAGGGTCTCGATAGCGTGCTCGATTACAGCAACTACATGATCGAAAACGGCGAGCATCATTGTTTGCAGTGGAGCCCGATCGTGTCGGATGGCGCCGAGGTACAAACAGGCGCAGTCCGAAAAGGCCATCGAGCGCTTTACTACTGGATCTATCCGAACTTCATGATCAACTGGTACGACGGCGTGATGGACACGAACCTCGTGATACCGCGTGGAGTGGACCAGACCGAGGTCGTCTTCGACTTTTATTTTCCGGATGTGGTGAGCAAAGAGGCGCGAGAGAAGAATCTGGCGAGTGTTGCAGTTGGGCAGAGGATTCAGGACGAGGACGTGGCGATCTGCAAGTCAGTGCAGCGCGGGTTGAATTCGCGGGCGTATCGGGCGGGGAGGCTGTCGGTCAGGAGAGAGGCTGGAGAGCATCTGTTTCATAAACTGTTGTATAGGGATGTGAGTTTTGATTAGGAGTTTTCTCACGCAAAGGCGCAAAGACGCAAAGTTAAGACCTGCGGCGACTAAAGTTCAGAGTTCAGCCTTTAGGCTGCCTTCG
>JBIOVO010000286.1:0-79048 GCA_044867735.1 Pyrinomonadaceae bacterium | reverse complement strand
GTAGTTGCGATACCAATGGCAATGGTGCGAGCAATGGCAATGGTGCGAGCAATGGCAATGGCGCCAATGGAAATGGTAACGGCGCGGGCAAGATCGCTTCGCTAGGGGCTGAGCTGGAGCTCGACTATAACGTTCTACTCAACTATGACGATTTTCTGAATACGCTCGACAGCAATTTTCCGCAAACGAAGGTACCACCCATTCTCCTCTTCGAGACCTCGCGTGGTTGTTGGTGGGGAGAGAAAGCGCATTGCACTTTCTGTGGACTGAACGGCGCATCGATGAACTACCGCGCCATGAGTCCGGACAAGGCAATTCAGCAGTTTGAGTCGCTGTTCAAATATGCGCCGCGCGTCACACGTTATCAGAACGTAGACAACATCCTCGCCAAGAACTATATCAGCGAAGTTTTCCCGTATCTCAATCCACCGGCCGATGCCAGCATCTTTTATGAAGTCAAAGCGGATCTTACTGAGGAAGATGTGAAGGCGCTCGCCAAGACAAAGGTTAACCTGATTCAGCCGGGCATCGAAGCTCTCAACACGTCCACTTTGAAGTTGATGAGAAAAGGGACCTCAGTACTTCAAAACCTGGTCTTGCTAAAGAACTGTGCCATGCACGACGTCTTTCCCATTTGGAACTTGCTGCTGGGCTTTCCTGGAGAGGGCGAGGAGATCTACAAGAAGTATGTTGACGATTTGCCCTTGCTGATGCATTTGCCGCCGCCTAACGGCGCCTTCCCGGTGCGCTTTGATCGTTACAGTCCTTATTTCACCAAGGCCCAGGAATATGGTCTCGAGCTCCACCCCTTCGAGTTTTATGGATTTACTTATCCTTTCCCCAAAGAGTCCATTGAAAACATCGCTTATTACTTCGTTGACGGCAAATTCGATGCGGAGTATCGAATCGTCCTTTCGCGCTGGCTGTCCAAGATCAAAGAGAAAGCCGTGAACTGGCGACTCCGCTGGAACGCTTCGAACTCCGCTCTGCCGGCGCGACTGTATTTCAAAGAGTCGCAAGGGCAAACGGTGGTCTACGATAGCCGTTCGGGCCAGGCAGTCGAACACAAGATCAGCGAGTACGGACTGGAAGTTCTGCGAGCTTGCAACAAAGCGAACAGAATTGCGCAGTTGAAAGCGCAACTTGGTCATCTTCCTCATTTCGATGTGGAAAAAGAAGTGGCCTACTTGCAGGAACGCGGCCTGCTGTTCCAGGAACACGAACGCTTACTTAATCTGGTCCTACCTCAGATACCGCCGAGCGATCTCAAGCCCTCGGAGTCCACCACGATCGCGGATGAGGTGCGGGAGAGCGGCACCGGAGTGCGTGATTCAGCACCAGTATCAAACTAGCCGAATCCACAATTTAACGCCGAAGGCGTTGGCAAATTTCAGCCCAGTGGTTGGAGCAAAGCGACAACCCTGGGATTCGAAATGCCAGCCGGTCCAAGCCTGAAAGGGTTAACGCCTCGGTAATCGTTAACGAAGAAACCCCTTCAGGGTTAATCAATCTTTTTTGATTTGGCTCCCAGGGTTGTCACTTCGTTCCAACCACTGGGCTGAAATTAGCCAACGCCCTCGGCGTTAAGGAGAAGCACTGATGTACCGAATAGCCCTAATCAATATGCCGTTTGCGAATATCAATATGCCTTCGCTCGCTTTGACCCAGTTGAAGGCCGTCGTGGACGCAAAGTTTCCCAACGAAGTTTCGGTGGAGATCATTTATCTCAACCAGGAGTTTGCCAATTACCTGGGTGTTGAACCTTACGAGAACGTTAGCAAACAGGTGGAACATTATGAGTCAGGGCTTGGCGACTGGTTTTTTCGCCAGCTTGCGTTTCCGGAAGCACCGGACAACACCGAGGCGTTCTTGCGCCGATTTTATGCTGGTCAGACAAGCCAGGCTCAGGTATTCAAAAACTATGTTCGTCAGAAGCGGCAAGGGTTGGACGCGTTTCTCGGGAAGTTGATTACGAAGCATCAACTGGCGCAGGCGAATCTGGTCGGTTTCACTTCAATGTTTTCGCAGAACGTCGCTTGTATCGCGATGGCGAGAAAGATCAAGTCCTGGAATTCAAGAGTCATTACCGCAATGGGCGGGGCCAACTGCGAATCGCCAATGGGCCAGGAGATCATCAAAAACGCTCCGTGTATAGACTTCGTCTTTTCAGGACCGGCACTGCGGAGTTTCCCGGCGGCTATCAGACATCTGATCGATGACGAGCCGGAGAAGTGTCACAGCATCGATGGCGTGTTTACGAAACGGAATACCGGGCGCGCGAAGCCTGGGCCGAGCCTTCGCACAGCGCCGGCGAACGAAGTGGTAAGCGCTACGCCAAAGGCGCAGGCGCCAGTTCAACTCACAAGCATCACGAAATCGGCGACTCTTACGGCGACGGTCACGAAGAGTAGTGGCGATACCAGTGGCAATGGCGCGGGTAACGGGAACGGCGCCGGTAATGGCCATAGTCATGCTAATGGCAATGGCGCGAGCAAGATTGGTGCTTTAGGGGCTGAACTGGAGTTGGACTATAACGTTCAACTGAGCTATGGCGAGTTTCTGAATACGCTCGACCGTAATTTTCCGCAAAAGAAGATATCACCCATTCTCCTCTTTGAGACCTCGCGTGGTTGTTGGTGGGGAGAGAAAGCGCATTGCACTTTCTGTGGCTTGAACGGAGTTTCGATGAGCTACCGGGCCATGAGTCCGGACAAGGCGATCCAGCAGTTTGAGGCCCTTTTCAAACACGCACCGCGGTGCACTCGTTATTGGTGTGTAGACAACATTCTGGCCAAGAACTATATCAGCGAAGTTTTCCCGTATCTCAATCCACCGGCCAATGCCAGCATCTTTTATGAAGTGAAAGCGGATCTTAGTGAGGAAGATGTGAAGATGCTCGCCAAGACAAAGGTTGACCTGATTCAGCCGGGCATTGAATCTCTCAACACGTCCACTTTGAAGTTGATGAAGAAAGGGACCTCCGCCTTCCAGAACCTGATTCTGTTGAAGAATTGTGCCATGCACAACGTGTTTCCCGTTTGGAACTTGCTGGTGGGTTTCCCGAGAGAGGGTGAAGAGGTCTTCAAGAAGTATGTTGACGACATACCGTTGCTGACGCATTTGCCGCCACCTAACGGCGCCGCTGTGGTGCAATTTCATCGTTACAGTCCTTATTTCACAAAGGCCAAAGAGTATGGTCTCGAGTTAGAGCCCCTCGAGTGGTATGGATTTACTTATCCATTCAGCAAAGAGTCGCTGGAAAACATCGCCTATTACTTCGTTGACACTAAATTCGATACGGAGTATCGGATCGCCATTACGCGTTGGAATGCCAAACTACAAGAGAGTACGACGAACTGGCGATTCCGCTACAGCGGGGCCAACTCAGCTTTGCCGGCGCGGCTGTATTTCAAAGAGTCGGAAGGGCAAACGGTAGTTTACGATAGTCGTTCAGGCCACGCTGTCGAACATAAAATCAGCGAGCACGGACTGGAAGTTCTGCTAGCTTGCAACAAAGCGAACAGAATCGCGCAGTTGAAAGCGCAACTTGGTCATCTTCCTGATTTCGATGTGGAAAAAGAAGTGGCTTACTTGCAGGAACGCGGACTCCTGTTCCAGGAGCACGAACGTTTACTGAGCCTGGTGTTACCTCAGCAACCGCCCGATCATACGCCCTCGCAGCAACTTCTCCATTAAACAAATTCGTCCACTCTCAAAACGAGGGTCAAAAGATCCATAGCGGTCACTTAACGTCAACTGCGAAAAGAAAATAATTTGTGTTCTTCGCATCACGGGCACGAACACCGCGAACTAACCATAGGCCCAAGTGGCCATTTTCACTCAAGAAAAAGGAGATAAATCATGTCCAAATTAGACGCCGTTCGCGCTTGGAAAGACGAGGAGTACTTCAGCGGGCTTAGCGAGTCAGAGCGGTCGCAGCTACCAGTGGATCCGGCCGGCATGACGGAACTGACCGACAAGGATCTGGGCTTTGCCGAAGGTGGTACGGTCACTCTCTTCACGTTCACTATCTGGTTCTGTCCCTTCGAAGAGACAGAGTAGCAAGGATAGGGGACTGAAAGAACGCGGCTCGGTGAAATCAACTGGCATTCCGCCGAGCCGCCGCCAAATCCAACTTTGATCCGATTTCATCGACATAACAAGAACATGGGCGGGAGCCCAGATCAGTATGCAGGTTCTTACCTCAGAATTTCCGGTAGTTGACAAGAGCGCCGTAATCGAGCCGGAGGACGATGTTTTCGTTCTCCCGACATCGTTTGCGCAGCAGAGGCTGTGGTTTCTGGATCTGCTCGCGCCCAACAGTTGCGCCTACAACCTGATCGCCGCGGTCCGTGTGAGTGGTCTACTCAAAGTTGAGATCCTCGAGCGCAGCGTTGCAGAGATTGTGCGCCGGCACGAAGTGTTGCGAACAACTTTTGCCACCGTTGAAGGTGAGGCCCGTCAGATCATCACGTCCACGAATGGGATTAGTTTGCGGACGATCGATCTGAGGGAGGAGAGTGAAGTTGAGCAGGAGCGAAGAGTTCGCGAGGAGGTGTCGCGAGAAGCGCAAGCGCCTTTCAATCTGAGACGTGGTCCACTAATGCGGTTGACTGTTTTGCAGCAGTCGGAGAGCGAGCATGTTTTGTTGTTGACCATGCACCACATCATCAGCGACGGGTGGTCGATGGGGGTGATGATAAATGAGTTGAGCCGGTTGTACGGGGCCTACGTGCGAGGGGAAGAGTCACCGTTGCCGGAGTTGGGGATTCAGTATGCCGACTATGCCATGTGGCAGCGGGAGCGGCTGCAGGGCGAGGTGCTGGACCGACAACTGGACTACTGGCGAGAGCAATTGCGCGGGGTTCCTGCGGTGCTGGAGTTGCCGGCGGATCGGCCGCGTACCAACGCGCAGAGTTTCCGGGGTGCGACTGAAGTGCTGGTGCTGGGTGAAGAGTTGAGTGAAGGGCTCAAGCAGATCAGCCGGCAGAACGGCGTAACGCTGTTCATAACCTTGTTGGCCGCATTCCAAACCTTACTGTGGCGCTACTGCGGAACGCCGGATGTAGTGGTGGGATCGCCGATCGCGAACCGAAACCGCAGTGAGATTGAGGGCTTAATTGGGTTCTTCGTCAATACGCTGGTGCTCCGGGCAAGGATAAAGCGAGAAGAGAGCTTCAGTCAGATGTTAAGGCGGGTGCGCGAAGTTTGTTTGGAAGCATATGCGCATCAGGATGTTCCCTTCGAGAAGCTCGTGGAAGCGTTACAGCTGGAACGCAGCATGAGCTACCAACCGCTGGTTCAGGTGCTATTTGCGTTGCAGAACGCGCCGCAGCAAACACAGCAGATAGATGGGTTGCGCTTTAAGCCCATTGAGTTGGAGACCAAGAGTTCAAGATGTGATCTCACGGTGTCGATCACAGAGCTGAGTGGCCGGTTGGAAGCGCAGGTGGAATACAGCACTGACCTGTTTGAGGCGGCAACGATCAGACGGATGCTGGGCCATTGGGAGAACCTGCTGGAGAGCATCGTTGCGAACCCGGAGGAGATGGTTGACGAGTTGCGGATGCTGAGCGCCGAAGAAGAGCGGCAGGTCGTCGAGGAGTGGAATGACACGCAGCGTGACTATGCGCGTGAGGCTTGTATTCATGAGTTGTTTGCGGAGCAAGCGCAGCGGCGAACTGGTGCGGTGGCAGTGATCGCCGATGGTGAACAGGTTAGTTACGGCGAGTTGGAGCGGCGTGCGAACCAGTTGGCTCATCACCTGCAAAGCCTGGGTGTCGGTCCGGAAGTCGTGGTTGGGATCTGTGCCGAGCGCAGTGTGGAACTGATAGTAGGACTGCTCGGGATTCTGAAAGCCGGTGGCGCGTACCTGCCATTGGATGCCGACTATCCGCCGGAGCGGTTGGAGTACATGGTGGCCGATGCGGGTGTGAGTGTTGTGTTGACGCAAAGTGAGTTGCGCGACCGCTTGCCGCTGAGCGCGGACGTGCAATGCGTGGAGTTAAGCGATTCGTTGCTGAGCGGCGATTCGACCGCACCGGAGAGCGGAGCGAGTGCGGAGACGCTCTGCTATGTGATCTACACCTCGGGCTCGACCGGACAGCCAAAAGGCGTCGCAGTACCTCATCGCGGGGTAGTGCGGCTGGTGCAAGAGAGCAACTACGTGAAGCTGGACGAAGAGGAAGTTGTACTGCAAATGGCGCCGGTGAGTTTCGATGCCTCGACGTTTGAGATCTGGGGCGCGCTGCTGAACGGGGCGCGGTTGGTGATGATGGCTGCAGGACAGCTGAGTCTGGCGGAGATAGCGGCGACAGTGAAGCAGCACGAAGTGAGCACGATGTGGCTGACGGCCGGGTTGTTCCAGGTGATGGCGGCGGAGCAGTTGGAGAGCTTGCGTGAGGTGAAGCAACTGCTGGCCGGCGGCGATGTGCTGGGCGTGCGCGCCGTGCAGGCCGTGCTTGAGGGAACTGGTGATCACGTCCTGATCAATGGATACGGGCCAACGGAGAACACGACGTTCAGTTGCTGTCACGTGATGCGCGCTGGTGATGAAGTCACAGTTACGGTGCCGATTGGAAAGCCGATCACGAACTCGACAGCTTATGTGTTGGACGAGCAACTGCGACCGGTGCCGGTCGGTGTGCGTGGCGAGCTGTATCTGGGCGGTGACGGACTCGCGCGCGGATATGTTGGCTCCTCGGCATTGACGGCGCAGCGATTCATTCCTAACCCGTTCAGCACCCAAGCAGGCGCGCGGTTGTACCGGACTGGCGACGTAGTGCGCTGGAACGCGGAAGGCGTGGTGGAGTTCATCGGGCGCGCTGACCAACAGGTGAAGGTGCGTGGTTACCGCATCGAGGTGGGCGAAGTTGAAGAAGCACTGATTGGTTACGAAGGAATCAGCGAGAGCGTTGTGGTGGTGCGCAGTGAAGGCGAGGGCGATAAGCGACTGGTCGGTTATGTCGTTGCGGCACCAGGCGTTGAGTTGGAAGTGAGTGATCTGCGTGCGTATCTCGAGACGAAGCTGCCTGAGTACATGATCCCCGGCGTGTTTGTGGAGTTGACGGAACTGCCGTTGACGGAAAATGGGAAAGTCGATCGCAAGGCGCTGGTGGCGGCGGAGTTGGAGTTGGAAGGAAAGCGAGAGTACGAAGCGCCGCGGACAGCAGTGGAAGAGTTGCTAGCTGGCATTTGGGCGGAAGTGTTGGGAATTGAGTGCGTCGGTATACATGACAACTTCTTTGAACTCGGTGGCGACTCGATCCTCAGCATTCAGAGTATTGCACGGGCCAATCGAGCCGGCCTCCGCTTGTCGCCCAAGGATCTTTTCCAGAACCAGACGGTCGCGCAGTTAGCAGCAGTTGCGGGCACAGCTACAGAAGTGATTGCGGAGCAGGGGCTAGTGACGGGGCCGGTTGCGCTGACGCCGATCCAACACTGGTTCTTCGAGCAGGAGTTGAGCGACCCGCATCACTTCAATCAAACGTTGTTGCTGGAAGTGAAAGAGGCGTTGGACCAGCAAGTGTTGGCCGAGGCTGTGCGACAGATAGTGCTGCACCACGATGCGCTTCGATTACGTTTCGAACGATCAGAGTCAGGTTGGAATCAATACCACGCGGATGCCACAGAGCCGATCAGCTTCACGAGATTTGATTTGAGCGCGGTGCCCGCGAGCGAGCAGAGTGCAGCGATTGAAGCACAGGCGGTGGCCGTGCAGGCGAGTCTGAATCTGACCGCTGGACCAGTGCTGCGCGTCGTGCATTTCGACCTCGGCGCAGACCAACCGGCGCGGTTGCTGTTGGTATGTCATCACCTCGTGGTGGATGGAGTGTCGTGGCGCATTCTGCTGGCGGACTTGCAAGAGGCATATGGCGCGTTGGCCGCGGGGAACGCGGTGCAACTCCCCGCGAAGAGCAGTTCGTTCCAGCAGTGGTCCGAGGCGTTGCAGGAATATGCGGCGAGTGCGGCGGTGCAGGAGCAGTCGGAGTACTGGTTGTGCGCAGAGCGAGAGTCGGTGCGTAGCCTGCCACGTGATTACGCAGACGGCGAGAACCTGGTGCACAGCACTGCGGTAGTGGTCGAGAGCCTGAGCCGCGAAGAGACCGAGGCGTTGTTGCAGGAAGTCCCCGGTGTCTATCACACGCAGATCAATGAAGTGCTCCTGAGTGGGTTGGCGCTGGCGTTGGGCGAGTGGAGTGATTCGCAGGTTGTCCTGGTGGATGTGGAAGGACACGGGCGCGAACCGATCAGCGAGCGCGTTGATGTATCGCGAACAGTCGGTTGGTTCACGACGATCTATCCGGTGCTGCTGGAAGTGAATAGCAATGACGCCGGCGAAGTAGTGAAGCAGATCAAGGAGCAGGTGCGCGAGATACCGGGACAGGGACTTGGGTATGGCGTGCTGCGTTACCTCGGCGAAGCGAGCGACCGATTGCGCGCGCTACCGCAGGCGGAAGTGAGTTTCAACTACCTGGGCCAGATCGATCGCGTACTTAATGAAGAGACGCTATTCGGAGCAGCGCGCGAGTCAAGCGGCAGCTACCGCAGCGAGACCGGACGACGAAGTTACCTGGTTGAGATCAACGCGGTCGTGGCTGGCGGGCAGTTGCAAGTGAGCTGGAGTTACAGCACACAAGTTCACCATCAAGCAACGATCGCAAAACTCTCGGCAGCGTATGTGCAGAGCTTGCGAGCGATCATCGAACACTGCCGGAGTGAAGAAGCCGGTGGCTACACACCGTCCGACTTTCCATTAGCACAGTTGAGCGCGACAGAGTTGTCTGCCGTGGTCGGCGAGCAGCGACAGGGCATCGCAGACGTGTATCCGTTGTCGCCGATGCAAGCAGGCTTGTTGTTTCACAGTCTATATGCACCGCAGGGCGGGCTGTACGTTGAGCAGGTGCAAAACTTGTTCAGAGGCGCACTGGATCTCGGAGCGCTGCGAACCGCATGGGAGCGAGTGCAGGAGCGACACGCGATTCTGCGCAGCAGTTTTCGTTGGGAAAGCTTGCGCCGGCCGGTGCAGGTTGTGGCGGAGCAGAGCAATTTGCACTGGCACGAAGAAGACTGGCGCGGGCTCAGCCGTGAGGAACAGGAAGCCGGACTGCGCGAGTTTCTACGCGTCGATCGCGAGCGTGGATTCGATATGAGTCAGGGACCGTTGTATCGCTATCGGGTGCTGCGGCTCGGTGAGAATGAATGGCAACTCGTGTGGAGCTTTCATCACATCCTGCTGGACGGCTGGTGTTTGTCGCTGGTGTTGCAGGAAGTGTACGGAATCTACGAAGCGCTCGTGCGCGGCGAAGAAGCGGCACTCGGCCGACCGCGGTCGTATCGCGACTATATCGCATGGCTACAGCAACAGGATCTCGAAGCAGCGAAGAATTACTGGACGAAGAGACTCGCCGGATTCCGCGCGCCCACGCAACTTGGTCTGGACTCAGCCGCGAGTAATGAAGCGAAGAGCTACGGCGAGCAGAACCTCGAGCTGAGTAAGGAGTCAACGCGCGCCCTCGAAGCATTAGCACGCGAGCAGCAGGTGACACTCAATACGGTGGTCCAGGGAGCCTGGGCCGTGTTGTTGAGTCGCTACAGCGGCGAGCGCGATGTGGTCTATGGCGTGACTGTGTCGGGCCGACCGGCGGAGTTGGCAGGCGTGGAGCAGATGATCGGTTTGTTCATCAACACGCTGCCGCTGCGCATGGAAGTGGAGAGCGGAGCGGAGTTGGGATCGTGGCTGCAGCGCTTGCAGGCCGAGCAGGCGGAGATGAGGCAGTACGAATACAGCCCGCTCGTTGAAGTGCAGGGTTGGAGTGAAGTCGAACGTGGCGTCGCATTGTTCGAGACGCTGCTGGCGTTCGAGAACTACCCGGTGACGAACGTGGCTGGTGAGCAACGCGGCAGTGAGTCTGAAGTGCAGTACGCGCAAGAGTGGGCAATGGAGCGGACCAACTACGCGCTGACGTTACTCGTTGGTCCAGGTGAGCGCCTGAAGTTGCGCGGGTTGCATGAAGAGCAACGGTACAGCCCCGAGACAGTTAGCAGAGTGTTGGGCCATCTGAAACAGGTTCTGGAAGAGATGGTTTCGAATCCGCAACAAAGAGTGGGCGAGCTGCGAATGCTCAGTGCGGCGGAAGAGCGGCAGGTAGTGGCGGAGTGGAATGAGACGGCGCGTGAGTACGCGCGTGAGGCTTGTATTCATGAGTTGTTCGCCGAGCAGGCACAGCGGCGACCGGATGCGGTGGCTGTAATCGCCGATGGCGAGCAGGTGAGTTATGGCAAGTTGAACGCGCGTGCGAACCAGTTGGCTCATCGCCTGCAAAGCCTGGGTGTCGGTCCGGAAGTGGTAGTTGGGATCTGTGCCGAGCGCAGTGTGGAACTGATAGTAGGACTGCTCGGGATTCTGAAAGCCGGTGGCGTGTACTTGCCTCTCGATGCGGAGTATCCGCAGGAACGGTTGGAGTACATGGTGGCGGATGCGGGCGTGAGTGTGCTGCTAACGCAGAGCGAGTTACGTGATCGCTTGCCGCTGAGCGCCGGCGTGCATTGTCTCGACTTGGATACTGAGTTTGTTAGTGGCGATTCAAGCACACCGGAGAGTGGTGCTACTGCGGAGACGCTCTGCTATGTGATCTACACGTCGGGTTCGACCGGACAGCCAAAAGGAGTCGCCGTACCGCATCGTGGTGTCGTGCGACTCGTGCAGCCGAGCAACTACGTGAAGCTGGATGAAGAAGAAGTAGTGCTGCAAATGGCGCCGGTGAGTTTTGATGCATCGACTTTTGAGATCTGGGGCGCACTTCTGAATGGAGCACGACTGGTGATGATGCAGGCCGGTCAACCGAGTTTGGAAGAGATCGCGGCGACGGTCAGAGAGCACGGCGTCAGCACGATGTGGTTGACTGCCGGTTTGTTCCAGGTGATGGCGACGGAACAGTTGGAGAGCTTGCGTGAGGTGAAGCAACTGCTGGCTGGCGGCGATGTGTTGGGTGTGCGCGCAGTGCAGGCAGTGCTCGAGGGTGCAGGAGCAGGAACAGGAGCGGGAGAGCGAGTCCTTATTAATGGGTATGGGCCGACGGAGAACACGACGTTCAGTTGCTGTCACGTGATGCACGCGGGTGAGGAAGTCACAGTGACTGTGCCGATTGGAAAGCCGATCACAAACTCGACCGCTTATGTGTTGGACGAGCAACTGCGACCGGTACCGGTAGGCGTGCGTGGTGAGCTGTATCTGGGCGGTGACGGCTTGGCACGCGGATATATTGGCTCCTCGGCATTGACGGCGCAGCGGTTTATCCCCAACCCGTTCAGCACCCAGGCAGGCGCGCGGTTGTACCGGACTGGCGACGTAGTGCGCTGGAACGCGGAAGGTGTGGTGGAGTTTATCGGGCGCGCTGACCAGCAGGTGAAAGTGCGTGGTTACCGCATTGAGTTAGGCGAAGTGGAAGACGCGCTGGCTGGCTATGAAGGGATCAGCGAGAGCGTGGTGGTGGTGCGGACGGAAGGTGAGAGCGAGAAGCGGTTGGTGGGTTACGTGGTGGCGCGAGCGGAGTTGGAAGTGAGTGAGTTGCGGGCGTACCTGGAGACGAAGCTGCCTGAGTACATGATCCCGAGCGTGTTTGTGGAGTTGACGGAACTGCCACTGACTGCCAATGGAAAAGTGGATCGGAAAGCGCTGGCGGCGGCGGAGTTGGAGTTGGCGGGAACGCAAGAGTACGAAGCGCCGCGGAGTGAAGTGGAAAGACTGCTGGCGGGGATCTGGGCGGAAGTTCTCGGAGTCGAGCGAGTCGGTATTTACGACAACTTCTTCGAGTTGGGTGGTCATTCACTGCTGGCAACCCGAGTGATCTCGCGCGTGCGTGAGACGTTCAAGTTGGAACTGCCTCTGCGCCGTTTGTTTGAAGCACCGCAACTGAGCGGCTTTGCGAGCACAGTCGAACAAGCGATGCGCGAAGAGCATCAGGTGGAGGCGCCACCGTTGGCGCCGGTGAGCCGAGAGAGAGTGCTGCCGCTGTCATTTGCGCAACAACGATTATGGTTCCTGGACCAACTGGAACCGATGTCGAACGCCTACAACATACCGGCAGTAGTTCGTCTCCACGGCCCATTCATTCCGGAAGTTTTCACAAAAGCATTGGAAGAAGTAATGCGACGACACGAGTCGTTGCGGACGCGGTTTGTGATGGACCAGGGCCGTGCGTCGCAGGAGATCGATGAAGCCGTCGCACTAGACGTACTGCTATTCGACCTGAGTCGCCTGAGTGTTGATGAGCAGGAGAGCGAAATACAGCGGCTGGCGTCTGAGGAAGCTCGAAAACCGTTTGACCTCGCTAACGGTCCACTGCTGCGGCTGACGATGTTGCAACTGGCGGAGAGCGAGCATGTGTTGCTCTTGACGCTGCATCACATCGTAAGCGACGGCTGGTCCATGAGCGTGCTGATGCGTGAGTTGACCGTACTCTACGACGCTTTCAGCCGAGAAGAACCATCACCATTACCGCAGTTGCCGGTTCAGTATGCGGACTATGCAGTTTGGCAACGTGAGTGGCTGCAGGGTGAAGTGCTTGAACAGCAGATGAAGTACTGGCGCGAGCAATTACAGGGCGCGCCGCCGGTGCTGGAATTACCGACGGACCATCCGCGACCAGCGGCGCCAAGTCTTCGCGGGCGAATGCTGAAACGGCGAATGTCCGACGAACTGTTGCAGCAGTTGGAAGACGTAAGCCGGCGCGAAGGATTGACGTTGTACATGAGTGTGCTGGCGGCGTTTGTGGTGGTGCTGGCGCGCTACAGCAATGAGCGAGACATCGTCGTAGGGACACCAATCGCAGGCCGCACGCGGCAGGAGATAGAAGGACTGATCGGCTTTTTCGTGAACACCCTCGTACTGCGAACGCGAGTGGATGAGCAGGAGAGCGTCCAGCAATTATTGGAGCGCGTGCGCGAGGTTTGTTTGGGAGCATACACGCATCAGGAAGTGCCGTTTGAACAGTTGGTGGAAGAATTGCAGCCGGAGCGAGACCTCAGTCATCAACCGCTCTTCCAGGTGATGTTTGCGCTCGAAGACGGAGGCGACGAGCAGAAGTGGCAGGGTCGCGAACTGCGGGTTGAGTTGGAGGGAGTCGAAAGCCAGGTAGCGAAATTTGATCTGACGTTGCGTGTGTTGCCGTCGAAAGCAGGATGCGAACTGTCAATCGAGTACCAGCGTGACCTGTACGAGGAAACGACGATCGCGCGCATGCTCGAGCACGTGGAGCGAATCCTGGAAGGGATGGTTGGCGATGTGCTGCAACCGGTGAGCGAGTTGCCGTTGTTGAGTGCGGCAGAGCGCGAGCAGGTGCTGGAGCAATGGAACGAGACGCGCCGCGAGTATGCGGATGAGATTTGTGTGCAGCAGTTGTTTGAAGCGCGCGCGGCGGAGCAACCGGAAGCAGTGGCGTTGGTCTGCGAAGGCGAGCAGGTGAGCTATGGCGAGTTGAACCGGCGCAGCAATCAACTGGCGCATTACTTACAAGAACTCGGCGCCGGACCGGAAGTGGTGGTTGGGTTGTGCATGGACCGCAGCGTGGAGATGGTGGTGGGCTTGCTGGGGATCCTGAAAGCCGGCGGCGCTTATTTGCCGCTCGATCCTACCTACCCGCAGCAACGGCTTTCTTTCATGCTCAATGACGCTGCACCTGCAATCCTGCTCACTAAGCAATCGCTGCTGCCATCGTTGCCTTTGAGTGCTGCTCACATTCTCTGTCTCGATGCAGATCAGCACCTGTTCTTCAGCCACTCGGATGAGAACCCGCACGCGAACATCAACCCGTTCAACCTGGCTTACTTGATCTACACGTCGGGTTCGACCGGCATTCCCAAGGGCGTGCAGATTCAGCATCGCGCTCTCGTCAACTTCTTAGACTCAATGCGGCGCGAGCCGGGACTAACCGCAGGCGACTACTTGCTTGCAGTTACTTCTCTGTCCTTCGACATCGCCGCCCTCGAAATCTTTCTACCCCTCGTCTGCGGCGCTCGAGTGGAAGTCGTCAGCCGTGAGATGGCGGCCCAGGGCATGTTGCTCAAAGAACGCTTGATCACGAGCCGAGCCACCGTCATGCAAGCGACACCTGCTACCTGGAGACTGTTAGCCGGCGCTGGTCTGGACGGACTCGACGGCTTGCAGCGTTGGTGCGGCGGCGAAGCATTGAATCGTGAACTCGCCAATCAACTCGCGAGTGATCAGTCGGTGGTTTGGAACCTGTATGGACCAACCGAAACAACAATCTGGTCCGGACTGTGGCGAGTGGCTCCCAAGACCGACTCAGTGTTGATTGGAAAACCAATCGCAAACACACAGTTCTATGTTTTGGACGAACACCTGCGACCGGCGCCTGTCGGCGTTCCCGGAGAGTTGTACATCGGCGGCGACGGCGTGGCCCGCGGTTATATGAACCGGCCAGAACTCACAGCCGAACGTTTTGTAGCAAATCCATTTGGCCCGGGAACCAGGTTGTACCGCACAGGCGACACGGTGAAATGGAAAGCTGAAGGAGAACTGGAGTATCTGGAGCGACGCGATCAGCAGGTGAAGGTGCGCGGATACCGGATCGAGTTGGGAGAGATCGAAGCCGTCCTGAACGAGCATTCGTCAGTAAAAGAGAGCGTAGCTGCGGTCAGAGATGACGCTGATGGAAATAAGCGCCTCGTGGCCTATGTCGTGCAGCACGAAGGCAGTGAAGTGAGCGCCGGCGAATTGCGACAGAGTGTAAGAGAGAAGCTGCCGGAATACATGGTGCCATCGCAGTTGATCAAACTGGAGTCGATTCCATTGACGCCGAACGGAAAGGTGGACCGCAAGAGGTTACCCGACGTAGAGGGGACGGCGCTGGTGGTTAACGAATACATAGCACCGCGATCGACGACGGAAGCAAGACTCGCAGAGATCTGGAAACGAGTGCTGATGGTGGACCGAGTGGGCATCAACGATAACTTCTTCGAGCTCGGCGGCGACTCCATCGTCAGTATTCAGATCATCGCCCTGGCCAAAGAGCTTGGGTTGCAATTCACGCCAAAGGATCTATTCCAACATCAGACGATTGCTACTTTGCTCGAGGCCATCGGATCGAGCGCCATCATTGGCGCGGAGCAGGGTTTGGTGATGGGCTCGGTGTCGTTGACTCCGATTCAGCACTGGTTCTTCGAGCAGGAGCTAGACGAGCCGCAGTATTTCAATCAAAGCGTGCTGCTCGAATTGCAGCAGGCAGTTGAACCGGGACTGCTGGCGGAAGCGGCGCAGCAACTGGTGTTGCACCATGATGCGCTGCGACTGCGCTTCGAACGATCAGAATCAGGCTGGAATCAATATCACGCAGATGCGGCGGAGCCGGTTAGTTTCACCACATTCGATCTGAGTACGGCGCCCGCAAGCGAACAGAGTGCAGCGATCGAAGCAGAGGCGGTGGCGGTGCAGGCGAGTCTGAACCTAAGTGAAGGACCGCTGGTCCGATTCGTCTACTTCGACTTAGGTGAAAGCCAGCCGGCGCGGCTGCTTGCTGTGTGCCATCACCTGGTGATCGACGGCGTCTCGTGGCGCATTCTGCTGGAAGATTTGCAACGCGCATGCGATGCGCTGCTAGCAGGTCAAGCAGTGCAACTGCCTTCGAAGAGCACGTCGTACCAGCAGTGGTCGGAAGCGATTGCGGTCTACGCAGCGACTCCCGCAGTGCAGCAGCAATTGGCGTACTGGCTGAGTGCAGAGCGACAACAGGTGAAGCCTGTGCCGCGAGATTACGACGGTGGCGAAAACCGGATCTGCGACACCGGAGTTGTCGGAGTGAGTTTGAGCCGTGAAGAGACAGAAGCATTGCTGCAGGAAGTGCCCGGCGTCTATCACACGCAGATCAACGAAGTGTTGCTGAGCGCGTTGACGGTGGCGTTGGGCCGGTGGAGCGGGCAGCAGGTGGTGCTGGTAGACATGGAAGGACACGGGCGCGAAGCGATCAGTGAGCAGGTAGATGTGTCGCGCACGGTGGGCTGGTTCACGACGATCTATCCGGTGCTGCTGGAAGTGAAAGGACGACTAACCGCGGTCGGCGAAGTCGTGAAGCAAGTGAAGGAGCAGGTACGCGCGATACCGGAGCAGGGCATGGGCTATGGAATGCTGCGGTACCTGGGCCAAGCCGGCGAGCGCTTGCGAGCGTTGCCGCAGGCAGAAGTGGTCTTCAACTACACGGGTCAGTTTGATCAAACGTTGGGTGAGAACGGGCTGTTTAGATCGGGCCGCGAAGATCGAGGCGAAGGACGCAGTGGAGCAAACCAACGCGCGCATCTGTTGGAGGTAACTGGCTGCGTTGCCGGCGGGCAGTTGCAGATGACTTGGTCCTACAGCGAGCAGGTACACAAGCGGGAGACAGTGGAGCGAGTAGCGGCAGACTTCATCGAGGCGCTGCGAGAATTGATCCAACAGTGTCAGTGGGGTGAAGTGGCTGGTTTCACTCCATCGGATTTTCCGGAAGCCAGATTGAGTCAAAAAGATCTCGACAAGTTTCTTACTCGACTTACCGAAACCAGTGAGGGTGCGCTTATATGAA
This sequence comes from Pyrinomonadaceae bacterium, assembly GCA_044867735.1. GTDB lineage: Bacteria > Acidobacteriota > Blastocatellia > Pyrinomonadales > Pyrinomonadaceae > PSRF01. The sequence goes on along the minus strand of JBIOVO010000286.1, from coordinate 62,474 downwards.
AGCGGTCAGCGGAAAAATTTTAGATATCTACGAACTTTCCCCGATCCAACAGGGAATGTTGTTTCACAGCCTGCTCGCGCCGGAGTCGGGCGTGTATTTCGAGCAGGTGAGCCTCGACTTTCGTGGAACGCTGAACAGCGCCGCTCTGCAGCATGCGTGGCAGAAGGTTGTGGACCGCCATCCAATTCTGCGCACCTCGTTTTACTGGGAAGAAGTTCAAAAGCCTTTGCAGGTAGTAAATGAGCGAGTCAGTCTGCCGTGGGCCGAGGAGGACTGGCGCGGACTCTCAGCGGCTGATCTGCAGCAACGAAAAGACGCTTTTCTGCACGCCGATCGCGCACGCGGTTTCGAACTCTCCAAATCTCCATTAATGCGCATGACACTGTTGCGACTCGGTGAGAGTGACTGGCAACTGGTGTGGAGCTTTCATCACATCCTGCTGGACGGATGGTGCGCATCGTTGTTGTTGCAGGAAGTGTCCCGGTTTTATGAAGCGTACCAGCAGGGCGAGGTTGTTGAATTGCCGCGGTCGCGTCCGTATCGCGACTACATCGGCTGGCTACAGCAACAGGATCTGAAGGCCGCGGAGAGCTACTGGAGAAACAGACTGGCGGGCTTTACGAAGCCAACGATGCTGGGGGTGGAACTGGCGCGTGGTGAGCAACGCGAAGCGGGCTACGGACAGAGCGAGCGTTATCTGACAGCGTCGAACACGAGGGCGCTTGAAGCACTGGCGCGAGAGCAGCAAGTGACACTCAACACCGTAATTCAGGGAGCGTGGGCAGTGTTGATGAGTCGCTACAGCGGCGAACGTGATGTGGTTTATGGCGTGACCGTATCAGGGCGTCCGGCGGAGTTGGCCGGAGTGGACCAGATGATCGGGTTGTTCATCAACACGCTGCCGATGCGGGTGCAGGTTGAGAGCGACGCGGAAGTAGGCAGTTGGCTGCAGCGTTTGCAGGCAGAGCAGGCGGAGATGCGGCAGTACGAGTATAGCCCGCTCGTAGAGGTGCAGGGTTGGAGTGAAATCGAGCGCGGAGTGGGATTGTTCGAGACGTTGCTGGCGTACGAGAACTATCCGATCAAGCAGGCGACAGGCGAGCAGAATGACCCCGAGCAAGAGGTGAAGTACGACCAGCTAAGCTCGATAGAGCGGACGAATTATCCGTTGACGATGCTGGTTGGCCCGGGTGAGCGGCTGATGTTGCGGGCGCCGTATGACAAGCAGCGTTACAGCGCGGAGACGATCGAGAGAGTGTTGGTCCACTTCGAGCAGGTACTCGTGAGTATGACGGCGGGTGGACAGCAGCGAGTGGCTGAGTTGCGCATGCTGAGTGCCGCGGAAGAGCGGCAGATAGTTGCGGAGTGGAATGACACGGAGCGTGAGTATCCGCAAGAGGTTTGTATCCATGAGTTGTTTGCGGAGCAGGCGCGGCGGACACCGGAATCGATTGCAGTGATCTCGGAAGGTGAGCAGGTGAGTTATGCAGAGTTGGACCAGCGTGCGAACCAGGTAGCGAATCACCTGCAATCATTGGGTGTGGGACCGGAAGTTGTCGTTGGGATCTGTGTCGAGCGTAGTGTTGCAATGGTGGTGGGACTACTGGGGATCCTGAAAGCTGGTGGTGCTTATCTGCCCCTTGATGCGGAGTATCCGCGCGAGCGGCTGGAATACATGATCGAGGATGCTGGTGTGAGCGTGCTGCTGACGCAGAGAGAGTTGCGCGAGCGGCTGCCGCAGCAGGTGAGTGCGGAAATGCTGTACCTCGATAGTGTAGCGGGTTCGGTTGAAGAGCCACTGAGCAGTGTGAATAGCGGCAACCTGGCGTACCTGCTGTACACGTCCGGATCGACAGGACGACCGAAGGCGGTAGCAGTGGAGCACCGGAGCGCAGTGGCGCTGCTGAGCTGGGCCGAGACAGTGTTTACGGAAGAAGCGCTGGATGGAGTCTTGTTCTCGACGTCGATTAACTTCGATCTGTCGGTGTTTGAATTGTTCGTGCCGTTGAGCCGTGGTGGGAAGGTGATCGTGGCTGCGAATGCGTTGCAACTTGGCGAACTGACAAGACGCGAGGAAGTGCGGCTGATCAACACGGTGCCGAGTGCGATGCGTGAGTTGGTGCGCAGCGGGCGGGTGCCGGAGTCAGTCCGGGTGGTGAACCTTGCCGGTGAAGCGTTGAGTCGCAGTTTGGTGGAAGAGATCTACGCGTTGGAGCAGGTGCAAGAGGTCAATAACCTGTATGGGCCAACCGAGGACACGACGTACTCGACCTGGGAAAAGGTGGAGCGCGGGGAAGCGGTGCGGATCGGTAGACCGATAGCAAACACGCGCGCTTATGTGCTGGATGGGGAGCAGCAGGTAGTGCCGGTGGGCGTGCGCGGTGAGTTGTATTTGGGCGGCGACGGGTTGGGCCGCGGGTACTGGGGACGACCGGAGTTGACTGCCGAGCGCTTTGTGCCGGACGGCGTGAGTGGGCGAAGTGGCGAGCGGCTGTACCGGACGGGAGACGAGGTGCGGTACGGGGCGGACGGGCGGCTGGAGTATGTAGGCAGGTTGGACCAGCAGGTAAAGGTGCGGGGTTACCGGATTGAGTTGGGTGAAGTTGAAGAAGCACTTCAGCGGCATGAGTCAATCCAGCAGAGTGTGGTGGTGGTGCGAGATGAGCAGCTCGTGGGCTATGTGGTGGCGGCAGAGGGAGCGACGGTAGAAGTGAATGAACTGCGCGCGTACCTGGGCGAGCAGTTGCCGAGCTACATGATCCCGGGCGTGCTGGTTGAGATGGCGGCGTTGCCGTTGACCGCCAATGGAAAAGTGGATCGGAAAGCGTTGCCGGAGCCGGGACAGATGGACTCGGCAGGCGAGTACGTTGGACCACGGACGGCAGTGGAAGAATTGCTGGCAGGAATCTGGAGTGAAGTGTTGGGAGTGGAGCGCGTTGGCATCCACGACAGCTTCTTCGAGTTGGGCGGACACTCACTGCTGGCGATGCAGGTGATCTCGCGAGTGCGAGAGAGCTTCAAGGTGGAGTTGCCGCTGCAGAGTGTGTTTGAAGCGCCGACGCTTAGCGAATTCAGCAGTCAGATCGAAACGGCGTTGGGAGTGGAGCAATTTATAGCTCCGGACATAGCGCGAGTCGATCGCGATCGAGATTTGCCTCTTTCGTTTGCGCAGCAGCGGTTGTGGTTCCTGGACCAACTGGAAGGTACCGGGTCCGCGTACAACATTCCCGGCGCCATTTGCCTCAGCGGTGAACTCGATATCCCGGCATTGGAGCGAAGCGTCAGTGAAATTGTTAAACGTCATGAAGTGTTGCGAACCGTCTTCGTAGCCGAGCACGGTCAACCAAAACAAGTCATCCTTCCGGAAGTTGCACTCAACGTGACGATCGTAGATTTGCGGCAGGACGGAGAGCAGGAAAAACGTGTGCGCGAGCATGCTTTGCGGGAAGCGCAACGGCCTTTCAATCTGAGAACTGGTCCATTGATGAGGCTGAGTGTCCTGCAACTGTCGGAAGGCGAGCATGTGTTGCTGTTCACCATGCACCACATCATCAGCGATGCCTGGTCCATGGGCGTACTGGTGAAAGAGATTAGCAGCTTGTACGAGGCGTACCGGCAAGGAAAAGAATCACCGCTGGCTGACTTGGAGATTCAGTACGCCGATTATGCGGTGTGGCAACGCACGTGGCTGCGGGGCGAGATGCTCGAGCAACAGATGGGCTACTGGCGAGAGCAGTTGCAAGGCGTTGCGCCCGTGTTGGAATTGCCGGTGGATCGCGCGCGGCCAAACGTGCAAAGTTTCCGTGGCGCTACCGAACAAGTGAAGTTATCGCGTCGTCTTTCGCAAGCGCTAAAAAGCCTCAGTGCCAGTGAAGATCTGACGCTCTACATGACGCTGCTAACAGCGTTTCAAATATTGCTTGCTCGTTACGCGGGGAAAGAAGATATCGCAATCGGCTCTCCTATTGCGGGCCGAAGTAGAAAAGAAGTTGAAAATCTTATCGGCTTTTTTGTTAATACACTGGTTTTAAGGACACAGGTCGCCCGCAATCTCACCATTCAGCAATTAATGCGGCGAGTAAGAGAGACCGCGCTGGGCGCCTATTCACACCAGGACATTCCATTCGAGCAGTTGATTGACGCGCTAAAAGTCGTAAGGCAGCCGGGCGCTAATCCCCTGGTCCAGGTGATGTTTACTTTGCAGAACACTCCGCAGGAAGCTGTTGCCGCACAAAGCCTGAAAGTGCTTCCGCTCGATGTAACGAGTGGCACGGCGAAATTTGATTTGACCCTGTCAATCGCGGAGACAAACGACGGGTTGGTGGGAGGTCTGCAATACAGCACTGATTTGTTTGATGAAGTAACGATCAAACGAATGCTCAGCCACTATGAACGGATTCTGGAAGAGATGGTTTTCAACCCGCAGCAGCGAGTGGGCGAGCTGCGGATGTTGAGTGCGGCGGAAGAGCAGCAGGTGGTGGTGGCGTGGAATGACACAGAGCGCGAGTATGCGCGCGAAGCCTGTATTCATGAACTGTTCGCAGAGCAGGCGGCGCGGCGTCCGGAAGCGATCGCGGTGATCGCAGAAGGTGAGCAGGTGAGTTATGGAGAACTGAACCAGCGTGCGAACCAGTTAGCGTGGCGGCTGCAGGAACTGGGTGTCGGTCCGGAAGTAGTCGTGGGGATCTGTGTCGAGCGCAGTGTTGAGTTGATAGTGGGGCTGTTGGGAATCCTGAAAGCCGGTGGCGCGTATTTGCCGCTGGATGCCGAGTATCCGCAGGAGCGGTTGGAGTACATGCTCGCGGATGCGGGTGTCAATGTGCTGCTTACGCAAAGTGAGTTGCGTGAACGGCTGCCGGTGAGTGCAGAAGTGACGTGTCTGGAGTTAGGCGAGGATTGGGGCGCAGTTGAGTGTAGTCACGCACCGGAGAGTGGCGCGAGTGCAGAGACGCTCTGCTATGTGATCTACACGTCGGGTTCGACGGGACAGCCGAAAGGCGTGGCGGTGCCGCATCGGGGTGTAGTGCGACTGGTGCAGCAGAGCAACTACGTGAAGCTGGACGAAGCAGAAGTGGTGCTGCAAATGGCGCCGGTGAGTTTCGATGCCTCGACGTTTGAGATCTGGGGCGCGCTGCTGAACGGTGCGCGGCTGGTGGTGATGAAAGCAGGGCGACCGAGTTTGGCAGAGATAGCCGAGACGATAACGAAGCAGGGTGTGAGCACGATGTGGCTGACAGGCGGATTGTTCCAGGTGATGGCGACGGAGCAACTCGAGATCCTAAGAGAAGTGAAGCAGCTTCTGGCTGGCGGCGATGTGTTGGGCGTGCGCGCGGTGCAGGCAGTACTGGAGCCAGGAGCAGAGGCAGGAGCAGGTGAGGCAAGAGCAGGAACAGAAGGGCGTGTGCTGATAAATGGTTATGGGCCAACGGAGAACACGACGTTCAGTTGCTGTCACGTGATGCGAGCGGGGGAGAGTGTTGGCGAGAGTGTGCCGATCGGAAAGCCGATCACGAACTCGACTGCTTATGTCTTGGATGAACAACAACGGCCGGTACCGGTAGGCGTGAGAGGCGAGTTGTATTTGGGCGGCGATGGGTTGGCGCGTGGGTATGTGGGACGCGCGGAGATGACGGCGGAGAAGTTCATTCCGAACCCGTTTAGCGCGGAGCCAGGATCGCGATTGTATCGGACTGGCGATGTAGTCAGATGGAATGCTGAAGGAGTGGTGGAGTTCATTGGACGTGCAGACCAGCAGGTGAAGGTGCGCGGTTACCGGATAGAGTTGGGAGAAGTGGAAGAAGCGCTGGCTGGCTATGAAGGCATCAGCGAGAGCGTGGTAGTAGTGCGGACGGAAGGCGAAGGCGAGAAGCGATTGGTTGGCTACGTGGTGTTGGCTGCCGGAGCGGAGTTGGAAGTGAGTGAGCTGCGCGAGTATTTGGAGACGAAGCTGCCGGCTTACATGATTCCGAGTGTGTTTGTAGAGCTGACGGAACTGCCGCTGACTGCCAATGGAAAAGTAGATCGCAAGGCGCTGGGGGCTGCCGAGTTGGGGTTGGGCCAAAGTCGAGAGTATGAAGCGCCGCGGAGTGAAGTGGAGAGACTGCTGGCAGGGATATGGGCGCAGGTGTTGGGAGTGGAGCGCGTTGGTATCCACGACAACTTCTTCGAGATCGGTGGCGACTCGATCCTGGGCATTCAAGTGATCTCACGTGCCAATCAGGTTGGTGTACGGCTTTCGCCGAAAGATGTCTTCCAGCATCAGACAGTGGCGAAGCTGGCAGCGGTAGCTGGAACGGCCGCAGCGATTGTGGCGGAGCAGGGGATCGTGATGGGGCCGGCGTCATTGACTCCGATTCAACACTGGTTCTTCGAACAGGAACTGAACGAACCGCATCATTTCAACCAGAGCGTGCTGCTGGAATTGCGGCAGGCGGTCGAGCCGGAACTGCTCGAAGAAGCCGTGCGGCAGATAGTGGTCCAGCATGATGCGCTGCGATTGCGCTTCGAACGGTCAGATTCAGGTTGGCAACAGTATCACGCGGACGCAGCCGATCCAGTCAGCTTCACCAAAATTGATTTAACTAATGTGCCTGCGAGTGAGCAGAGTGCGGCGATTGAGGCAGAGGCCGCGGCGGTGCAGGCGAGTCTGAACCTGACAGATGGACCGGTGGTGCGAGTGGTGTACTTCGACCTCGGTACAGGCCAGGCCGCAAGGTTGTTGTTGGTGTGTCATCACCTGGTGGTCGATGGCGTGTCGTGGCGCATCCTGATGGAAGACTTGCAACGAGCGTGCGACGCCCTGATAGCAGGCGAGGAAGTCCAACTGCCCGCTAAGAGCACGTCGTACCAGCAGTGGTCAGAGGCGCTGGCGAGTTACGCCGCGAGTGCGACGGTGCAGGAGCAGTGGGAGTACTGGCTGCGCGCGGAGCAAGTGAGACAACTACCGCGCGATTACGCCGGAGGCGAGAACCTGCTGCGGAACACTGGAGCGGTGGGAGTGAGTTTGAGCCGGGAGGAGACGGAAGCGTTGTTGCAGGACGTGCCCGGGGTCTATCACACGCAGATCAATGAAGTGCTGTTGAGCGCGTTGGCGGTGGCCCTGGGACAGTGGACCGGACAGCAGGTGGTGCTGGTAGACATGGAAGGTCACGGGCGGCAGCCGATCAGCGAGCAGGTAGATGTATCGCGGACAGTGGGCTGGTTCACCTCGATCTATCCGGTGTTGCTGGAAGTGAAGGGACGATTAACGGAAGTCGGCGAAGTAGTCAAACAGGTGAAAGAGCAGGTGCGCGCGATACCGGAGCAGGGAATTGGCTATGGACTGCTGAAGCACCTCAGCGCGGAGACCGAGAACCGGAGACGTTTGCGAGAGCTGCCGCAGGCGGAGGTGGTGTTCAACTACACGGGACAGTTTGATCAAACGCTGAGTGAGAGTGGGCTGTTTCGAGTGGGCCGCGAGGAGCGCGGCGACGGGCGCAGTGGGGCGAACCAGCGAGGGCATCTGTTGGAGGTGACTGGCGGAGTGGCCGGCGGACAGTTGCAGTTGACATGGTCCTACAGCGAGCAGGTGCACAAGCGAGAGACAGTAGAACGAGTAGCCGAATACTTCATTGAGGCGCTGCGAGAACTGATTCAACAGTGTCAGTGGGGTGAAGTGGCTGGTTTCACGCCGTCGGATTTCGAAGACTTTCAATGGAGCCAACACGAGCTGGACGACATCACCGAAGTGATCCGAAGTCTTTAGGAACATCACGATGAATCTAAAAGATATAGAAGATTTCTATCCCCTTTCCCCTTTACAGGAGGGAATGCTCTTTCACGGCCTGTATGCGCCGGAGGTGGGGACCTATATCAACACCTTTAGCAATGGGCTACAAGGAGAGTTGAATGTCTCGGCGTTCCAGCACGCCTGGCAACAGATAGTAAATCGTCATCAGGCTCTACGCAGCATCTTTGTTAAAGACGGCCTTAAGCAACCCTTGCAGTTTGTCTACAGACAGACAACTCTGCCCTGGGAAGTACTCGACTGGCGTGAACTCTCACCATCCGACCAACAACAACAACTTCATGACTTCCTTCTTTCCGATCGCGCACGCGGCTTCGATCTTTCCAAGCCTCCCCTGATGCGCTTCGCCCTCTTGCGATTGGGCGACGATCGCTGGCACTTCGTTTGGACCTTTCATCACATCCTCCTCGACGGTTGGTGCCTGTCTTTATTGTTGCAAGAAGTCTTCGGTTTCTACGACGCATACACGCGCGGAGAGAAACTGCTACTGCCGCGACCACGACCGTATCGCGATTACATTCGCTGGCTCCAGCGACAGGATCTCGGAGCTGCGGAAACCTATTGGAGAAAGAGACTGAAGGGTTTGACGGCGCCGACGACGCTGGATTTCGGCGAACTCCGACAGCCGCAGGACAGTGCCAATAGTTATGGAGAGCAGAGCAGAGAGATCAGCGAGCAAACGAGCCGTGCGGTAGAGGTATTGGCGCGCCAGCAGCAGGTGACAGTGAACACCGTGATTCAGGGAGCGTGGGCGGTGTTGATGAGTCGCTACAGTGGCGAACGGGATGTGCTTTACGGCGTGACGGTGTCGGGACGGCCCGCGGAGCTGGCTGGCGTTGAGCAGATGGTGGGGTTGTTCATCAACGCACTGCCGATGCGTGTGCAAGTCGAGAGCGAAAAGGAAGTAGGAAACTGGCTCCAGAGGTTGCAGGTAGAGCAGGCGGAGATGAGGCAGTATGAGTACAGTCCGCTGGTTGAGGTGCAGGGCTGGAGTGAAGTCGAGCGTGGCGTGAGTTTGTTCGACATTCTGCTGGCCTATGAAAACTTTCCGACTATCCAGGCGCAAAGCGGCGACTCAAATTCGGCGGCAGTTTCTCTGAGCATTACACAGGGCCGCAACCTCGAGCGAACCAACTACCCACTCTCAGTCGTCGTCACTCCCGGTGTGTGTATGAATGTGCGAGCCATGTATGAGGAGCACAAATTCTCAGCAGGCGCCGTCGGTCATATGCTCCGGCATTTCGAGCAAGTGCTGGCCAGCATGGCGGCCAATGCTCAGCAACACGTTTCCGAATTGCAGTTGTTGACGGAAGCGGAAGAGCATCAGCTACTCGTCGATTTGAACAGTACGCAAACGCTTTATCCTCACGAGAGTTGTGTTCATGAGTTGATCGAAGCACAAGTGGCCAGAACACCGGACGCAATCGCGGTAGTTTCCGGTAACGAGCAGATCAGCTACGCGGAACTGGACCGCAAAGCCAATCAACTGGCCCATCAACTCCGGTCACTCGGAGTCGGACCAAACACGTTGGTCGGTATCTGCGTCGAACGAAGTGTGGAGATGCTGATCGGCTTAATGGGTATCTGGAAAGCGGGTGGTGCATACGTTCCACTCGATCCGTCTTACCCTCAGGAACGATTGGCGTTGATGTTGAGTGAGGCGCGCGTGCCGGTGTTGTTGACCCAACACAAACTACTCTCCGTCCTGCCCGAACACAGCGCCAAGGTCGTGTGTCTCGACTCAGACTGGCCCACTATTAGTCAGCGAAGTGAACTCAATCCCGACGTTCAAGTGAATAGTCAGAACCTCGCGTATGTGATTTACACGTCAGGTTCGACCGGAACGCCAAAAGGCGCGGGCGTTTATCATCAGGGTCTCGTAAACACGTTCAATTGGTTCATCAACGACTTCCAGATCACCGCCGCGGATCGAATACTCCTGATGACGTCGCTCAGTTTCGATCTCACGCAAAAGAACATCTTTACTCCACTCATGGTCGGCGGCACTTTGTATTTGACTCCCGTGGAAGCCGGCTACGACCCGACGTTGATAGCTGACTTGATCGCAGAACACGAAATCACGCTGCTCAATTGCACGCCGAGTGCGTTTTATCCGCTCATTGATAACGGCGATTACGATTCGCTCATCAAGCTGGTTTCTTTAAGACACTTGTTTTTGGGCGGGGAACCTATCTCGCGTCAGCGGTTGTCCTCGTGGACAGAGTTTTTTGAATTCAAGACCAGCATCGTAAATACCTACGGTCCGACCGAATGCACCGACATAGTAGCTTTCCATCGTCTCGATACTCAGCAATCCCAGGATGCGACAGTTCCGATTGGCAAGCCGATCTTTAATGCAGAACTTTACATCCTGGATCGAGATCTCAATGTGTTGCCGGTTGGTGTGGCGGGCGAGTTGTGCATCGGTGGAGATGGTGTTGGCGCCGGGTATATCAATGACATTCGCTTAACAGCAGAGAAGTTTGTGCCGCATCCGTTTAGTTCCGAAGCGCGGCTTTATCGAACCGGTGACAGAGCGCGCTATCTGCCGGACGGAAACATAGAGTTCCTGGGACGCAGCGATCACCAGATCAAAGTCAGAGGTTTCAGAATCGAGATCGGTGAGATCGAAACTGCGCTGAACGAGTATCCGGCAGTGCGAGAAAGCGTGGTAGTGGCGCAGGACGATCCGTCCGGAGACAAGCGACTCGTAGCATACGTGGTGAGTGAAGAAGCACGTATCGGCTCGAGCGAGCTGCGAAAGTATCTGGCGGAACGAATCCCGGAGTACATGGTCCCATCCAACTTTGTGCAACTGGACCAATTGCCGTTGACGCCGAACGGAAAAGTCGACAGGCAGGCGTTGCTCTCGTACGAGGAAACCGATACAGACGAACCTGAAGGTGAAGTAGCTCGAGCGCGGAATCCTGTCGAAGAGTTACTGATCGGCATCTGGGGAGAAGTGCTCGGAGTTAAGCAACTCAGCGTCAGCGATAACTTCTTTGACCTGGGCGGACACTCGCTGGTGGCAACGCAAGTCATCTCCAGGATCTCTGAGACGTTCAGAATCGAACTTCCTTTCCGGGTCTTTTTCGATGCGCCAACTATCGAAGCGCTGGCCCTCTATGTCGATGATGCCCTGCGCTCACAACACGCCATAGCCGCGCCTCCGTTGGTTGCAGTCAGCCGCGAGCAAGAGTTGCCATTGTCGTTCTCACAGCAGCGACTGTGGTTCCTGGACCAACTGGAGCCGATGTCGAACGCTTACAACATACCGTCGGTTGTTCGTCTGCATGGGCCGTTCATTCCGAGTGTGTTCAAGCAGGCAGTGGAAGAAGTCATGCGACGACATGAGTCGTTGCGCACGCGGTTTGTAACGGACGAGGGACGGGCCTCGCAAGTGATCGATGAAAGCGTCGCGCTGGACGTGCCGCTGTTTGATTTAAGGCAGATGACTGCGGATGAGCAGGAGAGCGAAGTGCGGCGGCTGGCGGGGCTGGATATGCAGAAACCGTTTGACCTGGCCGGTGGACCATTGCTGCGGTTGACGGTGGTGCAACTGGCTGAGAACGAGCATGTGTTGATGCTCACGATGCATCACATCGTGAGCGACGGCTGGTCCATGACCGTGCTGATGCGGGAACTGATAGTTCTTTACCATGCTTTCAGCCGGGGAGAGGCGTCGCCACTGCCAGAGTTGCCGATTCAGTATGCTGACTATGCGAACTGGCAACGAGCGTGGCTCCAGGGCGAAGTGCTGGAACAGCAACTGAAATATTGGCGCGAGCAGTTACAGGGAGCACCGCCGGTGCTCGAGTTGCCAACCGATCATCCGCGACCGGCGGTGCAGAGTCTTCGCGGGCGAATGCTGAAGCGACGCTTGTCAGGAGAGTTGCTGCATCAGATCGAGGCGCTCAGCCGGCGTGAAGGATTGACCATGTACATGAGCGTCCTGGCGGCGTTTGTGGTAGTGCTGGCGCGGTACAGCGGAGAGCGCGATATCACGGTAGGAACGCCGATCGCAGGACGGACGCGGCGTGAGATAGAAGAGCTCATCGGATTTTTCGTGAACACGTTGGTACTGCGAACGCGAGTCGAAGAGCAGGACAGTGTGCGGCAATTGCTGTCGCGGGTGCGTGAAGTGTGTTTGGGCGCATACACGCACCAGGACGTGGCGTTTGAGCAATTGGTGGAAGAGTTGCAGCCGGAGCGCGACTTAAGTCATCAGCCACTGTTTCAGGTGATGTTTGCTCTGGAAGGCGGGGGCGACGAACACGGATGGAAGATCGGCGAGCTGCAAGTGGGGTCGGAGGAACTCGAGAGCGGAGTCGCGAAGTTTGATTTGTCGTTGCGCGTGAAGCAGGGGCAGGCCGGTTGGGAACTGGCAATGGAGTACAAGCAGGACCTGTTTGAAGAAGCGACGATCGCGCGGATGCTGGAGCATGTGGAGCGAGTGTTGGAAGGAATGGCGGCGGACGTCCGGCAGGAGGTAAGCAGGTTAGAACTGCTGAGTGCCTCTGAGCAGGACCAACTGCTGGAGCAATGGAATAAGACGGAGCGCGACTATGAAGATGAAGTGTGTGTGCAGCAGTTGTTTGAAGCGCGCGCGGCGGCGCAGCCGGAAACGGTGGCGGTGGTATGCGAAGGCGATCAGGTTAGTTATGGCGAGTTGAACCGGCGCAGCAATCAACTGGCGCGTCATTTACAGGAGTTGGGAGTTGGTCCGGAAGTGGTGGTCGGGTTGTGTGTGGAGAAAAGCGTGGAGATGGTGGTGGGACTGCTCGGAATCTTGAAGGCAGGCGGCGCGTACTTGCCGCTGGATCCTGAGTATCCGCAGCAGAGACTTTCCTTCATGCTCGATGACGCTGCCGCGCATGTTTTGATCACGCAAAAGCGGTTGCGGGACAAAGTAGCCGCGCCTGGGATTCAAACCGTCAGTCTTGATAGTGATTGGAACACGATCGCCGAGCAAACCGAAGAGAATCTGCCGCCGGCTGTTGATAGTGCAAACCTGGCCTATGTCATCTATACGTCTGGCTCGACGGGCATTCCCAAAGGCGTAATGCTCTATCACAAAGGACTGACGAATCGCGCTCTGACGATGATCGATCAGTATGGAATGCAGAGCAGCGATCGACAGTTCCAGTTTATCTCGTTGAGTTTTGACGCGTCCGTGGAAGAGATTTTCCCGACGCTGTGCTGCGGCGCTGCCTTGGTGCTGCGTCAAAATATTAAAGATCTCTCCGCTGCTGAGCTGCTCGACGAATGCGGCCGGTTAGGTGTCACCAAGATGGACCTGCCGGTTAGCTACTGGCACCAGATGGCGGACGAACTGAGCCAATCGGGAGGCACTGTGCCGCAGTCAATTCGCACCATCGTTGCCGGCGGTGATAGTCCTTCGATAGAAAAAGCTAAAGCGTTTGTCGCAGCCGTACATCATCCGATGCAGGTCTTCAACGCCTATGGACCAACAGAAGCGACCGTGCTGACGACTCTGTACGAAATGCCTCTCGTTCAGGATGAGCTCGGTTCGCTCAGCCGGATCCCGATAGGCCGGCCTATAAACAATACTCGCCTTTATATTCTTGACGCTGACTTGAAGGTAGTTCCGGCTCGCGTGTTCGGCGAACTCTATATCGGCGGCGCAGGCGTGGCCAGAGGATATCTCAATCGTCCCGAATTCACTGCCGAGAAGTTCATTCCGAATCCGTTTAGCGATGAGCCCGGGGCGCGCTTGTACCGTACCGGAGATGTCGCAAGATACTTGCCGAATGGCGATGTTGAGTTTGCCGGTCGAATCGATCAGCAGGTTAAGGTTCGCGGCTTCCGCATCGAGTTAAGCGAGATCGAGAACCTGTTGCTTGGTCATCCGGATGTTGCGGTAGCCGCAGTGAGTCTACAGGAACGTGAAAGTGTTAAGAGCCTGGTGGCTTATGTCGTACCGCATGATGGTCCAGAGGTTTCTACGAGTGGGTTGCGGCGTTTTCTACAGCAGCATCTTCCCGAGTACATGGTTCCTTCGGTGTTCATGATCTTGGATGAACTGCCATTGACGCCGAGTGGAAAAGTGGACCGCAAATCACTACCAGTGCCAACCGGAGTGCAACCGGAATTTGAGCACGAGTATGTGATGCCACAGACGGAGATCGAAGAAACGCTCGCCGCTATTTGGGCGAAGATGTTGGGAGTTGAGCGAGTCGGCATTCACGACAACTTCTTCGAGTTGGGTGGCGATTCGATTCTCAGCATTCAAGTGATCTCTCGTGCTAACCAGGCTGGTCTGCGGCTTTCGCCGAAGGATCTTTTCCAGCATCAGACCGTGGCGAAGTTGGCGGCGGTTGCGGGAACAGCGGCTGAGGTCGTGGCGGAGCAGGGACTTGTGATGGGCCCGGTGGCATTGACTCCGATTCAGCACTGGTTCTTCGAGCAGGAGATCAGCGAGCCGCATCACTTCAATCAAAGCCTGTTGCTGGAAGTGAGAGAGGCGTTGGATCCGGAAGTGCTGGGCGAGGCAGTGCGGCAGATTGTGCTGCATCACGATGCGCTGCGGTTGCGGTTCGAACGATCGGAATCAGGTTGGCGGCAATATCACGCCGGTGCGGAAGGGCAAGAGAGTTTCACCAGATTTGATCTGAGTGCCGTGCCGACCATTGAGCAGAGTGCAGCGATCGAAGCAGAGGCGGCGGCAGTGCAGGCGAGTCTGAACCTTAGTGAAGGACCGTTGCTGCGAGTGGTGTACTTCGAGTTGGGATCCGGACAAGCAGCGCGGTTGCTGCTGGTTTGTCATCACCTCGTGGTGGATGGAGTGTCGTGGCGAATTCTGTTGGCCGACCTGCAGGAGGCGTATCGGGCGCTGGCAGCGGCTGAAGCAGTGCAGTTGCCAAGCAAGAGCAGTTCGTTCCAGCAGTGGTCGCAGGCGTTGGCCGAATATGTGCAGAGTGCCGTGGTTCGTGGGCAGGCGGAGTACTGGCTGCGTGCTGAGCGAGAGCAGGTGCTGAGCATCCCGCGCGATTACGAAGGCGAGAACTCTGTGAGCAGCGCGGCGGTTGTGGTGGAGACGTTGAGCCGTGAGGAGACAGAGGCGCTGTTGCAGGAAGTCCCTGGTGTCTATCACACGCAGATCAATGAAGTGCTGCTGAGTGGGTTGGCGCTGGCGCTGGGAGAGTGGAGTGGGTCGCGCGTGGTGCTGGTAGATGTCGAGGGTCACGGGCGCGAACCGATCAGCGAGCGCGTGGATGTGTCGCGTACGGTGGGTTGGTTCACGTCGATCTATCCGGTGTTGTTGGAAGTCGTTGGCAAGCGAGAAGAGATCGGCGAAGTCGTGAAGCAGGTCAAGGAGCAGGTGCGCGGGATACCAGGGCAGGGGATCGGATATGGCGCGCTGCGTTACCTTGGCGGCGAGTTAGGAAATCAATTTCGTGAGTTGCCGCAGGCGGAGGTGAGCTTCAACTACCTCGGCCAGATGGATCGAGTGCTTAGTGAAGATACGATCTTTGGAGTGGCTTCCGAGTCGAGTGGACCATACCGCGCAGCGTTAGGCCGGCGGATGTACCTCCTCGAGATCAACTCGATGATCGCCGCCGGGCGGTTGCAAGTGAGTTTCGGCTACAGCACACGGGTTCACGACGAGGAAACGATCGCTGGACTGGCGGCGGCGTATGTGCAGAGTTTAAGGGCCATCATCCAGCACTGCACGAGTGAAGACGCGGGCGGCTACACACCGTCAGATTTTCCGCTGGCACAGCTTGATAGCGATAAGTTGGAAAAGCTGTCGCTCTTGCTCAAGAACATCGATAACGCCGCGCTTAGTCAAAATTTATAGTCCTACATCTTTCCGAAAACAAATCATCCACAGATTACGCAGATTGATATCTGAATCAGTGTAATCTGCGGACAGCACCATCACCGCAACCTCGCTAAAAGGAAAAGTTACTGAAATGAAGAATGTCGAAGACGTGTATCCACTTACCCCTATGCAACAGGGGATGCTCTTTCATTCTCTCTACGCGCCGAACTCTGAAGTTTACATCGACCAGGCGAGCTGTCGTGTTCAAGGCGACTTCAACGTTGAAGCGTTTCGGCAGGCCTGGCAACGAGTGATCGATCGCCATTCCGTCTTGCGAACCGCTTTTGTTCACCAAGGCTTGAATGAATCGCTTCAGGTGGTGCGGCAACAGGCAACCCTCCCGTGGGAAGAGCAGGATTGGCGCGGAGTCACCGATGAAGAACAGACGGTCCAACTCGAGTCGTTTCTGCGTGCCGACAGACAGCGTGGTTTCGAAGTCGAACAGGCGCCGTTGATGCGCATGACGCTGTTGCGCCTCGGCGAGAGTGACTGGCAGTTCGTGTGGAGCTTTCACCACATCCTGCTGGACGGCTGGTGCACGTCGCTGCTGTTACAGGAAGTGTTCCACTTCTATGAAGGGTATCAGAAGGGCGACGTCGTCGAGTTGCCGCGGCCGCGATCGTATCGCGACTACATCGGCTGGTTACAGCAACAGGATCTGAGTGCAGCGGAAAGCTACTGGAGAAAGAGACTCCAAGGGTTCAAGAGGCCGGCGGGGTTGGAGCTCGAGCCGCCGAGTGGCGAGCGGCCGGAAGGTGGTGATGGAAAGAGTGAGCGTTATCTGACTGAGAAGAGCACGAAGGCTCTCGAGACATTGGCGCGAGAGCAACAGGTGACACTCAACACGGTGGTCCAGGGAGCGTGGGCAGTGTTGTTGAGTCGCTACAGCAGCGAGCAGGACGTGGTCTATGGCGTAACGGTTTCTGGGCGGCCGGCAGAGTTGGCAGGCGTGGAGCAGATGGTGGGATTGTTCATCAACACGCTGCCGTTGCGAGTAGAGATCGAGAGCGGCGCGGAGTTGGGGCCGTGGTTGCAGCGGTTGCAGGCAGAGCAGGCGGAGATGCGGCAGTACGAATACAGCCCGCTGGTAGAGGTGCAGGGTTGGAGTGAAGTCGAGCGCGGCGTGGGTTTGTTCGAGACGCTGCTGGCCTTCGAGAACTACCCCGTAGCTCCGGTGATAACCAACGGGACCGAGACTGCTGTCGGTAGCTTGAGCGTGGCGGGCGCACAGAGCGTCGAGCGGACTAACTATCCGCTGACTGTCATGGTTGGGCCAGGGGAGCGACTGATATTGAAGGCGCTTTATCAGGAGCAGCGGTACGACGCAGAGACGATCGAGCGAGTGTTGGGCCATCTGGAGCAGGTACTCGAGAGCATGGCCGCGGGTGTGCAACAGCAAGTGGGCGAGCTGCGCATGCTGGGTGCTGAAGAAGAGCGGCAGGTAGTAGTGGAATGGAACGACACAGAGCGTGAATATGCGCGAGAGTCTTGTATTCATGAACTGTTTGCGGAGCAGGCGGCGCGGCGACCGGAAGCAGTAGCAGTGATCGCTGAAGGTGAGGAAGTTAGTTATGCAGAACTGAACCAGCGTGCGAACCAGGTTGCGCGTCGGCTCCTGGAACTCGGTGTCGGACCGGAAGTGGTAGTGGGTATTTGCGTCGAGCGAAGTGTCGCGATGGTTGCGGGACTGCTGGGAATTCTGAAAGCAGGCGGCGCGTATCTGCCGCTGGATGCGGAGTATCCGCGCGAGCGTCTGGAGTACATGATCGCCGACGCCGGCGTGAAGGTGGTGCTGACGCAAAGCGAGTTGCGCGAACGGTTGCCGGAAGCGGCGGACGTGCAATGTGTGGAGATTGACAGCGAATGGTTTGAGAGTGAGGCAGGCTTCGAATGGAGCAGTAATCCGGAGAGCGGAGCGAGTGCGGAGACGCTCTGCTATGTGATCTACACGTCAGGCTCGACAGGACAGCCGAAAGGCGTGGCGGTGCCGCATCGCGGCGTAGTGCGGCTGGTGCAGCATAGCAACTACGTGACGCTGGACGAAAAAGAAGTGGTGCTGCAAATGGCGCCGGTGAGTTTCGATGCCTCGACATTAGAGATCTGGGGTGCGCTGCTGAACGGAGCGCGGCTGGTGGTGATGGCGGCGGGACAGCCGAGTTTGGCGGAGATCGCAGCGACCATGGCGCGTCACAGCGTGAGCACGATGTGGCTGACGGCGGGTTTGTTCCAGGTGATGGCGACGGAGCAACTGGAGAGCTTGAGAGAAGTGAAGCAACTGCTGGCTGGTGGCGATGTGCTGGGCGTTCGAGCAGTGCAAGCTGTGCTGGACGGCGAAGGACCCAAAGAGCGCGTGCTGATCAATGGGTATGGGCCAACGGAGAACACGACGTTCAGTTGCTGTCATGTGATGCGAGCGGGCGAGGTGGTGGCTGGAGAGAGTGTGCCGATCGGAAAAGCGATCACCAACACGCGCGTGTATGTGCTGGATGAGCAAATGCGGCCCGCGCCGGTGGGTGTGCGCGGTGAGTTGTACTTGGGCGGCGACGGGCTGGCGCGTGGGTATGTGGGACGCGCTGAGTTGACCGCCGAGCGGTTTGTGCCGGACGTCGTGAGTGGAAGAGCCGGAGAGCGGTTGTATCGCACGGGAGACGTCGTGCGGTGGAATGCAGCCGGAGAGTTGGAGTTCATCGGACGTGCGGACCAGCAAGTGAAGGTACGTGGATACCGGGTCGAGTTGGGTGAAGTGGAAGAAGCGCTGGCTGGTTATGAAGGGATCAGCGAGAGCGTGGTGATAGTTCGGGCGGAGGGCGAAAGCGAGAAGCGGCTGGTGGGATATGTGGTGACGGCTGGCGGAGCGGAGCTGGAAGTGAATGAGCTGCGCGCATATCTGGAGACGAAGCTGCCTGAGTACATGATCCCGAGCGTGTTTGTGGAGTTGACGGAACTGCCGCTGACTGCCAATGGAAAAGTAGATCGAAAGGCGCTGGAGGCTGCCGATCTAGAGTTGAAAGGAAAGCAAGAGTATGAGGCGCCGCGAACGGCCGTGGAAGAGTTGCTGGCTGGGATCTGGGCGGAAGTATTGGGCGTGGAGCGCGTCGGTATACACGACAATTTCTTCGAACTCGGCGGTCATTCATTGCTGGCGACGCAGGTGATCTCGCGAGTCCGAGAGACGTTCATATTGGAACTGCCGCTGCGTAGTTTGTTCGAAGCACCGCAGTTGAGCAGCTTCGCGGAAGCCGTCGAACAGGGAATGCGGGAAGAGCAGCAGGTCGAGGCGCCGCCGATGGCGCCGGTCAGCCGCGAGAGAGTGCTGCCGTTGTCGTTCGCCCAACAGCGCCTGTGGTTCCTGGACCAACTTGAACCGATGTCAAACGCCTACAACGTCCCGGCAGTGGTTCGTCTGCACGGGCCGTTCGATCCGGAAGTCTTCACAAAGGCAGTTGAAGAAGTAATGCGACGACACGAATCGTTGCGTACACGGTTTGTCACGGAACGCGGACGTGCGCGACAGGAGATCAGCGCGGCGACGGAACTGGAAGTGCCGATCATCGATCTGAGGTCATACGAGGGAGTCGAGCAGGCGGAGGAAGTGCGGCGGCTGGCAACGGTGGAAGTGCGCAAGCCGTTTGACCTGACGGTTGGACCACTGGTGCGGTTGACGGTGTTGCAACTGTCGGAGAACGAGCATGTGTTGATGTTGACCATGCACCACATCGTGAGTGACGGGTGGTCGATGGGCGTGCTGATGCGCGAGCTGACGGTGCTCTACGACGCTTTCAGCCGGCGAGAGTTGTCGCCGTTGCCGGAGTTGCCGATTCAGTATGCGGACTATGCCGTGTGGCAGAGAGAGTGGTTGCAGGGAGAAGTGCTGGATCAGCAGATGAAGTACTGGCGAGAGCAGTTGCAGGGAGCGCCGCCGGTGTTGGAGTTGCCGACGGACCATCCGCGACCGGCAGTGCAGAGTTTCCGTGGTGGCGTTTTGCATCGCCGCTTGTCAGGGGAGTTGTTGCATCAGATCGAGGCGCTCAGCCGGCGCGAAGGAGTGACGCTCTATATGAGTGTGCTGGCGGCGTTTGCAGTGGTGCTGGCGCGCTACAGCGGACAGCAGGAGATCGTAGTTGGAACACCGATCGCGGGGCGGACGCGTCAGGAGATCGAAGGGCTGATCGGATTTTTCGTGAACACACTCGTCCTGCGAACGCGAGTCGAAGAGCAAGAGAGTGTGCGGCAACTGCTGGAGCGCGTTCGTGAAGTGTGTTTGGGCGCATACACGCATCAGGAAGTGCCGTTTGAACAATTGGTGGAAGAGTTGCAGCCGGAGCGAGACCTCAGTCACCAGCCGCTGTTTCAGGTCATGTATGAATTGGAGGGCGGAGGAGATGAAAAGGGCTGGCAGATTGGTGACATGCAGGTTGAGTTGGAAGGCGTCGAAGGCGAAATATCGAAGTTTGATTTGACGTTACGCGTGAGGCAGGGACAGGAAGGCTGGGAACTCGCAATTGAGTACAAGCAGGACTTATTCGAAGAAGCGACGATCGCTCGCATCCTGGAGCATTTGGAGCGAGTGCTTCAAGGGATGGTGGCTGACGTCAAACAGCAGGTGAGGAGGTTAGAACTGCTGAGTGGAGCGGAGCAGGATCAACTGCTGAATCAGTGGAACGAGACGGCGCGCGAGTATGCGGATGAGATCTGTGTGCAGCAGTTGTTTGAAGCGCGCGCAGCAGAGCGACCGCAAGCAGTGGCGCTGGTCTGCGAAGGTGAGCAGGTGTCCTATGGCGAGTTGAACCGGCGAAGCAATCAACTCGCGCATTTCCTACGAGAGCTCGGTGTTGGTCCGGAAGTGGTGGTTGGGTTGTGCATGGACCGCAGCGTGGAGATGGTGGTTGGCTTGTTGGGGATCTTGAAAGCAGGCGGCGCTTATCTGCCGCTGGATCCGACCTATCCACAGCAGCGACTTTCTTTCATGCTCAGTGACGCTGCGCCTTCAATCCTACTCACGAAAGATTCTTTGATTACTTCGTTGCCTCAGAGCGCTGCTCGTGTTCTCTGCCTCGACGCGGATCAGCCTCTCTTCTTCAACTACTCCGACGAAAACCCGGAAGCCAACGTCGGCCCGTTCAACCTGGCATATCTAATCTACACCTCAGGTTCGACAGGTAATCCTAAAGGCGTCCAGATCCAGCATCGCGCGCTGGTCAACTTCTTACACTCAATGCGGCGCGAGCCTGGACTCACCGCAAACGATTACCTGGTGGCAGTTACGTCTCTATCCTTCGACATAGCAGCACTGGAAATCTTCCTGCCACTGATCTGTGGCGCTCAAGTTGAAGTTGTTAGCCGCGAGCTGGCGGCTCAAGGTCAGCTACTCAAGGAGCGACTGATCGCCGGCAACGCCACCGTCATGCAAGCAACTCCCGCTACCTGGAGGATCTTAGCAGGCGCCGGACTGGAAGGACTCGATAACCTGCAACGCTGGTGTGGCGGCGAAGCCTTGAATCGTGAACTCGCAAACGACCTGATCGGCGAAGGAAGCGTGTTGTGGAATCTGTATGGTCCAACCGAAACAACAATCTGGTCGGGACTGTGGCGCGTAGCACCCGGCAGCGGCTCAGTGTTGATTGGAAAACCAATCGCAAACACGCAGTTTTATGTTCTCGACGAACAACTGAGACCGGCGCCGATCGGCGTGCCTGGTGAGTTGTACATCGGTGGAGACGGCGTGGGTCGAGGTTACATGAACCGGCCGGAACTGACGGCCGATCGGTTCATAGCGAACCCATTCGGTAACGACAAAGGATCGAGATTGTACCGCACCGGTGACGTAGTGAAGTGGAAAGCTGAAGGAGAGCTGGAATATGTCGAGCGACGAGATCAGCAGGTGAAAGTCCGCGGATTCCGAATTGAGTTGGGAGAGGTTGAAACGGCACTCAACGAACATCCTTCAGTGATGGTGAGCGTCGCAGCGGTGAAAGAGGATGGAGCCGGCAATAAGAGACTCGTGGCTTACGTCGTGGAAGAACCCGGAAGTGGGGTCAGCGCACGCGAGCTGCGAGAGAACCTGAGAGAGAAGCTGCCGGAATACATGGTGCCAACGCAGTTGATGAAGATCGAAGCGCTGCCTTTGACGCCTAATGGAAAAGTGGATCGAAAGAAGCTGCCCAGCCTCGAGGGCATGTCGCTGATTCTGAATGAATACGTCGCGCCGAGGTCGATGAGCGAAGCGATGTTGGCGGAGATCTGGCAGCGCGCGCTGGGTGTTGAGCGAGTCGGGATAAATGACAACTTCTTTGAGCTCGGCGGCGACTCGATCATCAGTATTCAGATCATCGCGATCTCCAGAGAGCGCGGGTTCCAGTTCACACCGAAGGATCTATTCCAACACCAGACGATCGCTACTTTGCTGGAGGCCATCGGATCCGGCGGCGTTATTGACGCCGAACAAGGGTTGGTGACTGGTCCAGTGCGGTTGACGCCTTCACAAGCGTGGTTCTTCGAGCAGGAACTGAGCGAGCCTGAACATTTCAACCAGAGTCTGATGTTCGAAGTGCTTGAGGAAGTGGATGCGGAGTTGTTGCAGAGGGCGGCGCAGCAAGTGGTGCTTCAGCATGATGCGCTGCGGTTGCGCTTCGAGCGAACGGAGTCAGGTTGGAGTCAGTATCACGCGGATGCGGCAGAGCCAGTCAGCTTCACCAGATTTGATCTGAGTACGGTGCCAGAGAACGAGCATCGCGCGGCCATCGAGGCAGAGGCAGCGGCAGTGCAGGCGAGTTTGAACTTGAGTGAAGGACCACTGGTTCGTTTCGTGTACTTCGACCCGGGTGCAGGACAAACAGCGCGGTTGCTGGTGGTGTGTCATCACCTGGTCGTTGATGGAGTGTCGTGGCGAATAATCCTGGAAGACTTGCAGCAGAGTTACCGGTCGCTGGTTGCCGGCGAGGAGGTGCCGTTGTCACTCAAGAGCACGTCGTATCAGCAGTGGGCCGAAGAAGTGGCAGCGTATGCAGAAAGTGACGCAGCCAAAGAGCAAGAGGATTACTGGCTGCACGCGGATCGTGAGCAAGTGCAGCGCTTACCGCGCGATTACGAGAGTCGAGAAGAAAACCTGGTGAGCAGCGCGGGTATGGTGACCGTGAGTCTGAGTCAGGCGGAGACCGAAGCGCTGCTACAGGAAGTGCCGGCGGCTTACTACACGCAGATCAATGAAGTGTTGTTGAGCGCGGTGGCCGTGGCGCTGAAGCAGTGGAGCTCGCAGCGGCTGTTGTTGATCGACATGGAGGGGCACGGACGAGATCCGATCAGCGAACGCGTGGATGCGTCGCGGACGGTTGGCTGGTTTACCACGATCTATCCGGTGTTGCTGGAAGTGCCCGGAAACGAAACGGTCGGCGAAGTACTGAAGCAAGTGAAGGAGCAGATTCGACGGATACCGGAGCAGGGAACGGGCTATGGAATTCTGCGGTACCTGGGAGCAGAAGGCGTGCGAGATCGCTTGCGCGAGATGCCGCAGGCAGAAGTGTTATTCAACTACAGCGGGCAGTTTGATCAAACGCTGAGCGACGGTGCGATGTTAGCGCAGGCGGGCGAGAATCCGGGAATGGGTCGCAGTGCGAAGAACCAGCGGAAGCACTTGTTGGAGATCTCCGGCGGAGTAGCAGGCGGACGATTACAGCTTACGTGGATCTACTCCCAACAGACACACAAGCGAGAGACAGTGGAAGGCGTAGCGGCCGACTTCATCACGGCGTTGCAGCAGTTGATTGAGCAATGTCAGTGGGGAGAAGTCGCTGGTTTCACTCCCTCGGATTTCCCGGAAGCAGAATTGAGTCAGCAGGAGCTGGACGAACTCGTGGCTGAACTTTCGTAACCAGACGGGGTCTAAATGAGCACATCGAATATCAACATCGAAGCAATCTATCCGCTCTCACACATGCAGCAGGGAATGCTCTTTCACACCCTGCTGGCTCCTCAGTCAGAGGTGTACTTCGATCAGGCGAGCTGGACGATTCAGGCGGATATGAACGTTGAAGCTTTCCGGCGAGCCTGGGCACAGGTAGTCGAGCGCCATCCGATTCTCCGCACTGCATTCCTCTGGGAACGACGCGACAAGCCACTCCAAATCGTTCGTCGACGAGTGGACCTGCCGTGGGAAGTAGATGACTGGCGTGACATGGCGCCGGAAGATCAGCAGCAACAACTGGAAGCTTATGTCGTAGCTGATCGCGCCCGCGGCTTCGAGCTTTCAGAACCTCCGTTGATGCGCTTCGCCTTGATGCGTCTTGCGGATGACGCCTGGCACTTTGTCTGGAGCTTTCATCACATCCTGCTTGATGGCTGGGGTTCCTTGCTGCTGTTGAATGAGGTCTTTACTTTTTATGAAGCCTATTCCAACGGCAGGCAACTGGAACTCTCACAGCCGCGGCCATATCGCGATTACATCAGTTGGCTGCAAAAGCAAGATCTAAATGCCGCCGAGGCTTACTGGAGAAAGAGACTCCAGGGCTTTACCTCGCCAACCCAACTAGGCATTCCGGAAACGCCCCACCAAAATGGTGGCGCACCGGATTACGCAATAAAGAGTCTCATGCTTAGCGACCAGACGAGTCGTGGTCTGGAAGCGCTGGCACGCTATCAGCAGGTGACAATGAACACGCTGATTCAGGGAGCCTGGGCGCTCGTGATGTGGCGGTACAGCGGTGAGACAGACGTACTCTTCGGAGCGACCGTTTCAGGCCGGCCCACCGAGCTGGAGGGGGTTGATCAGATGGTGGGGCTGTTCATCAATACTCTTCCGGTACGCGTGCAGGTTGACACCGAAGAGAAGGTAGGACCATGGCTGAAGCGTTTACAGGTCGAACAGACCGAGATGCGACAGTACGAGCACAGCCCGCTGGTGGAGGTGCAGGGCTGGAGTGACGTAGAGCGAGGCGTTCCGTTATTTGAAAGTCTCCTGGTATTTGAGACTTTCCCCGGCAGCGCTTCTCCCAAAAATGGTGAATCGAATAGTGGTGCAAACGCACCGCAAGTTGGCCGGTACCAAACCACAAATTATCCCATCACGATCAGATTCGGAATCGATCAGCACTGGTCCACCGGAATCACCTACGACGCTCATCGATTCCAGGGGCAGGCTATTCAGCGGCTGCTTGAACACTTCGGCAACATCCTGGACCAGATGGCGCGCGATCCCATGCAACGGATCTCGCGGATCTCGTTACTGACGGAAGCCGAGCGGCAGCAGTTGGTGGTCGATTGGAATCAGACTGCCACTGAGCTTCCGAGCCAGGACTGCGTCCAGCATTTGTTCGAAACGCAAGCAGGACGAACCCCTGATGCAACGGCTTTGATTTTTCAAGGTCAAACACTGACCTATGGCGAACTAAACCGCAGGGCCAACCAACTCGCCCGCCACTTGCGATCGGCCGGCGTTGGACCAGAAGTACTGGTCGGCATCATGATGCAACGCTCCTTCGACATGGTCGTTGGAATCCTGGCTGTTCTTAAAGCCGGCGGCGCTTACCTGCCAGTCGATCCTGAGTATCCGCGGGACAGGATTGCTTTCATGCTGAATGACTCTTCCGCTCAGATTCTGCTTACTCAGAAAGAGCTACTGGAGTTATTACCGGAACAAGAGATCGAGTCTATTTGTATCGATGCTGATTGGCCGGCCATCGCTCGACATAGCGAAGACAATCTCGAACACATCAGCGACGCAGAGGATCTTGCTTACATCATCTACACTTCCGGAACGACCGGCACGCCCAAAGGCGTCATGATCGATCATGGAAATCTTACGAATTCACTCCTCGCCAGTCAGATTCAGTTTGGAATCGGCGCTGACGATGTGATCCCCTGCGTGGCGTCGTTCTCGTTCGACATTTCCATCTTCGAGTTCCTGAGTCCGTTGCTCGCCGGCGGCAGTGCGCGCGTCATCCGCAAGCAGGATGTGCTCGATCAGGAGAAGTTCGCGAAGTTGTTGGAAGACACCACCTTCGTACACCTGCTGCCGTTCGTCATGTCCCACTTTCTTGACTACGTAAGAGAGAAAGGGATCGAGCATCGTTACCGAATTCGCAAACTGTTTGTCGGCGGAGACGTGGTTACCGCGGATGTAATGAAGAAGATGAAAGAGGTGTTTCCGCAGGCCCAGCGCTATATCGGTTATGGACCAACGGAAGGCACGATCATGTGCACCAACTACAAGTTGGCGCATGACGAGATTGTGCCGGGCGACATCATCGGCAAGCCGCTCGCCAACATGAACGTCCGGCTTTATGACAAGCAGGGACAACTCGTACCGATCGGCGTCGCGGGTGAGATCTACCTTGGTGGGCAGAGCGTGGCGCGTGGTTATTTAGGGCATCCGGAGCTGACGGCTGAGAAGTTTGTGGTTATCGATGGCGAGCGGTTCTACCGCACGGGAGACCTGGCGCGTTATCTCGAGGACGGCAATCTGGAGTTTATCGGCCGTGTGGACCAGCAGGTAAAGATTCGTGGATACCGTGTCGAAGTGGAAGAGATCGAATCGGTGATTAACGAACTCCCCGGCGTCAAAGAGTGTGTGGTGATGGCTCGGGCGGATCGTCCGGGTGAAAAGCAACTCGTGGCGTATGTAGTTCCCGAAAACGTAGCTACGAACGTCGATGAAGGGATTCTATTGTGGCCGTCTATCGGAGAGTTCTTTGTCTTTGACGAGCTTGTTTACTACGGACTGACGAATGACGAAGAACGAAACGACAGTTATAAAGTCGCAATTGAAAGGGCCGTCAAGGACAAGATAGTAGTAGACATCGGTACCGGACGTGATGCCATTCAGGCGAGGTTTTGCGCGGAAGCCGGCGCCAAAAGAGTCTATGCGATAGACATCGTCGAGGAGTCGTTTCGCGCAGCCAGTGAACAGGTTCGGGCCCTGGGACTGCAAGAGCAGATCGTCGTGCTGCACGGCGATGCGACAAAAATCGAGTTACCGGAAAAAGCTGATGTTAGTGTCTCGGAAGTAGTGGAGAGCATTGGCGGCGCGCAGGGAGCCGCGCACATCATCAACAAGTCGAGGAGACTGCTTAAGGAAGACGCCGTCATAATTCCCGAGAGAAGCGTCACGAAAATCGTCGCCGTTTCTCTTCCGGATGAGCTGTTGCACAATCCGGCTTTCACCAGTACGGCCGCTCACTACGTCGAGCAGATCTTTGCTCAGACCGGTTACAAATTCGACCTCAGGTTGTGCATCAAGAATTTCCCTTCGTCAAACATCGTCTCAACCAGCGGCGTATTTGAGGATCTCGACTTCCGCCGACACGCCGAGCAGAACTTCTGCCGTCACGAAGAGCTCGTGATCACTCAGGACGCCAACCTGAACGGCTTTCTGCTGTGGCTGAATCTGCACACCGCAGAGGACGAAGTGATCGACATTATGAAGGGCAGGTCTTCCTGGTTTCCTGTCTACTTCCCGGTCTTTCATCCGGGCCTTGAAGTAACTGCCGGGGACGTGGTCAAGCTGGTGTGTCGCGGCGCCGTTTGCGAGAACGGGCTTAATCCTGATTACACGATTGAAGGCACGATAGTCCGGCAGAATGGTGAAGCCATCGATTTCAAACATGAATCGTTCCATCATCGTCCAGACTATCGGAAGAGTCCGTATCATGCGCAGTTGTTTGCGAACGACACCATTCCGGTACGCGAAGAGCGTGCGGCCCTTGAACCCTTCCTGCTGCGGGCACATCTTCAGAAGTCGTTGCCTGATTACATGATTCCGACGTCGTTTGTGCTGCTGGAAGATCTGCCGCTGACTGCTAACGGCAAGATTGACCGCCGAGCGCTGCCCGCGCCTGAGTTGCCTGGCTTCGGCGGTGCAGCAGATTTCGCTGAGCCGCAAACGCTCGTTCAGGAAATCCTCGTCGCCACCTGGATCGCGGTGTTGAAGGTGGAGCGAGTCGGCATCCACGACAATTTCTTCGAGTTGGGCGGACACTCGTTACTTGCTACTCAAGTGATCTCGCGCATTCGCGAGAGCTTTCAACTCGAGATACCACTGCGGGCGATTTTCGAGAACCAAACGATCGCCACTTTGAGTGCACGCATTGAGGCCGAACTGACATCCGAGCACGGCACCAGCGCTCCGCCGATCACCGTCGTGTCGCGCGATGAACCGCTGCCACTCTCATTTGCGCAGCAGCGGCTCTGGTTTCTCAACCAACTCGAACCTCTTAGCACCGCCTACAACATGCCGGCTGTCTTGCGTCTTGCCGGCCCACTGCAAGTCGACGTATTTGAGAAGAGCTTACGAGAGATCATTCGGCGGCATGAGTCGTTGCGTACCCGCTTTGTGTTGAAGGACGGACAGGGCAGACAGGAAATCTGCGACCCATATCCGTTCGAGATACCGGTTATAGATCTGAGGTCACTTCCGCCTGATGAGCGAGAAGCGGAAGTTGCGCGGCTGGCGTTGGCGGAAGCGCACGAACCGTTCGATCTGAGCCAGGTCCCGCAGATACGAGTAAAGGTTTTGCGGCTGGATGAGTCAGAGCATGTGGTGTTGTTTACGATGCACCACATCATCGGCGACGGCTGGTCTTTCACAGTGCTAACAAAAGAATTGGGTGTCCTCTACGATGCTTTCAGCCGAGGCGAGGCTTCCCCGTTTCCCGAACTCAAGATCCAATACGCGGATTTTGCGACCTGGCAAAGAGGCTGGCTTCAAGGTGCGGCATTGGAGCAGCAACTCAACTACTGGCGCAAGCAACTGGCGAATATCCCGGATCAACTCGAACTGCCGATCGACAAACCACGTCCCGCAGTGCAGCAATTCCGCGGGGCCACTGAATCAATCACCCTCAGCCAGGAGTTAACGGAAAAACTGCGCGCGCTCAGTTACAAGCAAGGCAGCACGATCTACATGTGCCTGCTCGCGATCTTCCAGACGCTTTTGTATCGCTATTCCGGCCAAACTGACATCGTCACGGGCTCTCCCATAGCGAACCGGACCCGGAGTGAGATCGAAGGTCTGATCGGGTTCTTTGTGAATGCACTGGTGCTGCGAACCAAAGTCGATGGCGATCTCACTGTGCGACAGATGATTGCGCGAGTGCGCGAGGTTTGTCTCGGCGCGTATGCGCATCAGGATGTGCCTTTCGAACAACTGGTTGAAGAGTTGCAACCCGAACGGGATCTGAGTCGCCAGCCACTCTTCCAGGTGATGTTCATCTTGCAGAACCTGCCGCAGGACATCTCCGTCTCGACCGGCCTGACGATTAAACCGGTTGACGTGGAAAGTACGACGTCGAAGTTTGATCTGAGCTTCTTCTGGGCCGAAGCCGAGACGTTGATGGGAACCATCGAGTACAACACCGATCTGTTTGAGCGGTCTACCATCGTGCGAATGTTGGGCCACTTCGAAAGCCTGCTCGAAGCAGCGGTAGCAAATCCCGAACTCAAACTGTCTGAGTTGCCACTGCTGACAGAAGGTGAGCGCAGGCAACTCCTCGCTAACTCCAATTCCAAGCCGGAAACTTACGGCGCCGATGTTTGTTTGTCCGATCTTTTTGAAAGGGTTGTGGATCGCAGCCCCGACGCAGTGGCCCTGACATTCGAAGATCAGAACATTACTTATGCCGAGTTGAATCGCCGCGCCAATCAACTGGCACGCCATCTCATGCGATCAGGCATTGGCCCGGATAGTTTGTGCGGTGTCCTGATGGAGCGCTCCGTCGAAATGATCGTGAGCGTGTTGGGCATCCTCAAAGCCGGCGGAGCTTACGTGCCGATGGATCCGTCGTATCCGCGAGAGCGTTTGGCTTTCATGCTCGAGGATGCGCAATTGTCGATTCTCTTGACGCAGGAGAAGCTGGTTGAACTCTTGCCCGAGATCTCGATCACGACTATCCGCGTGGATGCTGATTGGGCCGATATTGCAGTTGAGCCCGAAGATAATCCTGTACAAGTAGGGACTCCTGAAAATCTGGCGTACGTGATCTACACCTCCGGTTCCACAGGTAAACCAAAAGGCGTCTTGATCCAGCACGACAACGTCATTCGCCTGTTCCGCGCGACTGATGCCTGGTTCCACTTCGACGAGAATGACGTCTGGTCATTCTTCCATTCATATGCTTTCGACTTTTCGGTCTGGGAGATTTGGGGTGCGCTGTTGTACGGCGGCCGCCTCGTAATCGTTCCGCACTGGGTCAGCCGTTCGCCGGATTCCTTCCACGAACTTCTGCGCACTGAGAAGGTCACCGTCCTCAATCAAACACCATCGGCCTTCAGACAACTGATACGCGCCGATGAAGCCGCGCCGTCAACGGATGAGCTGAGCCTGCGATTCGTTATCTTCGGCGGTGAGGCACTGGAACTTGAAAGTCTCAGGCCGTGGCTCGATCGCCATGGTGACAGCAAACCCCAACTGGTCAACATGTACGGCATCACCGAAACCACGGTCCACGTCACCTATCGTCCGTTGTCTTCAAGCGATTTGGACCAGGCCGGCAAGAGTGTTATCGGTTGTCCGATTCCTGATCTTGAAACTTATCTGCTCGATTCGAATTTCGAGCTGGCGCCCGAGAGTGTGGCTGGTGAGATGTATGTCGGCGGCGATGGTCTGGCGCGCAACTATCTCAATCGCCCGGATGTTACTGCCGAACGCTTTATTCCGCATCCGTTTAGTGCCGTTCCCGGCGAACGCCTTTACCGGACCGGGGACCTGGCGCGCTGGATAGGCAAAGACGAACTCGAGTATCTCGGACGTATCGATCAGCAGGTAAAGATTCGCGGCTTCCGCATCGAGTTGGGAGAGATCGAGTCTGTTCTCAGGCAGCATCCTGCGTTGCGCGATGCGTTGGTTGTGGCTCGCGAAGATCAGCCTGGCGATAAACGATTGGTGTCTTACGTCGTGCCGACGTCTCGATTGCAGGACCAGTCTGATGAGGATCTCGGAAACCAATGGTCTGAGGATCAGGTTTCGGAATGGCAGATGATCTTTGATGAGACCTACGCCCAGCCTTCAACGCAATCGGATGAGACGTTCAACATCATCGGCTGGAATTCGAGCTATACGAATCAACCAATCGCGGCCGAAGAGATGCAAGTTTGGGTTAACCAGACAGTCGATCGCATTCTCGCATTGCGCCCGCAGAGCGTGCTGGAGATCGGATGCGGAACGGGTCTGTTGTTGTTCCGAATAGCGCCGCATTGCGAGAGTTATCACGGCACGGATTTTTCAGTCGCGAGCCTGCGGAAGGTTCAGCAGGTGATGGACAAGTCGGAAGACGACTTCTCTCACGTCACTCTCGTCAGGAAGGACGCGGCGGATTACGACGACGGCGAGACGGAGAAGTTCGACACGGTCATCATCAACTCAGTGGCCCAATATTTCCCGGGGATCGACTATTTCGTCCAGGTAGTGGAAAACGCCGTCAAGTCAGTGCGGCCGGGCGGACACATTTTCATCGGCGACATTCGCAGCCTGCCGCTGCTGGAAACATTTCATGCCTCGGTGCAATTGTCGCAGGCTTTGGATTCGGTCTCAAAGTCTGAATTGCGCGAGCGGACCAAGCGGTATCTCAGTCAGGAAGAAGAACTCGTAATCGATCCGGCGTTCTTCCACGCTCTGAAACAGTACCTTCCAAATATCGGTCGGGTTGAGATCCAGTTGAAGCGTGGACCTCATCACAACGAGCTGACGAAGTTTCGCTACGACGTGGTCCTGCACATCGGGAATGAAAGTGAAAGTAACGAAATCGAGTGGTTGGATTGGGAAGAGCAGGGCTTGACGCTGCCGGCGATCCGGCAAACCCTGGCCGCGAACGGTATCGAGGGGCTCGGTCTGCGCGGAGTACCAAATGCTCGTGTATTGGCCGATGCAAAACTGATTGAACTGATCGCAGATCCGAATGGGCCAGACAGAGTAGCCGAGATTCGGGAAACGCTTCGAACGGTAGCAACAAGTGGCGAGGAGCCCGATGACTTTCGCGCACTGGGTTCGGAATTACAGTTTCAGGTGGATGTGAGCTGGGCGTTGGACATAGCCGATGGAAGCTTTGACGTAGTTTTCAGACGGCCTGAATCAGCGCCGAAGATCACGACTCAAAATGAGTCCCCGCAGTCAGGGAGCCTCATGCCCCTGACGTGGCAAACGTATGCCAGCGATCCGTTGCAAGTGAAATGGACGCGTAACCTGGTCTCTCGTTTACGCGCTTTCGCGAGTGACAAACTCCCGGACTACATGGTCCCGTCGAACTTCGTGATCATGGACGCGTTTCCGCTGACTCCGAATGGAAAAGTGGATCTGAAAGCACTCCCCGGTCCGGATGGTGTTCGACTGGAAAGCAAAGATGAATACGTCGCGCCGCGTACACCGGCCGAAGAGATCCTCACGAAGATCTGGGCCGAGGTACTCAGACTCCAGCGTGTCGGTGTTAACGACAACTTCTTCGAACTCGGCGGCGATTCGATACTTAGCATTCAGACTATTGCTCGAGCGCGTGAGGCTGGGCTGCACCTGACACCGAAGGACCTCTTCCAACATCAGACGATCGCCAAACTCGCGCTCGTGGCTAAATCCAGTGCCACGTTCCAGGCCGAACAGGGTCTGGTGACCGGTGAAGCGCCGTTGACACCGATCCAACATTGGTTCTTCGAGCAACAGTTGAGTGAGCCGCATTACTTCAACCAGTCGATGTTACTGGAACTGCGGCAGGCGGTTGATCCAGTGCTATTGGCTGAAGCGGTGCGGCATTTGGTGTTGCACCATGATGCGCTGCGGTTGCGCTTTGAGCAGTCAGAGTCAGGCTGGCGGCAGTATCACGCCGAAGCCGACGAGCCGATCAGTTTTACTAATTGCGACCTGACGTCGGTGCCCGAGAGCGAGCAATCGAAGGTCATCGAAGCGACAGCCGCAAAGGCGCAAACGGAGCTGAACCTTACGGCTGGTCCAGTGCTGCGAGTGATCTATTTTGATCTGGGCGAAGGCCGGCCTGCGCGGCTGATGCTGGTCTGTCATCACCTCGTGGTGGATGGAGTTTCATGGCGCATCCTCTTGGCGGATTTGCAGCAGGCTTACCGCTCACTCGCTGACGGAGAGTCAGTGCAGTTGCCGCCCAAGAGCAGTTCCTTCCAGCAGTGGTCGCAGGCGCTGACGGAGTATGCGGGCAGTGAGGAACTGGCCCAGCAGATCGACTACTGGCAGAAGGCTGAGCGCAAACATGTGAGAAGCCTGCCGCGCGATTACGAGGATGGAGAAAACCTCGTGAGCAGCACGCAGACAGTGGTAGTGGGCCTGGGCCGCCCAAATACAGAGGCACTGCTACAGGAAGTGCCCGGTGTGTATCACACCAAGATCAATGAAGTGTTACTTAGCGCGCTTGCTCTGGCGCTCAAACAGTGGAGCGGGCAGAACGCAGTGCTCGTGGATCTGGAAGGTCACGGGCGCGAGCAGATCAGCGACAGCGTTGACGTCTCGCGCACGGTCGGTTGGTTCACGTCAATCTATCCGGTCTTGCTGGAAGTGCATGGAAGCAAAGACCGAATCGGTGAAGTACTGAAGCAGGTAAAGGAGCAGGTGCGAGAGATACCCGGACAGGGAATCGGCTACGGAGTGCTTCGGTATGTGGGCGGCGAGAGTCAGTTGCAGGCGCAGCCACCGGCGGAAGTTGTTTTCAACTACCTTGGACAGACCGACGGAATGCTTGGCGACACTGGCGTCTTCGGTATCGCGCGTGAATCAAGCGGCAGTCAGTGCAGCCAACAGGGCACACGCCAGCACTTGATCGACATCAACTCACTCGTCGTCGGTGGACAACTACAACTCAGTTGGAGCTTCAGCGGAAATCTGCACCGGCGCGAGACCATCGAGCAGTTGGCGAAGGACTTCATCAACTGCCTCGAAGCAATCATCAGCCATTGTCAGAGTGAGGACGCCGGAGGTTATACGCCGTCAGACTTTCCGCTGGCTCGGTTGTCGCAAAGCGAATTGGATCAAGTGCTCAGAGAGCGCCGGCAAAACATCGACGATCTTTATCCACTCTCGCCGATGCAGCAGGGCATGCTTTTCCATAGCCTCTATGCGCCAGACGGGCAGCTCTACTTCAATCAATTGAGTTCTCCGATCAGCGGACAAATCAACTCTGACAACTTCAAGCGAGCGTGGCAGGAGATCCTCGACCGGCATCCGATCTTAAGAACAGCTTTTGTGTGGGCCGGTTTGAAGCAACCTTTGCAGATCGTGCCTAACCGGGTGGAGTTGCCGTGGGAGCAGCTCGACTTTCGCGGGCTTCCGGCGGAAGAGCAGACCAGAAAGGTTCAAGAGTTCTTACTTGCGGATCGCACGCGCGGCTTCGACCTTACCAAACCGCCGCTCATGAGAGTCGCTTTGATTCAATTGGGCGATGCTCAGTGGCAAGTAGTTTGGAGTCATCATCATTTGTTGATGGACGGCTGGTGCATGCCGATCATCCTGAAGGAATTCTCCGCCCTCTATGACGCTTTGCAACGCGGCGAGAATATCCCGCCTGCGACCACGCGACCATTCAGAGATTATATCGCGTGGCTGCAAAGGCAGGAGGTTACGAAGGCTGAAGAGTTCTGGAGAGGATTGCTGAAAGGGTTCGATTCACCAACCTCATTGGGTATTTACAAGTTGACCGATGAGAAACCGAACAGCGACTCGGGAGAAAAAACAATCAAGCTTTCGCCGGAAGCGACCACGCGGCTCGAATCTCTGGCCCGCCAGTATCAACTGACCTTGAACACTTTGTTCCAGGGCGCATGGGGTCTTCTGCTAAGCCGCTACTCCGGAGAGTCAGACGTTGTCTTTGGTGCGACGGTTTCCGGACGACCTGCCGATCTGGAAGGCGTGGAGAACATGTTGGGTCTCTTCATCAATACATTGCCGGTTCGCCTCAAGGTAGATCCGGAGCAGATGACCCTCGATTGGTTGAAGGAATTGCAGGAACAGCAGGTCGACGCGCGCCAGTATGAGCACGCTCCGCTGATGGCAATCCAATCGTGGAGCGAAGTGCAGCGCGGTTCATTGTTTGAAAGCATCCTGGCATTTGAGAACTATCCGGTAAACGGTCCGACGGCTAACCGGCCAAGATCCGCAAACTTTGAGATGCCGGACGTTAAGCTTTTCCAAAGAACAAGTTATCCGCTCTCACTGATGGCGTGGCCTGCTGGTCCAAACCTCGCAATGCAGCTCGGTTACGATTCCCGCTTCGACGATGCAACTGTGGATCGCATTCTGCACCATCTCGAAGTGTTGCTCGAGAACATCCTGACGAAACCGGATCAACGGCTCCGCGAAGTGTCGATGCTGACGACCGCAGAGCGCGAGCAATTGCTCACGCAATGGCGCCCGAACTCCACGCCAGTCGATGCTGATTGCGTCCACCAACTTTTCGAAACGCAAGCGGCGAAGTCGCCGGATCAGGTTGCGCTCACGTGTGGTGATCGACAACTCAGCTATTCGGAACTGAATGAAAAGGCGAACAGGTTGGCCCATTATCTTCGTTCGCTGGGTGTCGGGCCCGAAGTGCGGGTTGCTCATTGCTTCGAGCGATCACTGGATGCCGCCATCAGCTTAATCGCCGTCTTGAAAGCGGGCGGCACTCTCGTCCCGCTCGATCCCGAACATCCGCGCGACCGCCAAACTTTCGTCCTCGCGGATTCTGAAGCCTCTATTGTGCTGACGCAAAGTTGGCTGAGTGACACATTGCCGCCGCACTCGGGACGGATCGTTTATCTGGACAAGGAAGCGGAGACAGTCGCACTCCAGTCTGCGGCAAACCCCGAGAATCTTTCCCAGAGTAGCGATGTGGCATATCTCATTTACACCTCTGGGACAACGGGCAAACCCAAGGCAGTGATGGTTGAGCAGGGTAGTTTCAGTAATACGCTGTTGGCTACTCAATCCGTATTCGATTTCGTAGCGACAGATGTGCTTCTCTGCATGGCCTCATTCTCGTTTGACATTTCACTGTTCGAGTTAATGAGTCTTTTATTAGTAGGCGGCCGCACAATCATCGTCACGAGGCAGGAAGCTCTGGATCTGAAGCAGCTCACTGAAATCCTGCGCGACGTGACTTTCCTGCATTCGACTCCGGGATGGATGCGGCAGTTCGTCAACCATCTTAAGAATCACTCGGCATCATCGGCGGGCGCTCGAGTTCGCGAAGTTTTCACCGGTGGCGATCAGGTGCCCGTAGATCTGTTGCGTGAGATCCAGCAGGTGTTTCCAAAGGCTGAGCAGAAGGTCGCATATGGACCGACTGAAGGCGCCATCATTTGCACTGCCTATGACGTCTCGCCCGATCAGCTGCCCAAGAGATCTCCGCTCGGCAAACCACTGGCCAACATGAGCGTGCGACTTTATGACAAGCAAGGACAACTGGTACCCGTCGGTGTCGTGGGCGAGCTTTACCTGGGCGGGCGTTGCGTGGCGCGCGGCTATTTGAATCGTCCGGAACTGACGGCGGAGAAGTTTGTGGTGATCGATGGTGAGCGGTTCTACCGCACGGGCGATCTGGCACGTTATCTCGAAGACGGCAATCTGGAGTTCGCCGGCCGCGTCGATCAACAGGTAAAGATTCGTGGGTATCGCGTCGAGACGGAAGAGATTGAGACGGTGTTGAGCGAGCATCAGGGTATCCGGGAGTGCGTGGTAACGGCACGCGCAGACGCCAATGGTGAAAAGCAGTTGGTCGCTTACGTCGTGCCGTCAAACGGACAAAACGGTCACGGAGACTTCGACGCCAGTCAGTTGAAGCGACATCTTCAGCAGTACCTGCCTGAATACATGGTGCCGGCGACGTTTGTGCAATTGGATAGTTTGCCGCTGACATCGAACGGCAAGGTAGATCGCCGTGCTCTTCCGGCGCCGGATGGAATGCGCTACTCGGTCCGTTCATTCGTGGCCCCGAGAAACGCGACTGAGATCAGGCTGAAGAAGATCTGGGAAGAGATGCTGAACGTTCGTCCGATAGGCATCACGGATAACTTTTTCGAACTCGGCGGCAACTCTTTGCTGACGCTTAGCCTGATTGGTCAGATTCAGAAAGAGTTTGAAGTTGAACTGCAGCTCGCAGACGTGATGACAGTCGCCACAATAAAAGGACTGGCCGAACTGATTCAGGAAAACAAGCAGGATGACGAGTGGTCACCACTGGTGCCCATTAAGCCTTCGGGATCGAAACTGCCGTTCTATTGTGTGCATGCCGGCGGTGGTAACGTGGTCGGATTCTATGACCTCGCGCAGTGCTTTGAGGAGGATCAACCTTTCTACGGCATCCAGGCGACCGGATTAGTTGAGGGCCAGGAGCCATTGAATCGAATCGAAGACATGGCGGCACTCTATGTGGAGGCGATCCGAAAACAGCAACCGCAAGGGCCGTATCTGGTCGGTGGCTATTCGAGCGGTGGCATCATTGCGTTCGAGATGGCCCAACAACTCCAGCGGCAGGGCCAGGAAGTGGGCGTGGTCGCCATGCTCGACTGCTTCAGAATGAGTCCCGATCGAGAGCGGGTCGAAAAGGATGACGCAAACTTAATCTCTCTCTTCGTCAGAACGCTGGGCCGAATTCTTCCGGTTGAGGAACTGCGCCAGGTTGAATCCGGCAAGCAAGTGGAATACGCGCTTGAGCGTGGTCGCGAAGCGAGGCTCATCAGAACGTTTGTCGAAGAGCAAAAGCTGGTCGCCACCTATCATGTAATGAAGGCCCTCAAGCAGGCGACACAAGCCTATAGACCGCAAGTTTATCCGGGGACCATCACGCTCTTCAGACCTATTCACACGACTGCTGAGGTGGAACGAAATATTGCGCGCTTGTCGAAGATTACCAACCGGACTGCCGTGGTTCTGGCGAGTTTAGTAATCGTCCTCAGCGGCCTGAGTTTCTTCGGAGTGCTGCCCTCGATCGTGTTGGCCGGCGTGCTTAGCTTGATAGTCGTGAGTTGCGTGGTGCTAGGCATCATCGCGCCGAAAGATCTACTGAACACGCCCGCGCAGAAGTTGAACGGACTAGCTCGTTTCCGTCCGCTGCGCGCGGTTGCGGGCGGCATCTACTACCTGCACGCCATGCGTGAAGATCAGAAAGGCAATTTCGATGTCGGAACCGACATGACGTTGGGTTGGGGCGAGGTTTCGGCGCAACCGGTCGAAGTTGTTGAAGTGCCGGGCAATCACATGTCAATCGTCATGAAGCCTGATGTGCAAGAGCTGGCCGCCGGTCTCACCAAGTCCTTCTCCAAGCTCAACTAGTTGCTCTGCGTGCTCTGCGTATCTCTGCGATCTCTGTGTTCAATCAATGACTAGAACGCAGAGAACACAGAGTCACGCAGAGGAACGCAGAGAAAAGCGCCCTACCACAACTCGACAAGGAGTGTCTGTAAATGAAACTAATTCTTTCTCTGCTTAAAGATTCACTGGGGCTCAGCATCGTTGCGGTCGTAGCGGGCATTGTGGCCGGTATCGGAAACACGTTACTGCTGGGTTTTGTGAACAATGGGCTTGCCCATCGCTCGAGCGACCTGGTAGGCCAGATGATCTTGTCGTTCATCGTCGTATGTGTCGTGGTGGCGGGCAGCCGATTTCTTTCTCAAGATCTCATGGCGCGGTTTGCTCAGCGAAACTTGCGCGACTTACGAATGAAGCTTGGTCGTCGCGTTCTTACTTCTCCTCTACGAGCGCAGGAAGAAATCGGCGCGAACCGTATCCTCGCCGTTTTCACTGAGGACGTCCCGGCGATCGCGAGTGCCGTCATCGCCATTCCGGCAATCTGCACCAATCTAGTGATTGTCGTTGGCTGTCTAATCTACCTGGGCATGATCTCCGGAAGGCTGTTGCTCGGTGTGGTTGGCTTCATCATTTTTGGAATCATTACCTGTCAGGTGCCCATCGCGAAGGCCATGCGTTACATGAACAACGTGCGCGAGACCAACGACGTGCTCCTGAAGCAACTCAAGGCGATGACCGAGGGAAGCAAGGAATTGAAGATCCACCGCAACCGGCGGGAAGCATTTCTCTCAAAGCTATTCTCATCGACCACCGAGTCTCTGCAGCGGAATAACATTATCTCGAGTTCGATTTTCAACGCGGTGAATAGTTGGGCGCAGACGCTGATATTCGTGCTGATGGGTTTGATTGTTTTCGTGCCCTACGCATGGATCAAGCTTGAGCCTTTGCAACTCACGGCTTACATCCTGATCCTCCTTTTCATGATTGGTCCATTGCTGATCGTGATGTCATCCGTTCCGGCGTTTGGTAAGGCCAAGATCGCGTTGAACAAGTTGGCTGAACTGGACCTCTCGCTGGACAAGTTCGCCGCGGAAGCTGAAGCCGATGACACCAGGACCGCCGCGACAGGCTGGGGCCACCTGACTCTCTCGCAAGTGAAACATTCCTACGGCGACGGGGACCACACCTTCGTGCTCGGTCCTGTCGATCTGAATCTGCGTGCCGGAGAGTTGGTCTTCTTGACGGGTGGCAACGGCAGCGGCAAGACCACGCTGGCCAAGATGATCACCGGTCTTTATGTTCCTGAATCCGGCGAGCTCAGCTTCAACGACGAGCCCATCACGGACGCGAACAGAGACAGTTTCCGGCAGCACTTCTCCACCGTTTTCTCCGACGGCTTCATATTCGAAACGCTGCTTGGGTTGGATCAGCCGGAATTGGATCAGGAAGCACAGGACTACCTGGCCCAGTTCCAGATCGATCACAAGGTTAAAGTCAAAGATGGCGTGCTATCGACTATAGACCTGTCGCAAGGGCAGAAAAAACGTCTCGCGTTGCTTACTGCCTATTTGGAGAACCGGCCGATCTATGTCTTTGACGAATGGGCTGCCGACCAGGATCCACAGTTCCGCGAAGTCTTCTATTACCAGCTATTGCCCGGGCTCATCGCGAGAGGCAAGACGGTTATTGTCATCAGCCACGACGATCGTTATTACCACGTGGCTGACCGCATCATTACTATGGACTACGGAAAGATCGCCCGAGATGAATCCGCCAGTAATTCCCGGATCGGTTCCGAACTAGTATTCGCTTAACAACGCCGCCTTTCCAACTTCGCCTTCACTGATTCGCTGGGTTCGCAACGGAACAGCGGGGGCAAGCCCCTCTTCCTAACTGCGACTTTCGTTTGGTTCGTTGAAATAGTTGGCGTCACTAGAGACGTGCAGGTCAGGAAGAGGGGCTTGCCCCCGCTGTTACGAAAGTGGTACTGACCCAATGACAAACTTCGAACTGTCATTTCATTTTTTCTTCCAGGTCGCGTTCATTCTGGGCATCTGCAAGACCGTCGGCGCGATTGCCCGACGGTTGGGGCAGCCGGCAGTGGTCGCGGAAATGGTTGCCGGAGTGTTGATGGGACCATCGTTGTTCGGTTGGTTCGCGCCCGGCATTCAGGCGCAAATCTTTCCCAAAGCCTCATTGCCGATAATCTACGTTGTTAGTCAGGTGGGTTTGGTCCTTTACATGTTCCTGGTTGGCCTTGAATTTCAAGCCCAACTGATGAAACAACGAGCACGCAGCGCTGCAAGCGTGTCGCTGACGGGAATATTGGTACCATTCACGCTGGGTGCTTTGTTGTCGCTGTATCTGGTCCAGGAAGGTGGTTTTTTCACTGAGCGCGTCACGGCGTGGCAAGCGGCGATGTTTGCCGGCGCCGCGATGGCAATCACGGCGTTTCCGGTTCTCGCCAGAATCATTTATGACTGCGGTCTGACGGGAACTACGTTGGGGACGATGGTCCT
Source organism: Pyrinomonadaceae bacterium (assembly GCA_044867735.1). GTDB lineage: Bacteria > Acidobacteriota > Blastocatellia > Pyrinomonadales > Pyrinomonadaceae > PSRF01. Next base: position 22,104 of record JBIOVO010000286.1, on the reverse strand, counting down.
TGCAGCCGGTGCGGCGGACGATGCCGCAGCCTGGTGTGTCTTAGCAATCATGCTGGCGACCTTTAGCGGTAATCCGACGTTGGCGCTGCTGGCGATCGGGTGCGGCGGAGTTTATACGATCCTGACTCTGACTGCCGGCAAGCGTCTGTTGGTTTCACTGGAAAAGAAAGTGGATCTGGATGGAGGCGTCAGCGGCTCGACGCTGACGTTCGTCCTAATGCTGTTGATGATCTGCGCGTGGGTGACCGATGTGATAGGGATCCATGCCGTCTTTGGTGCGTTCGTTCTCGGTATAGCTATGCCGCGAGGCTTGGTATCAACGGAGCTGCGACGTGTACTCGAGCCGATCACGAAGTCGTTTCTCGCGCCACTGTTTTTTGTCTACTCGGGTTTGAACACAAGCATCGGCCTGGTTTCGAGTTGGTACTTGTTGGGCATCACCTTGCTGGTCATCTTGTGCGCTTGTCTTGGAAAGGGCGTTGCGTGTTACATGGCAGCGAGGCTTAATGGCGAAACCCGGCAAGATGCGATGGCTATCGGAGCGTTGATGAACGCTCGCGGGTTGATGGAGTTGATCATCCTTAATATTGGACTGGAGAAGGGAATCATCACGCCGCGTTTGTTTACCATCATGGTAATGATGACTATACTCACAACGCTGCTGGCAACTCCTCTTTTTAATCTAATTTATTTGCGATCCACAGATTACACAGATTACACAGAGGCTATTAATCAATCGGCGTAATCTGTGGATAGAGACGAAAACATCGTGAACGCTATTGAGACTGTGGGACTGACGCGCGCCTTTGGCGAACGCATTGCTGTCGACAACCTGACACTACAGGTGCCGACGGGCAGCGTGTTCGGTTTTATCGGTCCCAATGGGGCGGGCAAAACGACAACTGTGCGACTCCTGACCGCCTTGATTGCGACCACCAGCGGGAGCGCGACCGTCGCCGGCCATCGCCTCGGAGCTGAGAACGATGCCGTGCATCGCTCCACCGGGATCCTTACCGAGACGCCGGGACTTTATGAGCGGCTGAGTCCCTGGCAAAACCTGTTCTTCTTCGCGCAACTTTATGACCTGGATGCGACTCGCGCCGCTCAGCAAGTCGAACGCTACCTGCGCATGCTTGGACTTTGGGATCGCCGTCACGAAGACGTCGGTAGTCTCTCAAAAGGAATGCGACAGAAGCTTGCCATCGCTCGCGCGTTACTTCATGAACCCTCAGTGCTTTTTCTGGATGAGCCGACAGCCAACCTCGATCCGGAAACAGCTCGCATGGTCCGCGATTTCATCAAGGATCTGCGCGAAGGTGGTCGCACGATCTTTTTGACGACACATAACCTGCCGGAAGTCGACGAACTATGCGACCTGGTCTGCATCTTCAAGCAACGATTGCTACGGCTCGACAGCCCGACCAATTTGCGCAACGAACTCTTCGGGCGCGGCACGCGGATTCGCATGAACGACGATCCCGAACGTTGGATCCCGATCGTGCGCGAGCTGCCTTTCGTTACTGGGGTCGAAGCGCAGGACCATGCGTTGTTAATTCGGCTCGACGATCCGGATGAGCAGAACCAATTTGTTCTGGAGAGACTGGTGTCGTCCGGGGCTCGCATTCAATACGTTGAGCAGGTAAAGCCGTCGCTCGAAGAAGTCTATTTGAGACTGGTGCGCAAACACCGGAATAAGCAATCACTAACATGAAAAAGAGTCTTGTGATTTTGCGAAGAGAGTGGCTCGAATTAAAACGCCAACGAGGACTCTTGTTGGGCATCTCGCTTATGCCTATCCTGATGACTGTTCTTCCGGTCATTATCACTCTCGTCGTTCAATATATGCCCGAGTCTGTTGACCAGCCGATGCCGTTCGAGAAGGCTAATCCAGTGTTTTTCGGCATGACTCCCGTGGAACGGCAACAAGCTTTCATCGGGCAGACCTTTGCAGTAATGATGTTGTTGATTCCTTTGATCGTGCCCAGCATCATCGCCTCCTACAGCATCATTGGTGAGAAAGTGGCTCGCACGCTCGAACCGGTCCTCGCCACACCAGTGACTACGGGAGAGTTACTCTTCGGCAAGTGTCTGGCTGCGGGAGTCCCGGCAGTTGTCATCACCTGGATATGCGGCGTGATTTTCGTAGCCGGGTTGTCTTTGGTGACGGTTTCTCGTCGTGTATTCGTTGCCATAGTGGGTCCCGGATGGTTTATCGTCCTGATCCTCTGCGTGCCGCTGATCGTGCTGATCGCGGTGACTGCGATGGTGGCGATCTCATCAAGAGTTAACGATCCACGAACTGCGCAGCAAATCTCGGCTGTCGCAGTGATCCCAATCCTGTCGATTTTCTTTGCCCAGCTAGCGGGCGTGCTTGTCCTCAGTCCGCTCATCGCACTTGCGGCCGCCGTCGTCCTCGCCCTGTTGGCCCTTGCGTCCATAAGTCTTGCAGTTCGAATTTTTCAGCGGGAAGTTATTTTGACCCGCTGGACTTAGTCGTTCCCGTCACTCGGACGAGCGGGAAAGACCCGGAGCTTCTTCGAAGTTCCGGCATGTCGCCTCGTGGCGACTAGTCGTCCCTCGAGTAATTCACTGGAACCTAAAAAGGAGAGGAAGAAATGCCAAGAGAAGAAAGAGAAGATAACACCATTTACAAAGTGGTCCTGAATCACGAAGAACAATACTCGATTTGGCCAGCCCATCGAGACAACGCGCTCGGTTGGCGCGACGCCGGCAAGTCCGGTCCGAAGGCTGATTGTCTCGACTACATCAAAGAGGTCTGGACCGATATGAGACCACTAAGCCTGCGGAGAAAAATGGAAGCGGCTGGACTACATTCCGGCGCGATTAATTAGAAGACAATCCCACCCACCCGATCAGTCTCAGCCAAGCCAGATAAAAATTTGAAACACGGATTACACGGATAGATCCGATTTTTATCCGTGTGATCCGTGGTTAGAACTTGAGAGGAGAGAAACATGAATGAATTGAAAAACGCGCAACCCATTCCAGTTTACGCGGGGGGCGGTGTGGCTGCACCAGCGGTCTCGGACGACAAGGCGCCTTCCGCAATCGGCAGCCTGAGCGGAATATTTTTCGAACCCGCCCGGGTCTTCGAATCATTCCGGCAGCAACCGCGGTTCCTGTTGGCGGCTTGCTTCATCGTGGTGACCTTGTCTTTCACCTCGGCCCTCATTTATCAGCGCCTCGGCGTCGACAACATCCTGCGAGCTCAGTTGGAACGCAGCGGCACCAACATCACGCCGGAGCAGAAAGAGCAAATCATTGAGATGCAGACCAAGCCGGTGATGAAAGCGATTGGATATATCTCTCCGATCATCAATCTAACGATCGTGTTCGCCGGCGGTGGCGCCCTCTACCTGCTCGGTGTCCTGGCTTTTGGAGGAAGCATCGGTTATCGCCAGGCACTATCGGTTTGGGTCTATTCGTCTTTCCCGCCGGAAATTCTGGCACTATTCGGAAATATCGTGGTCCTCTTTCTCAAGTCTCCCGATGATATTGACCTGGCAAGAGCGGGAACGGGATTGGTACATGCCAACCTGGGCGTATTCGTCGATTCCGCTGCTCATCCGATTCTGACAACCGCCGTTAGTTCGATTGATGTGTTTGCTATTTACGGGTTGGTCCTGGCAATCATTGGATTGCATAAAGTTGCCCGTATTTCTCCCGCCAAGGCCACGGCCATCGCCGGTTCGATCTGGGTAATCAGTTGCGTAGTACGGATCGGCATGTCGGCACTCAGCAATGCGGCGATGGGCTGAGTGGTTTTGAAGAGACCACCTACCCTCCCAACGTCCAGCGCGAAGAAATTGCGAAGATCACTGCCGGCTACTCCCAGCGTGGTCATGCATTCAGCTCCGCAGCTTCAAGACGAAACACAAATACCGAGGAGCGAATTGCGATGAATACGAGCTTCTTAAAAAGGACTGTCACCAGTTCCTGGCTGACATGCATTCAACCTAATCCGCAGGCAAAGATGCGCTTATTTTGCTTTCCCTACGCCGGCGGCAGCGCGCAGCTTTATCACAAGTGGGCGGCGCAGCTGCCCACGACGGTGGAGGTCTGTCCGGTCCAATTGCCGGGCCGCGGTAATCGGATGAAAGATCCCCCCTTTCACCACGTGACGCCGCTGGTAAAAGCTATCAGCACGGCGATACTGCCTTACCTTCAAAAACCCTTCTGCTTTTTTGGTTACTCCATGGGCGCCATCATCAGCTTCGAGTTGACGCGCCTGCTAAAGGTCGAATATGGAGTGCAGCCGCTCCATCTATTCGTTGCCGGTCGCACCGCGCCGCAGGTAGCAATCGATAAACCGCACACCTACCACCTGCCCGAGCCGGAGTTTCTCGAGAGCCTGAATGATCTGAACGGAACGCCAAAGGAGTTGCTGGCCAATACTGAGTTGATGCAGTTGATGATTCCGCTACTGCGAGCTGACTTCGAAGTTTGTCAGACCTATTCATACATAGCGGGACCTCGCCTCGACTGTCCGATGACGGTCTACGGCGGAACGCAGGATGAGCACGTCAGTCTGGACGATTACGAGGCCTGGAAAGAGCAAACAAGCGGACCATTTGATTTGACGATGTTTGACGGGGATCACTTCTTCATTCATTCCCATCAACATCAACTTTTGCAAAAGCTTTCCGGCGCATTGAACCAAGTGGTCAGCAAAGGTTTGCGGATGTCTCCAGGTGTGGCCGTGACCTGGTAGGTTGCCGAGGTTGCTGTTTGGAGACGGCGTTGCACGAAGTGGTTATGGGCTTGATGGCTCTGTCGCGAAGTGCTCCGGAGGAGCACGATGTTTATAGCCCTTACGCCGCTCAGAACTCCGCGCTCCAGCGGCGCGCAATGTAGTCGGCGCTCAAATCACATTCCGCTCCTGACGGAGCGGCGTACCTAAGGGAACTGGGCGCTATAAACATGTTGCTCCTCCGGAGCAAAAATCCTCGATATCAATGGTCACGACTTTTCGTGCAAACCTCGTTCGAGCGATGGACACTCTCAAATGAATGAAGCCACTAACATAACAGAATCAGTCGCGGCGCCGCCGCCGGTTGGTTATCCCGGACTCGATGCTGTCGAGTCGCCGACCGATCACTTGATTCCCCTTCCGGGTGGTAATTGGAAGCTCTGGCGTTGTTTTGGTGTCAGAGGGGCGGGATTCTCGTCCGAACAAGTGCTCAGACTTTCAGATCCGCAGTGTGTTGCGGCTGCCGATGTTTTACTCGACGCCGAGCAGCACTCGGAACAGCTTTTGGATAAGACACTCACCGCACTGCGCAGCGATCTGGAAGCAGCCGAGCCGCAAGACCGAGAGCCGCTTTTGCGAGCCATCCAGACCTTAAAGAAGGGAAAGCTACCGAAGCCCTTAAACTCGAGCAGTTCAGGCCAGGAACGTTTAGAGATTCTGCGCGACGCTCGTTCCCAACTCGATCCGCTCGCGAAGAATTATCGTGAAAGTTTCCTTGCCGCAACTGAAGAGACTTCACAGGCCATCCGCGATCTGATCGCCGAAAGCCGCTTTCGTTGTGCGGTGACCTGGCAGAATCGTCAGGCGATACATACCAGCATCAATTCACTCTTGCGCAAAACTGCCGGCTCCGGTCCTCGTGGCTCCAAGCAACGACAACATGAAGAGATGGTCGCCAGCTATTTGCAACGCTATTGCGTAAAGAACGACACCATCGGGTTCTTTGGTCCAATGGGTTGGGGAAAGTTTCTGGAAGATGGCCACTCGGTGGAAGTAAGGCCAGGCGAGACTCTCCTCGCCAAACGCAGTGTACGTTTTGAAGGTTGGTGTATCGATCGAATAGCAGAGACGTTGGCGCAGGGACGGGCACTGGATCCCTGGCTGGCCCCGCGACGGATGCCTTACATCCGCCTGGATGGAACAAACCTTCACTTTGCCGATCAGCAAACGATAAAGATCACACCCAAACAGGCGTTTGTAATGCATGCCTGTGATGGGCGGCGCACGGCCCGGCAGATCGCCGTCGGTCTTTTGGGAATAACTAAACTCGGTTTCCGAAACGAGAGAGAGATCTTTGCATTGATCGATGAGCTGCAACGGCTTGAGGTCATTGCGTGGGACTTCACAGTGCCGCTGCAACTCAAACCAGAAGAATACCTGCGTCACAAGCTCGAGATCATCGACGATTTGTCCTTGCGCGCTCAATGCCTCGGCGTGCTGAATGAACTTGAACAGGCACGCTCGCTCGTCGTCGAGGTTGCCGACGATCCTGAACGGCTGGACCAGGCGCTCGCTGGATTCGAAACGACCTTCACCCGTCTTACGGGCGCTTCACCAACGAGAAGGCATGGCGAGACGTATGCCGGAAGAACGTTGATTTATGAAGACTGCCGTCGCGACATAGAGATCGAAGCAGGTTCGGAGTTTCTGCAAAAGCTCGGTCCGCCGCTTTCGCTGCTTTTGACCAGTGCCCGCTGGCTGACATATCAGGCGGCCCAACGTTACCGTCACGGATTGCGCGAACTCTATTGCGATCTCGTCAGGCGCACGGGCTCGCCGACAATTGATGCCATCACTTACTTAAACAAGCTCAAGACCATCTTCGGCGACCGAGAGCACCGAGCGCCGGCCATTGAATCGGCCATCACAGAATTCCATCAGCGCTGGGCCACACTGTTGGCTATCACCCCGGGACAGCGGCGGATCAGGTACTCGTGTGAAGAACTTCGCGGACCGTTGCAGGAAATATTTGACGCTCCCTCTCCCGGTTGGACCATGGCCGGTCATCATAGTCCTGACATCATGATTGTGGCCTCCAGCGCTGAGGCCATTCAGCGCGGTGACTATGAACTCGTGATGGGAGAAGTGCACGTCGGCGCCAACACGTTGAAAGCCTCCTGTTTTGTGGCCCAGCATCCTGACCCGGACGAGTTGATCAGGTGGCATCGGAAAGACATGCCCGAGCCACAGCTCATACCGGTTGGCACCAAGGAGTACGCCTTCTCGCGCGCCTATTCGATGATCAATTCAAAGGATGATTTCCGGCTCTTAGTTAACAGAGACACCTATGCATTGCCCGAAGAAAAAAGTTTGCCGATCAGTTCGCTGGTTGTCGAGGACACCAGTTGTGGACTGAGGTTGCGCACGCGCGATGGCAAGGAGAGTTTCGAGATCCTCGAGGCTTGCGCCTCGGTGATGGTGGGACAAGTCATTCAACGGTTCGGGCTCTTTGGTTCGGGACGTTACAACCCGCGCATCAACTTTGACAATCTTGTAGTAGCTCGTGAAACGCGACGCTTCGAATCGAAAGAGTTGAAGTTTGCTAAAGCAAAAGATGAGTCAGAGCGTTTCCTCGCAGCGAGAAGATGGGCTCGCTCACAAGGCCTGCCGCGCTTTGTCTTCGTCAAAGTGCCGATTGAGGTTAAGCCCTTCTACGTCGATTTTGGGAGTCCTATCTATGTCGACATCCTTTCGAAGTTTGTGCGGCGGATGAACGAGGAGGGAGAACCCGGCGCGCTGCTCAGCGTGACGGAGATGCTGCCGCAACCACACGAAACGTGGCTTCACGATGCACAGGGGAATCGTTACACGAGTGAATTCCGCTGCGTCGCCGTGGAAGCCTGAGACTTTATCCGCAGATGACACAGATTGTGTTCCTGAATCTGCGCAATCTGTGGATCACGAATCAGGAGAACAGGTAAATGAATTCAAGTGTTGAAGATTTTGATGTGGTCGTTATTGGTGGTGGTCCAGGGGGATCAACCGTGGCCACGATACTCGCAATGCAAAATCATCGAGTACTGCTGCTGGAGCGTGAGACGTTCCCTCGTTACCAAATCGGCGAGTCGTTATTGCCGGCGACGATTCACGGAGTCTGCAAGATCCTCGGACTGTCGGAAGAGTTGAAGCAGGCCGGGTTCGTGCGAAAGCTTGGCGGCACATTCAAATGGGGCACCAATCCTGAGCCCTGGACGTTCCACTTCAGCACCGCCTCCGAGATTACCACACCGCAGGCATATGCGTACCAGGTTGAAAGATCAAAGTTCGATCACATGCTCCTGAAGAATGCAGTTCACAATGGAGTGGACGTGCGCGAGCAGCATTCAGTGAAGGACGTTATCTTCGACGCGGGCCGGGCCACTGGAGTTGAGTTCCTGGATGACGGCGGCAATGCTCGTAAAGCCAACGCAAAATACATTGTCGATGCTTCCGGCAATACGAGTCAGATTCACAGAAAAGTTGGCGAACGAATCTATTCGAATTTCTTTCAGAACCTGGCGCTGTTTGGATACTACGAGAACGGGTATCGGTTTCCTCCACCACGTGACGGCAACATTTTCTGCGCAGCTTTTAAGGATGGATGGTTTTGGTATATTCCGCTTTCCGCTACGCTCACCAGCGTCGGCGCCGTCGTGTCAAAGGAAAACGCGAGTCTCCTTAAGGCTGGTCATGAGGAAGCTATGGCCCGCTTCATCGCCTCGTGCCCGGAGATATCTGAAATGCTGTCCAAGGCGACGCGCGTCACCGAAGGACAGTACGGTCAAATACGCGTTCGCAAAGACTGGTCCTATTCCAATGAGCGGTTTTGGGTGCCTGGTCTGGTGCTGGTAGGCGATGCCGCCTGCTTCATCGATCCGGTTTTTTCTTCCGGCGTACATCTGGCAACCTACTCCGCTCTGCTGGCCGCGCGTTCGATCAATTCCATTCTCAGCGATGGCATGGACGAGACTCGCTGCTTCGAAGAATTCGAAAAAAGATATCGTCGCGAATTCAGGAATTTCTACGAGTTTCTCACCTCGTTTTACGACATGCATCAGAGTGAAGACTCCTACTTCTGGAACGCACGCAAGGTCCTCAATACGCAGCAATCGAATCAACAAGCATTTGTTAGTTTGGTAGCTGGTGTCTCTACCTTGCATCAGGAAGAGCTGATCGTGGAAAGCGATCAAGTCGAAAGAATCAAAGGTGAGTTAGAGCAACTGCAGAACAGTAACGATAGCGCAGCTCCTTATTTCTCGGGCGAGAAAGAAGCTTTTCTTGATAGCCTGGTTGAGGAAGCGACGCAGATGCAGCGACAAGCCCACGCCGGAGCCATGGGCGATGAGGAGCAGCCGCTCTTTGACGGTGGTCTCATTCCTTCAGCAGATGGTTTCAGATGGCGTGAAACAGTTCCTGAGGCCGTCCTGGTCTAGCCTTAGACAGGATTACAGGATTGAACAAGACAAGAAAACATCCTGTTGGTTTTGTTAATCCCGTCGATGCTTAGACAGGATTACAGGATTGAACAAGACAAGCAAACATCCTGTTGGTTCTGTTAATCCTGTCGATTTCTTGAGTCAGACCTTCGTCCCTACAAGTAAGGTGCTCCATGCAACAACTTCAAGCGATAGTGATCGATCATCCCGATCTGGCCCAAACGGCGCTCTCTTCGACGTTGCTGTTCCACGAACTCTTCGAGCAGCAGGTCGAGAATGATCCCTTTGCGACGGCGGTTGTCTCTGGCGATCGGCAACTCTCGTATGCTCAGTTAAATCAGCAAGCCAATCAGTTGGCCCATTACTTGAAGAGATTCGGAGTAGACGCGGAGCGTCGAGTAGGAGTTTGCCTCGAGCGAAACTCAGAAGCGTTAGTGACGTTGCTCGCAATCTTCAAAGCGGGCGGAGCCTACGTTCCGCTCGATCCGGACTATCCCTCCGAAAGACTCAGATACATGTTGGCGGACTCGCAGGTGTCGGTTATCGTGACCAGCCGAGACACCAAAGCAAAGCTGGCCGGCGCCGCCTCAACTACGATCTGCCTTGACGATGCGTGGAATGAAATTGCCCACGAGTCTACAGACAATCCGGAACCGACCATCGACGGCGAAAACCTTGCCTACGTAATTTACACTTCGGGCTCGACAGGCAACCCCAAAGGTGTGATGGTCGAGCACCGCGCCCTCGCGAACACACTCGCCGCAAGCCGGGAGAGATTCGGCTTTACGCACACCGACGTGATCCCATGTCTTGCATCCTTTTCCTTCGACATCTCGCTGTTTGAATTGTGCAACCTCTTGTGTGTCGGTGGGACGGTAGCGATCTGGGATCAAAAAGACATCCTTGATGTGGAACAATTGATTGCAAGCTTCTCAAGTCTCACACTCTTGCACTGCGTCCCCACACTCATGCGGCAGGTTGTTGACTGGATGAAGGAGCACAACTCTGACGCCGGAAAATTGCGCCGGATCTTTGTCGGTGGCGAGGCGGTCGGAATACAACTGCTGGATCAAATGAGAGAGGTCTTCCCGAATGCTCAGGTCCATGTCCTGTACGGACCGACGGAAGGCGCAATCATCTGCGCGGGCAGGAGTGTACATAGACACCTCACAGTGGCCCCGATTGGGACGGCGCTCGAGAATGTGCAACTGTACGTAGTGAACGATGAGATGGAACCGTTGCTCACTGAGGTCGGAGAGTTGTACATCGGCGGCGTAGGATTGGCTCGCGGCTATTTGAACCGGCCGGAGCTCGCGGCAGAGCGATTTGTTCCAGACTGTTTCAGTGAGGAGCAGGGCAAACGCTTATATCGAACCGGTGACCTGGCAAGATGGGACGTTAATGGAAACCTGGAGTTCGCCGGCCGCATTGATCAGCAGGTAAAGATTCGCGGACACCGAATTGAACTGCGCGAGATCGAAACCGCGCTTGAAAGCTGTCCCGGAATAGCCGAAGCAGCGGTCACTGTTCGTGAGGACCAGCCTGGGCAGCAACGCCTCGTTGCCTATGTGATTGCTGATTCCGCCAGTAAGCAAACGCCGGCAGCGTCTTCGGAGACGACCTGGTTCTCGCCGGCAATTCACGATTATCAAGATGACCTGACGCCAGTCGCGTCTTCGTGCGAAAGCGGTTCGCGAGTTCATCCTTCTTATCAAACCATAATCGAGAGCGCGCGGGCCAAGACTGTCCTGATCGTGTGCCCTGACAAGGAGAACGTTCTTCTCAAAGCGTGTCTTGATGCGGGAGCGAAACGTGTTTATGTCGCGGAAGCTAACTTAGAGGCCCTGGCCACGACTGAGCAAACAATTTTTGAGCACGAACCTGAACGCGTGATTGCATTTACGGTGAATGGGGAAGTGCTGAGTCTCGAAGATCCGATTGATCTGTGCATAACGGATTTTCTGGGAGATATCGGCGGCGGAAAGGGCCTGGAAGTTTGCCTGCAAAAACTGCGACCAGTGATTCGCCGGGATGCGATCTTTTATCCGCAGCGTTGCGTCACTCAGATATCAGCGGTGGAATTACCCGAGAGTCTGATTGAGCGAGCAGAGTTTGAGCACGTACCGGAAATCTTTTCAGCGGTCGGCTACCCGTTTGATCTGAGAGTGCGCGTCCATCAACTTCCCGCCGAGAGTGTGATTTCCGGATCATCTGTGTTTGAACAGATCGATTGTCATGATCCTCATCAAGACAGCACGCAAGCGACCGAGCATGCAATTGAGTTGACGATTAATCGCGACGCGCTGCTTTGTGGTTTCGTTCTGAGCCTCGAGCTCTTTGGAGATCCTGAGCAGATCGATCCCGTCTACACGACAGATGCTCCGGTATTTGTTCCCGCATTTGTGCCGGGCCTGAAAGTCGAGGCCGGCGACCGCATTGTCGGCAAAAGCGTCAGGCGTCCCAGCAAGGGGCATCCGCTGCGCATGGACTATTCGATCGAAGGCCGCATTTTGTTTCGCAACGCGAACACGAAGTCGTTCTTCTATAGGCTGCCTTACGTGCAGCGAGTATTCCAGGGATCAGCTTTTTACAAGAGCTTGTTTTCCAGCATGACAGTTGAGGAATTGGTTCCGGCTCCGCAGGACGATCGAGAGATCGTTCAGGAAGTGTGGCAGAGATTAAAGGCGAAGTTGCCCGACTACATGTTGCCGAGCGCGGTCGTAAAACTGAAGGAATTTCCGCTTTCACCGAACGGCAAGCTCGATCGCAAATCATTGCCGGCGCCGGAATATGGCAGTGGCGCCGGTGGGCGTGCCCCTAGTGGGCCTGAGCAGGAGCTACTCTGCACACTGTTTGCTCAGGCCCTGGGCGTGCCTCGCGTTAGTTTGGACGATAGCTTCTTTGATCTCGGAGGCGACAGCGTGATGTTGATTCGATTAGTGACTCGCATTCGTGCTGCATTCGGGTGCACGCTTTCGATCCGTGCGTTCTATGAAGCGCCGACAGTCGCTGCCTTGACGGAAAAGGTTCTCGTAAGCGAGGCTTGAAACACCGAAGGGAAGTACTACCTTGAAACCGATCTACCTCTTTGCCGATAGCCAGTTGCTTTTCTGGAAGGACGAAGACGGATTGTTTCTCGATTCAGTTCGAAACCTGATCGAGGGGCGTCAGCCTAAAGCTGCGTATATCGGCGCCTCAAATGGCGACGACCCGGCTTTCTACTCACTCTTTCAAGGGGCGATGGAGGGCATCGGAGTTCGCGACTGCTGCATGATCAATTCGCAGTTATCTAAAGGTGAAGCATCCTTTCTCGATGAAGCGGATCTGATCCTCCTGGCAGGCGGAGACGTGCAGAAAGGTTGGGAAGCTTTTAAGAAGAACGGCGTGCGCGAGGCGGTGGTCAAAAGATATCTGGACGGCGCAGTGCTGATTGGTATCTCCGCCGGGTCGGTCCAACTGGGCTGGCTCGGATGGCCGGCAGGCGAACTGACGACGAATCGACTCTTCGAGACCTTTAAGTTGGTCCCCTTTGTGGTCGACGCGCACGACGAGAAGAACGCATGGCGAAACCTGCGCCAATCGCTCCAGCTTTGCGACGGTGTGGTTAACGGTATCGGGCTGCCGGCGGGCGGCGGACTTATCTATCACACCAATCACACCGTTGAATCCATTCGCTACCCGGCCGTTGAACTCTTTCTTGAGAGTGGCGAGATTGCTCAGAGCCTGCTGATGCCTCCGGAACTTGAATCGAATGCCGATGTTGTCGCTGACAACTGGATCACCTAACAAGACCGACTCTAAGAATTAACCGGCTCAAACTTCTCTCATCTGTGGGCCGGCCTCGTTAATCCACACAATCTCGCACAACGACGAACATTCGTTGCGGACGAACCGTACCTAAGGAGTCTCATGTCACAAGCTGTTAACAACCTCTTCGGCCAACCGGCCATATCGAAAGACCTTGATCTCCAACGCGCTATACCGTTCGATCCGATCGCTTCATCCGACCGCATACCATTGCTCGATGTGCTGCGAGGCTTTGCGCTCTTTGGCGTCCTGCTCGCCAACATCTTTTGGTCATTCAGTGGTTTTACTTTTGTTTCCCCGGAACGCGGCTTTGAGTTAACGGCGTCGCCGATCGACTCAGTGGCCTTTTACTTCATTCGTTTTTTCATCGACAAGAAGTTCATCCTGCTCTTCTCGCTGCTCTTTGGAATCGGCTTCGCAGTTCAAGTAATGCGGGCCGAAGAAAAGGGCGGCAACATCGCGGTCTTCTATTCGCGACGACAGCTCATCCTGTTTTTTATCGGAGTAGTTCACCTGCTGTTGTTGTGGCACGGCGACGTCCTGCACGTGTATGCGTTGTGCGGTCTGTTCCTGATTCCTTTTGTCCGCAGCAAGGGACGAACGTTGCTTTTGAGCGCTGTAGGCGTGAGCTTCGTCGCGATTCTTTTGATGATCATGGCACTAGGGCTTCAGGCTTTAGCCTCCTCGATGTTGGGACCTGGGTCAGGTGACACGATATTACGTGAAACGCGCAGGCAATTATCCGATCAGGTATTAGCAGCGTTCGCCAATGGTGGTTACGCTGACATCCTGCAATGGAATGCCAAGATCTATTTCTCCGGCTTGGTGGGCCTGCTATACATTTTCCCCTTGACGGCAGGCCGGTTCTTGCTGGGCTTTTATGCCGGGCGAAGACGGCTGTTACATGACGTAGCCGCGAACCTCGCGTTCTTTCGGAAGCTTTTCTGGTGGAGTCTTCCGATCGGGTTGGTGAGCAGCGGGCTCTTTGTTGTCGGGACAGAGCTGTTGCGTGCCGACATCATCGCTCCCACTTCAGTGTGGCGGATCCTCTTAATACTACCGACGGAGATCAGTTCGCTCGCGCTCTGCGTATTTTACGTGGCGACACTGACATTGTTGTACCAGCGTTCGGCCTGGCAGCGACGACTGTCGTTGCTCGCTCCGCTGGGACGGATGGCGCTTACCAATTACCTCATGCAGACGGTGCTGTGTTTGGTGATCTTCTATGGTGGCGGGCTGATCGGGCGTACCGGTCCGGCAACGTGCGTACTGATCGCTCTCGTGATCTATACCGCGCAAGTGATGCTGAGTACCTTGTGGTTGAAGCGATTCAAGATGGGCCCGGTGGAGTGGCTCTGGCGAACGATGAGCTACGGACAGTTGCAGCCGCTGGTTCGGCAATCAGGAGCAACCGTAACGAGCTCGACGTGAGCCGTCGATAAGAGAAGTCGGTCACCGACTTTGTCCGAGGCCTTTGCTCCGGAGGAGCAACAACTTAGCCCCCAAGTGCCCAAAGTACATTGCGCTCCGCTGGAGCGCGCAGACCCTTAATGCATTAACGCTATAAACATCGTGCTCCTCCGGAGCACCTCGGGGTCTTGCTCCGAAGGAGCAACATGTTTATAGCCCCCAAATCCATGGATGTATCCCGCTCCGTAGGAGCGGCATGTGGGTGCCAAAGTACATTGCGCTCCGCTGGAGCGCGCAGACCCTTAATGCATTAACGCTATAAACATTGTGCTCCTCCGGAGCACCTCGGCTCTTGCTCCTCCGGAGCACTTCGCGGCAGTCACCAGTCATGATCTCAGTCTTCGAACGAAGTCGTTCAAACTCAATGAACGACCACTCTAGTAACTCTCTTGGAGGATTAACGATGTCAACGCTTGGAAAAATTTGTAAGGCTTACCCGCTTCAACTTTTCCGGCAGTTTCCCGGATGGAAAGAAGCCGCTCACAACGCCAGAAAGGTTTGGAAAGAAATCGACGGCGAGCCTCAGGAAGTTCAGAGAGAGTTGAAAGAGACAGACTATCTCTACTTGCAGGAGAACTTCACCGTGACCGACGGTATCTTCATTGGCGAGAACGTGATTTTCAGTGACGTCACTTCCGAGTGGATAGAGTTTTGCCGCACCACTCTGGCCTTTCAAGGCGTCCCCGAACAGCAGTCCACTGAGACAGGTTCATCCTCCCAAAATTCATAAGTAAACACGAATGAGTTTGTGATGACTTGAGTCTCACGCTCGAGATTCAAGAGTCGCGCATTATTGCCGCTTCGCTTCGCTGGAAGATCGGCTGGACAGGTCTTGCACAAAAAGTCGTCGATAGTCCTTTTAGCCTGCGTAGCAGGCGAAAGCATGAAGCCTGGGGCGTGAGCCCCAGGATCGTGTTCAACCAGAACGCAACAGCCCGTGACAACGGGCGAGAGCGCAACGATTTGTGCAGCTTTCACCCGCTGCACGGGCTCCAATCTCTATTTAATCTTGTTTCCTGGGGCTGACGCCCCAGGCTTTACGCAGACGCCTGCTTCGCAGGCTAAACCCGACTTCTTGTGCAAAGCCGCTGGACAGTGAACTTCTTTTGACGATTACAAACCCATGATCAGTACCGAAGACACTCGTTTGCAAATTCAGGAAGCTACAACTCTGGTCCAACTCCTTCGTTGGAGGGCATTAGAGCAACCCGAGCAGGTGGCCTATACCTTCCTGTCGGATGATCTCGCGAATAAGGTGTCTATCACTTTTGGAGAATTGGATCGGCAGGCTCGATGTATCGCGAGCCTTTTACAGAAAAACCAGGCCGGTGGATCACGAGTGCTATTGCTGTATCCACCGTCGCTTGAATACATCGCTGCTTTCTTTGGTTGTCTTTATGCAGGAGCTGCGGCTGTTCCCGCCTACCCTCCCCGCCAAAACCACTCCTGGTTGCGTCTGAACGCGATCATCGGAGATGCACAAGCGGACATCGCTTTAACTACGAACGGAATTCAACGCAGGCTCACGACCCCCGCCGGCAGTCCAGCTCCCGCTAACCTTCAATGCATAACCACTGAAAGTATCGATCCTGAATTGGCCCACGAATGGCAAGAGCCGGTTTTAGATAGCCGCACTATGGCGTTTCTTCAGTACACGTCCGGCTCCACCGGCACTCCACGCGGCGTCATGGTGAGTCATGGAAATCTTCTTTCCAACGAACGACTCATCCAGGCTGCATTTAGACAGACGGAACGCTCTGTCATTCTGGGCTGGTTGCCCCTCTATCACGACATGGGTCTGATCGGTAATGTGCTGCAACCGCTCTATGTTGGGGCCTCCTGCATTCTCATGTCGCCGGTAAGCTTTCTTCAGAAGCCTTACCGCTGGCTGAAGGCCATCTCTGACTATCGAGCGACGACCAGTGGTGGACCAAACTTCGCTTACGATCTCTGTGCTCGCAAAATCACTGAGGATGAGCGAGCCACGCTGGATCTATCCAGTTGGACCACTGCCTTCAACGGCGCCGAACCCGTGCGCCCTGAAACACTGGAACGATTCGCTGACGTGTTCGCTTCCAGTGGCTTTGACCGCGGGGCGTTTCATCCCTGCTATGGATTAGCGGAAGCCACGTTGCTCGTTTCCTGTAGCTCCAGCGCCCATACGACAGTAATCAGTAAAGAGGGGCTGAAACAAAATCGAGCGCTTCCGGCAGACGCAGATGGTATCGATGACGCGCAGACCGTCATGAGCTGTGGTCGGATCTCGAACGACCAGACGGTCGTTATCGTTAATCCTGACGACCTGAGAGTTTGTCCGTCTGATTGCATCGGCGAGATCTGGGTGGCGGGCGAGAGTGTTTCCGACGGTTATTGGAACCAACCTGAAAAGACTCGTGAGACATTTCAGGCGCAACTCTCCGGTTATCAAGAATCATTTTTGCGTACCGGCGACCTGGGTTTTGTCAGTGAAGGTGAACTGTTCCTCACCGGACGAATCAAGGATCTGATCATCGTCCGCGGCCGCAATCACTATCCACAGGACATAGAGGACACGGTCCGACAATGTTCCGGCGCCTGGGAAACCGATGGCTGCGCGGCATTCTCAGTAGAGGTAGCCGGCGAAGAACGTTTGGTTGTTGTCCAGGAACTTAACCGAAAAGTTGACGACCATGAGGCGTTAGCGAAAGCGATTCGCACGGCCGTGCTGAGCAAACACGAGATACCGGTGTATGCGATCGCGTTTACGGGCAAGCGCCGCTTGCCAAAGACTTCGAGCGGGAAGATTCAGCGTCGTACCTGTCGCGAGCTATTCCTGGCAGACACGCTTCCGGTTGTATTCGAATGGCGTGAATCAGGTCTGGGCCAGATCCAGCCGCACAGTAAGCAATCTATTAGCGACTCAACCCCACTGGAAACCCGGCTCGTCTTGGAGTTAGCCACGATCCTGAAGATCGATCCGCGTGAGATCGATCTCAACCAGCCGATCATTTCTTATGGATTGGATTCGCTACTAACGATCGAGCTGACCCACCGCATCGAATCCACTCTGGGGTTCGTCATCTCACCAGAGACTCTGTTGGGTGAAATCTCTGTAGCCGAACTGGCCGGGCAACTTGAAGCCCAAGCACCGTCAGCGCAGGACCAACTGTATCCGCGTCCGGCAATCAATCAACATCCGCTCTCAAAAGGACAGGCCGGCCTCTGGTTCCTCCAGCAAGTGAATCCCGAGAGCAGTGCCTACAACATCGCAGCGGCCGTGCGCGTCCGATCCAAGTTCGACCCCGCTCTCCTGAAAAAAGCATTTCAAGCTCTTGTGAATCGCCATCCAGCATTGCGCACGACGTTCACCACCGTCGATAACAAACCCAGCCAGTTGGTACACGAGTCGATGGAGGTTCGGTTCACTCAGGCCAACACCAGCGAGTGGGACGAACTCAGGCTGAGACAGCGTCTTGCCGTTGAAGCTCGGCGTCCGTTCGATCTCGAGCGTGGACCACTGTTCCGAGTAGGCCTTTATAAAAGAGCAGCAGGCGAGCACATCATCCTGCTGACCATCCATCACATCATTTTTGATTTCTGGTCATTGGGCGTGCTGTTGGACGAGTTGGGACAGCTTTACGCGGCAGAGAAGTCCGGTCAGACGACAACGCTTGCTCCACTCGCCCTGGAATACACCGACTTCGTTCACTGGCAGTCTGACATGCTTGCCGGACCGGAAGGTGAAAGGCAGTGGGACTACTGGAGTGAGCAGTTGTCGGGCCAGTTGCCGGTGTTGAATCTGCCAACGGATCGACCTCGCCCTCCTGTACAAACTTATCGCGGACTTTCTTTCGGCTGGAAGCTTGATAACGAACTAACCGAGAAGCTGAGAGCGTTTTCCCGGCAGAACAATACAACGCTCTACACGACCCTCGTCGCCGTTTTCCTGACGCTCCTTCATCGCTACACGGGAGATCAGGATCTAATGATTGGTTCTCCGGTGAGCGGGCGTAATCGATCTCAGTTAGCAGGACTCATCGGTTATTTCGTCAACCCGGTCTTGTTGCGCGCGGACCTCTCTGGGCGTCCCACTTTCACTGCGTTTCTGGATCAGGTGCGCCGGCGCGTTCTGGGTGCGATGGCCCATCAGGATTATCCGTTTTCCATGCTCGTCGAACGTTTGCAACCGACCCGCGATCCGAGCCGCTCACCTCTATACCAGGCATCGTTTGTGTTGCAGCGGAACCATCTCCGTGAGGAAAAGAACTTGTCGCTACTCGCCGTAGGCCAGCAAGGAGCGCGCGTCAAGGCCGGAGACCTCGAGTTCGAGAGCTTTGAGTTAGCAGAAAGAATAACTCCGTTCGATCTCACACTGATCATGGCCGAAACGGACCATGAAATCAGCGCCGCATTTGAATACAACCATGAGCTATTCGACACCGCGACTATCGGCCGGATGAGCCAGCACTTCACCAATCTGGTTGAAGGCATTGTGTCCGATCCTGATCGTGAACTCTCGGCGCTACCGATGCTCAACGAGAATGAACGGCAACAACTGCTGTTCATGTTCAATGACACAGCCGCGGCTTACCCGGCCGAGCTAACTCTCCACTCTTTGTTCGCAGCGCAAGTGGCGCGAACTCCTGACGCGTACGCGCTTGCCTTCGGGAAAGAGCGACTCACCTATGAGGAGCTCAACCGGCGTGCGAATCAACTGGCCCGCCATCTTAGAGCCCTGGGTGTGGGAGCCGACTCGAGAGTAGGTATCTGTCTTGATCGATCAATCGAGATGGTCGTGGGTCTGTTGGGCATCCTCAAGGCGGGTGGTGCTTATGTGCCATTGGATCCTTCCTACCCGGTCGAGCGGTTGCGTTACATGATCGATGATGCCGGACTGGAGTTGGTGCTCACCCGGCAAAACAACGCACCCGCATTACAGGAACATCCGGTCGCATTGCTGCGACTCGACGAAGACTGGGATGAGATTGCAAAGCAAGCTGAAACAGATCCGAACTGCTACGTTGCGTCTGAGCATCTCGCTTATGTGATGTACACCTCAGGCTCGACTGGCCGTCCCAAAGGCGTGATGATTTCGCATCGCGCCATCTGCAATCACATGCTGTGGATGCAGGAGACTTTTGGGTTCTCTTCAAGCGATCGCGTTCTCCTAAAAACATCGTTCAGCTTCGACGCTTCTGTCTGGGAGTTCTTCGCTCCGCTGTTGTCGGGCGCCGAACTCGTCGTGGCCCAACCCTGGGAACATCACAACGCTGACTATCTGGTGAAAACAGTTGCGCGGGAGAAGATCACTATCCTGCAACTCGTCCCGGCCATGCTTACTGTGTTTTTGCAGACTGCGGGTGTCGGTGATTGTCGCGATCTGAGGCTCGTCTTCTGCGGAGGAGAAGTGTTGCCGCGCAGTCTCCAGGATGCTTTCCGCCAACACCTGAACGCAGAGTTGTGCAACTTGTATGGGCCAACGGAGTCGAGTATCGATGCGACCTACTGGAACTGCCGGTTCGACGAGGCCCAACAAGCGGTGGCCATCGGAAAACCAATCAGCAATACGCGAGCGTACGTGTTGGGCCAGGAGCAACAGCTAGTGCCGTTGAGAGCAAGAGGTGAGTTGCATTTAGGCGGATCAGGTCTGGCGCGAGGCTATCTCGAGCGTCCGGATTTGACGGCGGAGCGTTTCGTGCCGGACGGCGTTAGTGGACGAGTCGGGGAACGACTTTACCGCACCGGAGATGAAGTGCGTTATGCCGCCGACGGGCGACTCGAATATCTGGGCCGGCTGGACCAGCAGGTAAAGATAAGAGGGCACCGGATCGAGTTGGAAGAAGTTGAGCAAGTGCTTAATGGGTACGAGGGGATTAAGGCGAGTGCGGCGGTGCTGGCAGTGGATCAGCGGTTGGTTGGATATGTAGTGACCGCAGAAGGCGCAGGTCTATCGCAGAGTGATTTGCGGCAGTACCTGGGCGAGCGGCTGCCCGCGTACATGATTCCGAGTGTGTTTGTCGAGTTGCCGGCGCTGCCGTTGACCGCGAATGGGAAAGTAGACCGTCAGGCATTGCCAGCGCCGGCAAAGCCGGACCAGGTGGACCGGTACGTTGGTCCGCGTACGGCAGTTGAAGAGACGCTGGCAGCGATTTGGGGCCAGGTGCTGGGCGTTGAACGCGTAGGTGTCACTGACAACTTCTTCGAGCTGGGCGGACATTCGCTTTTGGCGACGCAGGTGATTTCACGCGTCCGCGCCCATTTTAAGGTTGAACTCCCTCTGCGGCAGTTCTTTGACTCGCCCACGATCGCAACGGTTTCCGAGCAAATCGAAGCGAGGTTGCGTGAGGATCGCGCTACTCAGGATCTTCCTCTCCTTCCAGTAACTCGTGATCGCGTGTTGCCATTGTCCTTTGCGCAAGAGCGGCTTTGGTTTCTGAATCAACTGGAGCCGGAGTCTCCCGCTTACAACATGGCCGCGACATTGCGATTCGATGGAGCGCTGGACATCGAAGCTCTGTCGAATTCCGTCTCCGAGATTATTCGGCGGCATGAGATTCTGCGAACGCAGTTTGTTGCGGACGCGGGACAAGTCCGACAAGTAATCCACGAACCGTACGAGTTTCGTTGCTCATTTGTTGACCTCTCCACACTGTCAGAGACCGAACAGCATTCCGAAGTAGAACGTTTAGCCGCCGGCGCTGCGCAACAGCCCTTTCACCTCGATCGCGAATCGCTAATTCGTTTGACTGTGCTGCGGCTGGCAGAGAGTGATCACGTGCTGCTGTTCACGATGCACCACATCATCAGCGATGGATGGTCACTGGGGATTTTGATCCGCGAGCTCAAGGCAATTTATGAAGGGATCACATCTGGACAGGCTGCGGGGCTCGAGGAGTTGCCGTTGCAGTATGCCGACTACGCGTGCTGGCAAAGAGAGTGGTCGCAGGGGCCGGTGCTGGAGGAGGAACTCAAGTACTGGAGGAAGCAACTCGGTAATGCGCCAGGCGTGCTGGACCTGCCACTCGACCATCCGCGCGGTCCGCAACAGTCTTATGTTGGCGCTACGGTGCCGCTGAAGTTTTCTCGTGGGCCACTGGAAGAATTCAGTCGAGAACAAGGAGTAACACTGTTCGTGACGTTGTTGGCCGGTTTTCAGTTGCTGCTGGCGCGCTACTGCAACTCGGAAGACATCGTTATCGGCTCACCTACTGCGGGACGGACACACACAGAAGTCGAAGGGCTGATCGGTTTCTTTGTAAATACGCTGGTGTTGCGGACCGACCTTTCAGGCGAACCGAGTGTGAAGGAACTGATCGAGCGCGTAGGTGAAGTTAGTCTACAGGGGCTCGCCCATCAGCAAGTGCCATTCGAGAAGCTGGTCCAGGAGTTAGCGCCGGAGCGGACTTTGAGTCATCAACCACTGTTTCAAGTGATGTTTGCGATGCAGAGTACGCCGCTCGTGGAGCTTCAGTTGAACGGTGGAAAGCTGACGCTCGTGAAGCAGGACAGCGGAACCGCGAAGTTCGATCTGATGGTGAGTTTGGTTGAAGGTGACGACGAGGTCAGCGGCGTGATCGAGTACCGGCAAGAGTTGTTCGAAGAGGAAACGATAGGGCAGTTAGCGAAGCACTACGAACAGTTGTTGCAGGCGATGGTCGCAGA